>SLDT01000009.1 GCA_007125125.1 Gemmatimonadota bacterium | reverse complement strand
TTGCGGCCCTGGATCGGCGTTGGAGCGCCTCACCGATGCTACGGCATCGCTGTCGGCGCTCCGCCTTGACCAGGACCGCAAGACCCCTTCGCGGGGGCCGCTGTACTTCTTCAACAGCCTTTTAAGGGCCGACCGAGACCGCCCGTTCCGGCGGTCCGGCCGAGGCTACTGCCTCGATGAGTTCAACCAGCTCTCGAGCCACGGTGAGTCCCTGGTCCCGCACGTGCCACCGACGGGATTCACGGAAGCGATCCGCGGGGGGGAGTGCCTTGAGTCGGAGCTCGAACTCTGCCTGGAGGGGGGCGGGGCGCGGCCCCCAGTGACCATGCGCCCGTCCTTCCCCGTCGAGGACGATCATGATCGGAATCGCGCGCGCCCCCTTCGTGAGGTGTCGATCGCGCACGGTTGGAAAGCGATCTCGAGGTACGATCCGAAGCTCCAGGTGCGGGGATGCTTCGGCCAGCGCGGCGGCCATGGCAAGGGGGTGGAGTCCGTCGCCGCACCAGTCATCGGCGAGCACGAGGAGCCGCCAGTCGCCGCCCGAGTCCGCGAGCCGCCCCACGCTCACCGGGTCGGCGACGACTCGCCGTGCCACGGAGCGCCAGAGGTCCGCGAGGTGTTCGGCGGCATCGAGGAACTGGTCGAAGGAGGCGCCGGCCTCCCATGCTTCTTCGTAGGGTTGCATTGGTCGAGTGCTCAAGTCCGGGTTCGAGTCTCCCGGGGCTGTGCATCCTTGGCCGCCGTGCCCCGGGCCATGCGCTTCGGCCACCCCACGAACCCGCTGTGTCGTGCTGGAGTTCCAGGCTCCCTGCGGCTGCCCACGCCCGTGCCAACCCCTGGCCAGAATGGGAAGAGCGCTGCTCCCGGGTGTGCGCGACGAATGGGGCGCACTCCGCTGGCGGGTTGCCTCGGGCCGTCCGAAGGGGTATGAATCCGTGAACAGGGAGGGCGCGCGGGGTGCCTTCCTCCGATGACTCGAACCCCTGATCGAACATGCGAGAGATCCGCTTCACCTCTCTGGTCTTTCTTCTGGGCCTCGTCGTCGCCGGGTGCGGCGAGCGGGTCGAGCCGCCCCCGCCCTGCGAGATCGGGCTCGTCGAGTCGATCGATGTGGAGCGGGTGCTGGACCACCTCCGCGTGCTCTCGGTCGACATCGGGCCCCGGGTCGCGAGCTCGCCCGAGGAGCGAGAGGCGGCGGAGTACATTGCCGGGGAGCTCGAGCGGCTCGGCTACGAGGTCGAGATCCAGAGCTTCCCGCGGGCGGGGATCTCGGCGCGCGTCGAGGTGCTCGAGCCCGAGGGGCTTCGGATCTATCCGGCCTTCGGACGAGTCGAGGGGATGAGCGGGGCCGATTATCCGCTCTTTACCCCCGAAGGAGGGGTGCGCGGGCGCATCGTCGACTGTGGCGAGGGAGCGTGCCCGGCGGAGGTCGAGGGGCAGATCGCTCTTCTCACGCCGGGCGAGGCCTCGGCCGACGAGCGGGTTCTGGCTGCGGCCGAGGCGGGCGCGGCCGCGGCGATCGTGCACGGCCCGACCTGGCGGCGCTTTGCGGCCTCCGTCGAGGCGCCCTCGATCCCCTTCGTGACGGTGAACCTCGACACGGGCGAGGCGATCCGGGAGGCGGGCGAGGTGGAGGTGGCGCTGCACATCATCTGGAACGAGAGTTCGCAGAACGTGATTGCGACCCGCCCGCTGGAGGGGGTCGAGGATGCCCCGATCGTGATCTTCACGGCGCACTACGACTCGGTCGAGCAGGCGCCCGGGGCGAGCGACAATGGCTCGGGGACCGCCGGGATGCTCGAGCTGGCGCGGGTGCTGCGCGATGTGCCGGTCGGCGTCGAGCTGCGCTTCGCCGCGGTGGGGGCCGAGGAGGTGGGGCTCGTCGGGTCGCGCTACTACGTTCGGGAGCTCCCCGACGAGGAGCGGTCACGGATCATCGCGAACTTCAACACGGACATGATCGGGACGGCGGGCGAGGACCAGGTCCAGCTCTTCGTGAACACCCTCGACGGTGACAACCTCGTGGCGCAGTCGGCGCGCGCGGCCCGCGAGCAGCTCGGCTACCCGGAGGAGCTCCTGCGGGCGCCCTACCAGCGGGGTGCGAGCGACCATGTGCCCTTCCACGATGCGGGGATCCCGGCGGCGAACTTCATCTGGCGCGATCCGGAGACGATCGCCCTCGAGCCCTGGTACCACCACCCCTACGACACCTTCGATCGGGTCTCGTCCGAGCGGCTGCGGACGGCGCTCCGGATCGTGCTCGGCTCGGCGGTGCAGGTGATCTGCGAGTCGCCGGAGGAGGGAGCGCCGAGCGCGAACTGAGGGCCGGGGGCGGGGCGTCGCTCGAGCCAGGTGTCGGCGGTGCCGAAGTCGGCGGCGAAGCCGGAGCCCGCGACGAAGCCGGCCGGGACCGACGCGGTGACCTGTGCGACCTCGAGGATGAGTCCCTCGATCGTGAGCCCGGGCCCGAAGGCGCAGCCGAGGACCTTCCGGCCCCGGTCGGCCTCGCTCAGGGAGGCGAGGATCCGTTCGAGCACGAACACGAGGGTGCAGGACGACATGTTCCCGTAGTCCCGGAGCACCTCGTAGGCGAAGCGGTTGTCCTCGGCCGAGATCCCCACCTGCGTCTCGATCGCCTCGAGGATCGCCCGCCCGCCGGGGTGGAAGGCGAAGTGGGCGATGTCGTCGAGCGCGAGCCCCCCCGCGGCGAGGAGCCCGTCCACGACCTGCCCCACGTCGCCCTTCACGATCATGGGCACGTACTCCGAGAGCCGAACCTCGAAGCGGTCCCGGCGGATCCGCCAGAGCATGTCGTCCTTTCCGCGGAGCGCCAGGTCGGCGTGGAAGGCGCCCAGCCCGAGCGACGGACGCCCCGACGGACTCCCCTCGACCAGCATCGCGGTCGCGCCGTCCCCGAAGAGGGCGTTCGAGACCAGGCACTCTTCGTTCGTCTCGTCGCGGAAGTGGATGCTCGGGAGCTCCACGTTCACGATCAGGACCCGCTCGTCCGGGCGGTCCCGGCAGAGCGCGTCGGCGACGCGCAGGGCGTTGATCGCCGCGAAGCACCCCATGAAGTTGATCGCGATGCGGCCCACCGTCGTTCGGAGCCCGAGACCCTCGATCAGATCGATGTCGAGCCCGGGGGCGTACATTCCGGTCGAGCTCACGGTGATCAGGTGGTCGACCGAACCCGGATCGATCTCCCCGGCCCGCGCCAGGCAGCTGCGCGCCGCCTCGAGCCCGAGCGGCCCGGCATGCGCCTGGAAGAGCTCCATGCGCCGGCTGATGCAGGGCACCGCCTCCCGGCCCTCGTCATTCGGGAAGAAGGTGAAGTCGCCCTTGCGCCGCCCGAAGTCGGGGAGGACCGAGAAGCGGTTGCGAATGCGGGTGTAGCGGTAGAACGCCTTCAGCTTGCGGCGCTCCGTCTCCCCGAAGCCCACGACATCCGCGTAGAAGTCGGCGAACTGCTTCTGGCTCGTTCGGTACGGCGGGTTCGCGGTTCCGATCGCGGTGATGTAGGCGTGCATGGGGGTTTCCGGTCGGGTGGGTGCGGCATCGTCACGGGAGCGCCGGTCACACAGTCACGCGCAAGGGGTGGCCGCGAGGGCTCACTCGGCCGCGAGGGCTCGTTCGGCCGCCACGCCCTCGGCGACCCCCGGGGCGGTCTGCCGCCCCCCGGGCCGGCCTGCTCGCCCGACGGCCGAACAGGCACCGAAACCCTCGCCGGCCCCGGGGGTAGGGGTCCCGCATGAAGCGCTCCCTCCCGATCCTGCGCGGGCGAGGGGCGGGGCGGGACCTCCCGAACCGCTTCGAACGCCTCTCCATCGAGCTCGACCCCGAAGAGGAGGCGCGCGCCCCGCACGAGCGCGAGACCCTCTATTTCCGGGACCCCGCACGCAGCATCCTGACCCGGAACCGCTCCCCCGATGTTGGCTTCGACTGGAGCATCAACCCCTACCGCGGCTGCGCCCACGGGTGCGTCTACTGCTACGCGCGCCCGACGCACGAGTACCTCGGGTTCTCGCCCGGGCTCGACTTCGAGTCGCGGATCCTCGTCAAGGAGGACGCCCCGGAGCTCCTCGAGCGCGCGCTCGCCCGGCCCCGCTGGAACCCCGTCACCCTCGTCATGAGCGGAGTCACGGACCCCTACCAGCCGATCGAGCGGCGGGCCCGCGTCACTCGCGGCTGCCTCGAGGTCCTCGCCCGGGCCCGTCATCCGGTCGCGATCATCACGAAGAGCCGACTCGTCGAGCGCGACATCGACCTCCTCGGCGCGCTGGCCGAGCGGGGCGCCACCCATGTCACCCTTTCGATCACCACCCTCGACCGCGGCCTCCAGCGCGCCCTCGAGCCCCGCGCCTCACCCCCGGAACACCGCCTCGCCGCCGTGCGACGCCTCACCGAGGCCAGCATCCCCGTCGCCGTCTTCGTCGCACCCGTCATCCCGGGCCTCACCGAGCACGAGATCCCCGCGATCCTCGCCGCCGCGGCCGACGCGGGCGCGACCGGGGCCGGATACGTGGTGCTCCGCCTGCCGGGCGCCGTCGAGCCCCTCTTCCTCGACTGGATCGAGGAGCACTGCCCCGACCGGGCCGGCAAGATCCGTTCGCGCCTCGAGAGCCTTCGCGGGGGTGCCCTCTACGATGCCACCTTCGGCACCCGCATGCGGGGGGAAGGGCCCTTCGCCCGGCAGATCGCCGGGCTCTTCGACCTCGCCTGCACCCGATCGGGGATCGCCCGCCGACGCCTCGAGCTTTCCACGGAGCACTTCATCCGACCGGAGCGAAGCTCCGACCAGCTCTCGCTCTGGCACTGAACCTGCTGCGGGATCAGGCATGCGGGCTCCCCGACGAAGCTCTCGCCCGCCGGGCAGCCCCCCCTGACCACGGACCTTGCACCCGATGAAGGAGACCATACACATGCGCAAGCTCACGTCCGCCCTGGCGGCCCTCCTCGCGATCGCCATTCTCGTGCAGCCGCTGCGGGCCCAGGTTGCCTGGGACGCCCCCCTCCTCGTCTCGCCCGCCACCCCCTCCGGCTGGGGAATCCATCTCGTCGACCCCTGGCCCGGAGGCGGAGTCGGGGTGCTCGCCACATGGCGCGACGGGAGCTCGACCGGCTTTCGGCTCGGGGTGGCAGAGGGGTGGCGCGGGGAGACGGCCGTCTACGGCGGGGTGGATCTCTCCGGTCGCGTGGCCCGGCATTCCGGGGAGTTTCCCCTTGATGTGGACTGGGTTGCCGGGGTCGGAGCCGGGATTGGCGAGGGCACCCTCGTCTCTTTCCCGATCGGACTCACCATGGGCCGGCTTCTGCGGGCCGATGGCGCCACCTTCAATCCCTACCTGGCGCCGCGCCTTCGAGTGGATGGGTGGATCGGAACCCCTCGGCGGCATCGTGGCCTGCGGATGAACCTGGGGCTCGACCTCGGCCTTGATGTAGGGCTGACTCAGGGATGGTCGATCCGCTTCGGCGCGACCATGGGCGACCCTGACGCGGTCTCGATCGGGATCGGCACCGCCCTGCCGCGCTGATCGGGAGGGCGGGCGGGATCCCCGAGTCGGGGGCCTAGACCCGGCCCGGTGTCGGGCACGCCCTCCCGGGAAGTATTCTCCGGGAGGGGAGGAAGACCTTTCCCGGTCCAGGCGACCCCTGCAGGGCTGCTCCGGGCAGGCGACCCTAACCGGAAGCCTCCCGGGTCCAGCGCTTCCACTCCTCCTCGGCCGCACCCACCGTCACCCGATCGCCCCACCGCACGAGGGGCATCTTCAGAAGGAGGGGCTCTTCGATGAGCTTCTCGAGCCAACGCGCGTCGGAAAGATGTGCCGCCTGGAGACCCAGGTCGTGAAACCGCCGGCCCTCCCGATCAAGGATCCCCTCCACGCCGAACCGTCGCGAAAACCGCTCCAGTTCGCGAGGGCCAGGCGCACGCTGGGCCAGGTCCACGAAGTGCGTCCGCACCCGCCGCTCCGAGAAGAACCTCAGGGCTGCGCGGGTTTCCTTGCTCTTCCGGATACCGAAGACCTGAACCTCCACGCGCTACCTCAGGAGGCGCATCGTCGCGGTGTTCCGGGTCTCGATCATCTGGCCCATCGCGTCCATCCGGAGGGTCGTCGTCGACTCCGACACGAGGAGCATCCCGCTCGTCAGATCGAACTCCATCCGGCCCGACAGGTCGCCTCCACCGATCCCGAGCATTCCGGCCATGGGATTCCCGGGCTCCGGCTCGAAGTCGCCCAGCGTCCCCGTCATCGTGAAGAGGGCCACCTCCCGACCCTCGCGCGTCTCCACTGCGTCGAGGGTGTGGACGAGGGCGGCGCTCAGCGTTCCAAAGGGCATGGGCATCGAGAAACTCTGCTCCCAGGTGTCGCCCACGGCCATCCGACTCGGCGGGAGCGCCTGGAAGGACTGCTCCATCATCCCCTCGAGCGCCTCCGCGTCGAGGAGCCCCTCGACCTGCGCGCGCGCCTCGGCGTCGAGCCCTTGGAGCATCTGCTCAATCCAGCTCTGGAGGTCCCCCGCATCCACGAGCGAACCATCGGGCCTGATCACAACCTCGGAGGATATGCCTGCCATCGCCGCGAGGGGTGCCATCGCCGGATCCGTGGGCGCGTTCCCGGACTCCGAGTCGTAACTCTGCGTCCCCATCGGCGTGACCATGTCGAGCCGGATCGACTCGACCGTGTGACGGATCCGGGCATTCCCCTCGCCATCGACCGAGAGCACGTTCATGCGGATAACCTGCCGCTGCTCCTGCCGCACGTCACCCATCCCGGGCATCCCCGTCGTCGAAGTCGAGACCATCTCGTAGCGGAGCTCGGCCCCTTCTTCGTACTGGTAGCGCAGCTCGACCTGCTGCGCCTCCGCGGTGAGCGGCGCAAGGGCCAGCCCCACGATCGCCAGGAAGAAGGCACCCCGTGCGAACGAGGCACCAGGGGCAGGAACACGGGACCGGCGGGAGGCAGAGCGCATGGGAGGTGGCGGGATGGAGGGAGATCGAGGGGGGAGGCGCAGGGCCCTTCTTCCCGTGGGAGGGGAGGTGCCCGGCACACCTTCTTCCCGGAACGATACGACGATCGGTGCGTCATGGCCAGCGTCCGGGCCGATCCCGCGCGCCTGCCCGGACGCCCGGCCTGGTGTGGCCACCGGCTCACCGCTCGCCATCGCGGGCCCCCGCCCACCGCATCTCCGGCGCGGCCCTCCCTCAGAAACGCCAGCCGACGTGGAGGGTGGGGAAGAGGGTGATGCGCGGGCGCTCGAGCTCGGGGGCCTCGACGCCGAGGGTGCCGGCGCTGATGCGGGTCCCCGGTGATGTGCGCAACGATGTGCGCAAGGGCCTTGGATTCGCGCTGGAAGGGAAGTTGACCGCATGATCATGGGCGCGCGGCCGGGTCCTCGCTCTCTCCTCCACAGCCCCTTACCTTGAGAGCATGACGACACTCCTTGCTGCACCTCGACCCGAGCGCCGGCGTGGGTCGGACCCGACCGGCCCTGAGTCCGTTCACGGGTCCGGCCACGCTTCGGGCCGTGATTCCGTCCGCCGGGGGCCACGCAACTTCGGTGCGACCTCCATCGCGGCCGGACTCTGCGCGCTCCTGCCCGTCGCGGGGATCGCCCAGACGCCGGATGCGGTCCTCGAGTCGGTTCTTGAGCGCCCGCATGTCCGGGCCGGACTCGCCCACATCGATGCGCGTACCGACGCCACGGTCGAGCTCCTGGCCGATCTCGCCCTCATCGTGTCCCCCTCGGGCGAGGAGCAGGAGCGCGCCGAGCGGGTCGCGGCCGAGATGCGGCGCATCGGCCTCGTCGAGGTCGAGGTGGACAGCCTTCCGAACGCGATCGGGCGCATTCCCGGCCGCTCGGGGCGTGCCCTCGTCTTCATCTCGACACTCGACGACCTCGCCACCGTCGCCGAGCACCGGCGGAGCGCGGATGGCCCCCCCGTGCGCAGCGGGGACCGGCTCGAGGGTCCGGGCACGAACACTTCGTCCATCACCGCCGCGATGCTCGTCGCCGCCGAGGGGCTCGTGCACGCCTTCGACGCTGCCGGGAGCGGGCCCGAGCACGACCTCATCTTCGCGGCCGTGGCCCAGGAAGAGACGGGGCTCAGCGGGATGAAGGCGGTCTACGAGCGCTACCGTGATCGGGCGATCGGCTTCGTCGACATCCTCGGCGACGGGCGGAGCGTGAGCTACGGCGCCCTCGGGATCCACTGGTGGCGCATCCTGGGGGAAGGCCCGCCGGGCCACTCCCTCGGCGGAGGGCTTCCGAACGTGAACCTCGGCCTCGCCCGCGCCGTGGACCGGATCCTGACCGCCGCGGGTGACCTGCAGGACGGGAGCACCCGCACGATCGTGAACATCGCGATGCTTCGCAGCGGCGAGGTGTTCAACCACAAGCCGGCCGAGGGATGGTTCTCCCTCGACATCCGCTCCCTCGAGGCGGAGCGGATCGCGGGGATCGAGGAGCGCGTCGAGTCGATCCTGCGCGAGGTGGCCGAGGAGACCGGGATCGGCCTCCGGATGGAGCCCTGGCAGATCATGCCGGGCGGGCAGCTCGAGGGGGCCGCGGGGAGTCCGCTCGTCCAGGCCTCGGTCGCGATCGGGCGCTGGCTCGGCTTCGAGCCTTCGCTGTCGAATGCGGGCTCGTCGAACATGAATGTGGCGATCGCGGGTGGAACCTCGGCGATCGGGCTCGGCGGTTCGCGGGGCGGGGACCGCGGCTTTGCCACGGAGTGGGCCTCGGTGCCCGCGATGATGCGGGCCGCCCGGCATGTCTTCCTCCTGGCGTGGATGATGGAGTGAGGCTGGTTGTGGCGGTCGCGCTCGGTGCGCTCCTGCTCTCGGTTGGTGCGGTGCCGGGCTGGGGGCAGAGCGTGCGGATGGAGGCCACGCCGGAGCGGCTCGGAGACCGCTTCACCGGCGCGGAGATCGAGCTCATCGAGATGCTGAACCGGGTCGATCGGGAGCGGCTGCCGCGCCTCGATTCGCTCCTCGTGCCGGAGTCGGACGCCGGGAACCGGAGTTCGCTGGGATGGAGCCCCTTTCCGGAGGAGTTGCCCGAACTGCGTGACGAGGCCGGGGCGCTTCTCGTGCACCAGCCTCTTCAGGTCTTCGCCGCCTATGAGGAGGGCCGGCTCGTCCGGTGGGGCCCGGTCAGCACGGGGCGCCGGGAGCATCCGACGCCCGTGGGACGCTTCCACCTGAACTGGCGTTCGCGGGGGCGCTACAGCACGGTGAACCCGGAGTGGTACCTTGAGTGGTACTTCAACTTCCACAACCGGCGCGGGATCTCCTTTCACAAGTATGACCTGCCGGGGGAGCCCGCGAGCCATGCCTGCGTGCGTCTCCTGGAGCGGGATGCGCGCTGGATCTACGAGTGGGGCGAGGAGTGGAAGCTGGACGAGCGCGGCTGGGAGGTTCTGGAAGAAGGCACTCCGGTGTGGATCCTGGGGGAGTACGACTACGGTCGTTCTCCGCCTTGGCGCGAGGCCGGGGGTCTGCACCCGGGGATCACTGCCGAGGCGTTGCGGGAGCTGATGGAGAAGGCGGGGTAGGGGAGGGGGGCTCGAAGGACAGCATCCGAGGGGCGCTCCAGTTCTTCAACAGCCTTCTAACGGCGGGGATCTCGCGGGCATCTTCTGAATCCACACGGTAGGAGCGGCGCCTGCTCCGGCGGTGCTCCTGCCCGACTCCCGACCGCGCTCAACCCTTCGATGGAGGAGTTCCATGCGCATGATTCTTACAGCCGCCGCCGCCGCCATCCTTCTGGTGATGGCTCCCCTCACGACCTTGGAGGCGCAGGAGCGCCCCGACTTCTCCGGATCATGGACGCTCGCCGAGTCCCAGGGCGGCCAGCAGGGCCAGATGGGCCAGCAGGGCCAGCGCGGCCAGCAGGGTCAGATGGGCCAGCGCGGCCAGCAGGGCCAGCGTGGTCAGATGGGCCAGCGGGGGGGCGGGATGGGGATGCTCGCCGGCTTCGGCCAGCAGGCCACGATCACCCATGAGGGCAACGTTCTGACCGTGGTGCGAACGACGCCGATGGGTGAGATGCGTCAGGTTTACAACCTCGACGGCTCCGAGAGCCGGAACCAGATGACCATGGGCAACCAGCAGCTCGAACTGGTCTCGCGCGCGAGCTGGGATGGTGATGCGCTCGTGATCGTGACGCCGCTCCCGATGGGCGGGCAGGGCGAGACGACGATGCGCCTGTCGGTGAACGAGGCCGGTGCGCTCGTCGTCGAGACCCATCGCTCCGGCGGGATGGGCGGTCAGGGTGGCGGCCCGATGGTGTCGACCTACACGAAGGGCGGCTGACCCCGCGGACCGGGAGCGCGCGGCGACCCGGTGTGGCCGCCGTCGCGCTTCCGGTCCGATTCCGCGGGCTAGGGCCGCAGACCGATCCGGCTCCGCGGTCCAGTGCCGGCTCCGCGGTCCAGCTCGGGACCCGCGGTCCAGCTCCCGACCCGCGGTCCAGCTCCGGCTCCGTGGTCCAGCTCGGGACCCGTGAGACTGATTTCGGACCCGCGAGACTGGTGCGGACCCGCGATCTCGATCGAGTCTCGCGCTCTCAATCGAGAGGAGGCGGGGGCTGAGCCCCCGCCACTGATCCGTTGTTTCCGCGCAGACCCCGGTGGGCCCTCCCTCGCAGGTGGGCCGCCGGGGTCTTGTGCGTTCAGGAGGCAGGGCGCCCCGGCCTTCCCGAAGTCCCGGGCTCTTCCAGAGCCCTCGGCTCTTCCGAAGCCGCCGGCCCTCCCGAAGTCCCCCGCCCTCCCGAAGCCCTCGGCCCTCCCGAAGCCGCCGGCCTTCCCGAAGCCCTCGGCCCTCCCGAAGCCGCCGGCCTTCCCGAAGCCCTCGGCCCTTCCAAAGCCCTCGGAATCGCGGGGGTGGAGCGCCGCGATTCGGAGGTGTCCCGTTCTGCCATGGCTAGAGTACGGCGGAGGATGCATGCTTGAGCGAGTGTCGTCGTGCATCCCCGTCACCCTCACCATGAGGAGACCTGCCCATGCGCGATTTCGAGCGCCTCCCGATGTCCGCGTCGGAAGCGATCCCCGCCATCGCGCACTGGCTCCGGGGCCAGTCTGATCGGGGGGCAGCCGTGGATCTGGCGACCGCTGCCCTGGCCCGGCGACAGCATGGCGTTGTCGGTCGTGCGCAACTCCTCGCCATCGGCCTGTCCCCAGGAGCGATCACACATCGCATGGAGTCCGGGCGCCTGCGCCCGGTCCTTCGAGGAGTGTACGGGGCGGGGCCAGTAGGTACGCGGCTCGAGCGAGCGCAGGCGGCGGTACTCTCGCTCGGGCCCGGAACGACCCTCAGCCATGGCACCGCGGCGGTGCTCGTGCGGTTGTTCGAGCGTGCGCCGGCCGACGGCATCGTGGAGGTGTCGATCGATGGTTCGCCGCGGCGGTCACGCGGCTGGCTCCGCGTCCGAGTTGTGAGTGGGTTGCGGGCCGACGAGCGGACCGTGGTCCGGGGACTCCCGGTGACGACCCCGGCCCGGACCATCCTGGATCTTGCCGACACGCTCCCCAGCCGGGCCTTCGAACGGGTCTTCGCGCGAGCCTTGCGAGAGAAGCTGGTCAGTACGGACGAGCTTCTCTTGCTATGTCGCAGGTACCCCGATCGCCCGGCGAGTCGGATGCTCATCGCGATCCTTGGTGAAGGAGGCCCGGTCCTCGTACGGTCCGAGGCCGAGGCGGTCTTTCGGCGTTTGCTCCGGAAGGCCGGGTTGCCGGAGCCCCTTGTGAACGTGCTCGTAAAGGGGTTCGAAGTGGACTTCTTCTGGAAGCGGGAGCGCCTGGTCGTCGAGGTCGACGGGTTCGCGTTTCACTCTTCGAGAGAGGACTTCGAGCGGGACCGGGAGCGCGATGGCGAGCTGACCGCGGCCGGATACCGGGTGATCCGCGTGACCTGGAGGCAGATCACGGAGGAGCCGGAAGCCGTGCTGGTTCGGGTTGCCCGGGCGCTGGG
>SLDT01000223.1 GCA_007125125.1 Gemmatimonadota bacterium | reverse complement strand
CTTCAACTGCGAGAGTGCCTGCGGGCTCCTCGCCTACGTGGACCGGGAGAGCTTCGAGATCCGGCGCTTCGAGGGGAACCCGGTGCACCCGGGGAGCCGTGGTCGGAACTGCGCGAAGGGGCCGGCGACGCTGAACCAGATCGAGGACCCGGACCGGATCCTCCACCCCCTGAAGCGGGTGGGGCCGCGGGGCGAGGGGGGGTGGGAGCGAATCTCCTGGGAGCAGGCGCTCGAGGAGATCGCGGAGCGGGCGCGGGAGAGCCGGGCGCGCCGCCGCGACGGGATCATGTACCATGTGGGGCGGCCGGGCGAGGACGGGTTCACGAACCGGGTGCTCCAGGCGTGGGGGGTCGACGGGCACAACTCGCACACGAACATCTGCTCGTCCGGGGCGCGCGCGGGCTACGCCTTCTGGAGCGGGGAAGACCGCCCGAGTCCGGACCATGCGAATGCGCGGGTGATCCTCCTCCTCTCGGCGCACCTCGAGTCCGGGCACTACTTCAACCCCCATGCGCAGCGGATCATGGAGGGGATCGAGAAGGGAGCACGCCTCATCACCCTCGACCCCCGCCTCTCGAACACGGCGGCGAAGAGCGACCTCTGGCTCCCGACCTGGCCGGGGAGCGAGCCGGTGGTGCTCCTCGCGATCGCGGCGCACCTGCTGCGGAGCGGGCGCTGGGACCGGGACTTCGTGCGGCGCTGGGTGAACTGGCGCGACTCCGTGGCCTGGTTCGCGGAGCACGCCCACCCCGGGGTCGACTTCGAGCAGGAGGGGGAGCCCTGCTTCGAGGACTTCGAGCGGCTCCTCGTGGCGCTCTACGGGCGCTTCACCTTCGAGCGGGCCGAGGCGGAGTCGGGGGTGAGCGCGGAGCGGCTCCGCGAGGCGGCCGAGGCGATCGCGGACTGCGACGGGCGCCTCGCGACCCATGTCTGGCGGGGCGCGAGCATCGGGAACCGCGGAGGATGGCAGGTCTCGCGCTGCCTCTTCTTCCTGAACGTGCTGACGGGGAGCGTGGGCACGCCGGGCGGGACCTCGATGAACGCCTGGAACAAGTTCGTCGCCACCCCCTTCGACGTGCCCCCGCCGCCCCCCGTCTGGAACGAGCTCGAGTTCCCCGACGAGTGGCCCCTCGCGCACTACGAGATGAGCTTCGTGCTCCCGCACCTCATGGCCGAGGGGAGGGGAAGCGTCGACCTCTACTTCACCCGCGTCTACAACCCCCTCTGGATCAACCCGGACGGCTTCATGTGGCTCGAGATGCTCCGGGACGAGTCGAAGATCGGGTGCCATGTGGCGCTCACCCCGACCTGGAACGAGACGGCCTACTTCGCCGACTACGTGCTCCCGATGGGGCACGCGGGGGAGCGGCACGACCTCATGAGCCAGGAGACGCATGCCGGGCGCTGGATCGCCTTCCGGCAGCCGGTGCGCCGGGTCGCGATGGAGCGCGAGGGGCGCCCGGTCGGCTCGACCCTCGAGGCGAACCCGGGCGAGGTCTGGGAAGAGAACGAGTTCTGGATCGAGCTCTCCGGCCGGATCGACCCCGACGGGAGCCTCGGGATCCGGCGCCACTTCGAGAGCCCCTGGCGTCCGGGCGAGCTCATCACCGTCGAGGAGTACTACCGCTGGATCTTCGAGAACGCGGTGCCGGGGTTGCCGGAAGCCGCTGCAGCCGAAGGGCTTGAACCCCTTGACTTCATGCGTCGCTACGGGTCCTTCGAGATCGAGGCCGAGTGCCATGCCCCCTACGAGGAGCCGGTCGATCCCGGAGCGCTCGACCCCGACGAGAAGGGCCGCTTCATCTCGGGAGGAAGGGTGGCCGGGGTCCTCCCCGAACCGGGCGAGACCGTCGCGCGCCGGGGGTTCCGCACCCCGAGCGGGCGGCTCGAGTTCGTCTCCTCGACCCTCGCGGAGTGGGGGTGGCCCGAGCTCGAGCACATCGTGCCCTGGACCCTCCCGAGCCATGTCGCGCCCGCGGCGATCGACCGGGAGGGGGGCGAGATGCTCCTCCTGCCGAACTTCCGGCTTCCGACCCTGATCCACACGCGGAGCGCGAATGCGAAGTGGCTCTACGAGCTGAGCCACCGCAACCCGGTCTGGCTCCACCCCGAGGATGCGGAGCGGATCGAGGTCGAGACGGGCGACCTCGTCCGGGTCGAGACCGAGATCGGGCACCTCGTCGACCGGGTCTGGATCACGGAGGGGCTGAGCCCCGGGGTGCTCGCCCTCAGCCACCACCTGGGCCGCTGGCGCCTGCACGAGGACCACGGGGTGAACCGGAGCGCGGCGGCGCGGGTCGCGATCGAGCGCCCCTCCGACGGGGTCTGGCGGCTCCGCGTCCGGGAAGAGGCCGGGCCCTACGAGAGCGCCGATCCCGACACCTCGCGCGTCTGGTGGAGCGAGACCGGGGTGCACCAGAACCTGACCCACGCCGTGCACCCCGACCCGATCAGCGGGGCCCACTGCTGGCACCAGCGGGCGGTCCGGGTCGAGCGGGCCGGCCCCGAGGATCGCCTCGGAGACGTCGTCGTCGACACCGCGCGCTCGATGGAGGTCTACCGCGAGTGGAAGGCGCTCTGTCGGCCCGCCTCGACGCACTCCCCCGACGGGCTGCGGCGGCCCCGCTGGCTCAAGCGCCCCCTCGCCCCCGTCGAGGAGGCCTGGCGGCTGCCGGACGTGCCGGACGGAGGGGAGGGGCCAAGCGAAGGGGAACGGGGCTAGCCCTTCTCCTCGTCCCGCTTGATCTCGTCCCAGAGCTCGTCCAGCGCCTCGAGCGAGGCGCCGGGCATCGCGAGGTCCCGCTCCCGGGCGAGCTTTTCCACGGCCCCGAAGCGCCTGTGGAACTTGGCGTTGGCACGATCGAGCGCAGAAAGGGGATGAACCCCGGCGAGGCGCGCCACGTTCACCACGCTGAAGAGGAGATCGCCCGTCTCCTCCTCGAGGCGCGCGTGGTCGCCCGAGTCGAGGAGGGCCTCGAACTCGTCGAGCTCCTCGCGGACCTTCGCGAGGGCGCCGCGGGGGTCGTCCCAGTCGAAGCCCACGGCCGAGGCGCGCTCCTGCATCCGGTAGGCGCGCAGGAGGGGGTCGAGCCCGGAGGCCAGCCCGGCGAGGGTGCCCTCTTCCCGGTCGGGGGCGTGGTTTCGGCGCTCCTCGGCCTTGATCGACTCCCAGGAGGCGGCCTCGCCCCCGAAGAGGTGGGGGTGGCGGCGGATCATCTTCGCCTCGAGGCCCGAGATGACCGCCTCGGCGTCGAAGGCGCCCTCCTCCTCGGCGACGACGACCTGGAAGGCGAGGTTCAGGAGGAGGTCGCCCAGCTCGCCCCTGAGGGCCGCCCGGTCCCCGGCGCGGATCGCGTCGACGGTCTCCTGCGTCTCCTCGAGGAGGTGGGGAATGAGGGACCGCGCGGTCTGCTTCCGGTCCCAGGGGCAGTGGGCGCGCAGGTAGCGCACGACCTCGAGGGCCCGGTCGAGGGTGCCGGGCGAGGGGGGAAAGCCCTCGGGGGGCGCGGAGGAGTCGGGGGAGGAGGGCACGGCTGCTCGCGGCGTGGGGGGAAGGGGTGCGGCGGCGGGGGCGCGGGTCGGCCGGCGTCCCGGTCGGTATCGGGGCGACGCCCGGGTCGGAGACCGGCCCACGGTGCGGCGCTTCGGCCTTGCTCGTGCCGTATTTTCTCGCATCTTTCACCGGTCATGTCAACGGAACCCGGAACCTCCGCGTGGATCGAGGTGCGGGGCGACCTCATTCGGCGGAATCTCGAGCGGGTGCGCGAGATCACGGGCCCGGGGGTGCGCCTCTGCCCCATGGTGAAGGCCGATGCCTACGGGCTCGGGATGCGCCGGGCGGTCGAGTCCATGCGCGCGGTGGAGCCCTGGGGCTGGGGGGTCGCCACGGTGGCCGAGGGGCTCGAGCTGCGGAGAATCGAGCCGGAGCGTCCGATCCTCGTGTTCTCGCCCGCACCCCCGGGTGTCATCGAAGCGGGGCTCGCGGGGCGTCTCACCTTCTGCGTCTCGGACGTTTCCTTCCTGGAGGCGCTCGAGGAGCGGGCCCGGGCGCTCGGGGTCCGGGCGGCGGTGCACGTCGAGGTCGACACGGGGATGGGACGGTCCGGCCTTGCGGCGTCGGAGGCCGCGGACTGGAGCGCCCGGGTGCGCGAGCTGACCACCGGGGCTCTCCGCTGGGAGGGGTGCTTCACCCACTTCCACTCGGCCGACGAGGACGACGACTCCTGGAAGGAGCAGACGGCACGCTTCGATGCCGCGCTCGCCCGGGTGGTCGGGGGCACGGACGACCTGATCGTTCACCTCGCGAACTCGGCCGGGGTCCTGCGGGGGGCCGATGCCCACAGGGGCATGGTCCGACCGGGGCTCTTCCTCTATGGGGGGGCGGCGTGGGAGGGGCTCGAGGCTCCGGAGCCGGTGATCGCGCTGCGGGCCCGGATCGGGCTCGTGCGGGAGGTCGCCCCGGGGACGACGGTGGGGTACGGTGCAACGTACCGGGCCGGGGGCTGCGAGCGCTGGGCCACGGCCGGGATCGGATACGGCGACGGGATCTTCCGCGCGCTGGCGGGGAGGGGGCGCGCGCTCGTCCGGGGACGGAGCGTTCCGATCCTCGGACGGATCTCGATGGACATGACCGTGGTAGACATCACGGACGTTCCCGGCGTGAAGGCCGGGGAGGTCGTGACCTTCATCGGCTCGGACGGGGACAAGGCGATCACCCTGACCGAGTTCGCGCGGGCCGCTCGGACGAACGAGTACGAGGTGCTGACCGGGTTCGGTCCGCGTCCGGTGCGGTGCTGGATCGAGGCAGATTGAATACTAGCTTGACACCGACTCTTTCCGGCCCGCACTGGCGGGCCGTCTCATGACGAACAAGGACGGACGGGTGAACTCACCACGGAGACCAGGACGCATCCCGGGCTGGCGGCGGGCACTCCTCGCGGGCGCGGCGCTTCTCATCGCGGGAGGGTGCTCGGACGAGATCCCGACGTCGGAGGACGGCAACCTCATTCCGATCGACGCGCAGACGGTCCAGGTGTTCCTGGACTGGGAGGAGTTCGGTCGGGACTTCCGGACGTTCGGGGGGTTCTCGACTCCCGCGGCCCTGTCGACACTCCACATCGCCCGCGAGTACAGGGGTGATCTCGATGCCGCCGCGCTCCTGCGCTTCGCCGGTCTTCCGGGGAGCGTCCTTGTTCGCCCGCCCGGCTCGCCCACGACGCAGGCCGACACCGCGTATGTCCCCGTGGGCGGGACGATGGTGGTCCGGATGGACACGACCCGGTTTCGCCCGGAGGTCCCGATCGAACTCACCGCGTCCCGGATCATCAGCCGCTGGGACGAGCGGACAGCCGGGTGGGCGATGGCGGTCGACACCTTTGGCGATGCGCTCGCATGGCCGGTGCCCGGGGCGGGGGAGTCGGTGCCCTTCTCGACCGTGACCTGGGACCCGGAGGTGGCCGACTCGGTCGTCTTCGAGGTCGACAGCGTCACGGCGAACGCATGGCGTCGGGGCGACGTCGAGGAGCGGGGTGCCCGGATCTCCGTGAACACGCCGGGGGCGAGACTCGAGGCGACGACGGCGATCTTCCGGGCCGATGTGCGTTCGCAGGTGAATCCGGACACCCTGATCCCGTTGGCGGCCAACCCTCTGAATCAGACGACGATCTACGCACCCGAGGTGGGGGTCTCTCCGGATGAGTTCCGGATCGGGGGGGCTCCGGCGCGGCGGGCGACGCTGCGTCTCGCGCTGCCGTCCAGGATCGAGGAGGGGAACCCGGTCTGTGCGGCGGTCGCGTGTCCGCTCGAACTCAGGCCGGAGCGGATCGTCTACGCCGGGCTGGTCATGACGACGGCGCCGACGACGCCCGCCGGGCTCGCCCCGGTCGACACCCTTCGGATGGACGTGCGACCGGCGCTGGCCCCCGACCGGCTTCCGAAGTCGCCACTCGGTCCGAGCGTCCAACCGTCGATCCGGAGGATTCCTGCCACGGCCTTTCTCGGGGATGCCGGAGTGACGGTCGAGGTGCCGATGACGCGGTACTTCCGCGACCTCCTCGGGGGGGTGGAGCCCGAGCCGGGAGAGGGGACCGGGGTGGGGGAGTCGTCCGCGGTGCCCTCCACCCTCACCTTTCTCTCGCCCTCCGAGCCCGTTTCCCTGGGGTTCGGAAGCTTCGTGGGGCCCGGCTCGGCCGGAGAGCCCTTCCTCCGACTGATCCTGACCCTCTCCGATGGAGTGAGCCTCCCATGAGCAGCAAGAGACTGACGATTGCCCTGGGGTTGCTCCTGTTTCTGCCGGCCACGGCGGGTGCTCAGTCGCTCTTCAGCGGTGGAGGGCTGGGACTGCTCTCGGACCCGGTCGACGCCCGCTCTCGTGCTCTGGGCAGCACCGGAGTCGGGACCTCGGGGTGGCATCTCCTGCCGACCGATCCTGCTGCGGCCGCGGGGCTCGTACTCCCGACGGTGTCGGCCTCGGCTCAGCCGGTGAACCTCCAGATCGAGGGGGGAGCGGACGCCGGGGGGACGCGCTTCCCGGGGTTCGGGGTGGCATACCCCTTCGGCCGCCATATCATCTCGGTGCAGTTCGGGAGCTTCCTCGAGCAGGGATGGCGGGTGCGCACGGAGCGTACGATCGGAATGCCGGGGGCGCCGGACGGCAGCCCCTCGGTCACGACTCGGGACCTCTACGAGGCATCGGGCGGGGTGGGGCAGTTCCGACTGGGTTGGGCGACCCGGATCGGAAGTTCGGTCGCCGTGGGGGTGAATGCGGGGAGCTACTCGGGCGGGGTCGAGCGCCGGTTCCTGCGGGAGCTGAACCCGGCCGAGGTCGGACCGGACGTCGAGCCCTTTCGCACGGCCGGTCGCTGGCGGGCCTCGGGTCCGGTGGTGAGCGCCGGGGTGATCTGGGATCCCTCCGTCCTCTACCGGGTGACGGGAGCGGTCGACTGGTCGGGTGATCTCCGGCTCGACCCGGTCGCGCCGACCCCGGGCGGGGTGCGCGAGTACTCGATGCCACTGACGGTGCGCCTCGGCGGTGAGTTCGTCCTGACGCCGGGTCTCGCTCTTCACACGGGTCTCTCCCGCGCCGACTGGTCGGACACGGATCGAGATCTGGGGGGTGATGCGGCGCGCGGCGTGGCTTGGGGGTACGGGGGAGGCCTCGAGCTCGCCGGGCCCTCGATTCGGGGTCGGGGGCTGCCGCTGCGTGTCGGTGTCCGGCACCAGGACCTCCCCTTCCACTTCGACGGGGCCGAGACCCGGGAGCGGAGCTTCTCGTTCGGGCTCGGCTCGAACCTCTCGATCGCGGAGGCGATGCCGGTGGCGCGCTTCGACATCGGGCTCGAGCGGGGAGACCGGGATGCGGGGCCCCTCTCGGAGAGCTTCTGGCGCACGACGATCTCGCTGCGCGTCGCGGGCGGCTGAGCCCCCGATGAGGGGGGGAGGGGCGCCGGCCGGGGTCGCGGTCGCCTGGCAGACCTTCGGGTGCAAGGCGAACCAGTACGACACCGAGCGGATGCGCCAGGAACTCGAGGCGCGCGGGGCGGAGTCCGTCGACGGGGCCGAGGGGGCCGAGCTGGTCGTCGTGAACACCTGCACGGTCACGAACCAGGCCGACGCCGAGGCGCGTCGCTTCATCCGGCGGGTGCGGCGCGAGAACCCCCGGGCGCGGATCGTCGTGGCGGGGTGCTCGGCGGCGCTCCAGGCCGAGCGCTACGCCGGGATGCCGGGGGTCGTGGGGGTTGTCCCCGGGCATGACCCGGTCGAGGTCGCCGGGGCGGCGGGGGTGACGGCGCCGCCCGCCCTCGTCCAGCTCACGGACCGCCGCTCGCTCGACCGGGTCGACGGGGAGCCGGTGGGGGCGGAGCTCCTGCGGCGGCGGGAGGGGGCGACGCGCGGGTGGCTGAAGGTCCAGGACGGCTGCGATCGGAAGTGCGCCTTCTGCGCGACGCGGCTGGCCCGGGGGGCGAGCCGATCGCGGCCGCCGGAAGAGGTCGTGCGCGAGGCCCGCCTTCTCGCCCGGAGCCACCCGGAGCTCGTGATCACCGGGATCCACATCGGTCACTGGGGCATCGACCTCGAGCCGCGAGCGACGCTTTCGCAGCTCGTGGCGCGCCTCCTGGACGAGGTGCCGGAGGTCCGCTTCCGGCTCGGGAGCATCGAGGCGACGGAGGTCGACGACCTCCTGCTCGAGCTCCTGCGGGGGTCGGGAGGAAGGCTCGCTCCGCACCTTCACATGCCGCTCCAGAGCGGGGCCGATCCCGTGCTCCGGCGGATGCGGCGGTGGCACACGCGGGCGATGTACCGGAGCCGCGCGCTCGAGATCGTCGAGGCGATGGCGGCGGGTGGGCCGACGACGGCCGAGGGGGCGCCGGTGCTCGGGCTCGGCGCCGACATCATCACGGGCTTCCCCGGCGAGACGGAGGAGGACCACCGGGCCACCGTGGCGCTCGTCGAGGAGCTGCCCTACACCTACCTCCACGTGTTCCCCTTCTCGCCGCGGGACGGGACGGTGGCGGCGGAGCTGATGAAGGAGATGCCCGTGCCCCAGCGGGTGGCGGGCGAGCGCAGCCGCGAGCTGCGCGAGCTTGTGCAGGCGAGGGGGGAGGCGTACCGGCGGGCGCGGGCCGGGAGCGGGGCGCAGGTCGTGCTCGAAGGCGATGGTAGATCGGCACTTACCGAAGATTACCTGAGAGTGCGCGTGAAGAGTGCAGTGCCGGACCCGGGGGACGTGGGCCGGGTGCTCCACGACGCGGAGCTGGTGATGGACGAGGGGGAGCTGGTCGCGGTGCTTGGCTGAGGTTGGGATGGGCGAGGGGAGCGGGATGTCCCTCGGCGCACAGGCCCCCCACCTTGATCCGAACCGCCGCAGGTGGTTGATTTGCGGGGCGGGCTGGGACAGGTCGGCGGGGTGCGGTCGCGGATGACCGTCCCCGAAGATCCCGGTCCGTGACCGGGCTGGCTATTGATCCGGCCCCCCCGGGGCCTTCAATTCAAGGGCATGAAGAACGAAACCGGAAGGACCGCGCGCCGCGCGTACGTCGAGACGTACGGGTGCCAGATGAACATCTCGGACGGGGAGCTCATGGAGGGCGTCCTCGCCTCGGGGGGCTACGAGATCGTGGCCACCCCCGAGGAGGCCGACGTGGTCCTCGTGAACACCTGCGCGATCCGGGACCATGCCGAGCGCCGGGTCATCGGCCGCGTCTCGCAGCTGAACGGCCTCCGGCGTGACCGCCCCGACCTCGTCCTCGGGGTCACCGGGTGCATGGCACAGCGAATGGGGGCCGACCTCCTCGAGAAGGCACCCTTCGTGGACCTCGTCATGGGGCCGGACGCCTACCGCACCCTCCCCGAGCAGATCGAGCGGATCCGGCGCGGCGAGGCCCCGGAGGCGACCGCCTCGCAGGACGAGGCCGCACCCGCCCCGGACGAGAAGCGACCGGCAGGGAAGGGGGTCTTCGCGAAGCCTTCCTCCGGACGGGGAGGAGGGCGTCGAGGGCGCATCCAGCTTGCGGTGCTCGAGCTCGACGAGGGGGAGAACTACCAGGGGCTCGAGCAGCGCAGGAGCGAGGGAGCTTCGGCCTGGATCCCGATCCAGCGCGGCTGCGACCACCGCTGCACCTACTGCATCGTGCCCTACGTGCGCGGCCCCGAGAAGAACCGGACGCCGGAGGAGATCCTGGGCGAGGTGCGTGGCCTCGCCGAACAGGGGCGCACCGAGGTCACCCTCCTGGGCCAGACGGTGAACTCCTACCGGCTCCGGGAGTGGGACTTTCCCCGGCTCCTGCGGGCGGTGGCGAGGGTCGACGGGATCCGGCGGGTGCGCTTCACCTCGCCGCATCCGGCCGACGTCACGCCCGAGCTCGTCGAGGTGATGGCGACGGAGCCCGCGGTCTGCGAGCAGCTCCACCTCCCGGCGCAGTCCGGGAACGACCGCGTGCTCAAGCGGATGCTCAGGCGCTACACGGTCGAGAGCTTCCTCGAGAAGGTCCGCATGGTGCGGGAGGCGATTCCCGACATCGCCCTCTCGACCGACATCATCGTGGCCTTCCCGGGCGAGACCGACGCGGAGTTTCGGGACACCCTCGAGCTCATGCGCACGGTCCGCTTCGACGACGCCTTCACCTACAAGTTCTCGCCGCGCGACGGAACGCCCGCGACCCGCCTTCCGGCCGGCGACACGATCGATGCACTCGAGGCCCAGGCCCGCCTCGAGGAGCTCATCGAGGTGGCGCGCGGGATCCAGTCCGAGATCAACCATGGCGAGGTCGGACGCGTCGAGGTAGTGCTCGTGGAGAAGGAGGCGCGCGACCCCGGGCACCTCCTGGGCCGCACCCGGCGCAACAAGGTCGTGGCCTTCCCCGAGGAGGGTGCCGCGGTGGGCGACTACCTGGAGGTGCAGCTCACCGGTACCACGGGGGCGACCTTCCGGGGCGAACGGGCGATGGTGACGGCGGGGACGGTCGGCCCGTGAGTCGCTTCACCGGAGCTGCGAGCATTCTCGTGGTTCTGGTCCTCGTGGTATTCTTCGCGCGCTGGAACGGGGCGGAGCGGGTCACTGTCGATCTCGGCATCTGGACCTTCTACCGCGTGCCCCTCACCTACGTCGCCTTCATCTCGCTCTTCGTCGGGATGCTCGTCATGCTCCTCGCCGGGCTCCACGCCGACCTCCGGGTGCGCCGCTTCCTGCGGGAGCGCCTCGAGGAGGAGGACCGGGCCGAGCGCGAGCGCGTCGACCGCAACCAGCGCGACCTCTTCGCACCCGAACCGGAGGAACCGGCCCAGGGCTGATCTCCTGACCGCATGACGCATCCGCCCCCGCGGAGGAGGCCCGGCTGAGACCGGGGCTCCCCCCCGTCGTGGGGCTGGCCCTGGCCTTCGCGGTCGGGGCGGCCCTCCCCCTCCTGGGCGCACCCTTCCTTCCCGCGCTCCTTCTCCCCCTCCTCCTCGCGGCGCCCCTTCTCGCATGGCGGCGTCCTCGTGCAGGGCTTCCGATGGCCCTCCTCCTCACCCTCGCCGCCGGTGTCCTCGGCGGGGAGCGGGCCCTCCGCGCCGACCTGCGCGACTGCCGGCTGCACCTTCCCGACCGCTGGGAGGGGGTCATCGAGGGGCGTCCGGTGAGCCGCGTCGAGCAGGGGCGCACCGTTCCCTTCGCCACGGAAGAAGGGCTCCCGGGCGACTGCCGGCGCACCGTCCGGCTCCTCGTCCCCGACGGGGTGCCCGCCCCCGCCGCCGGAGAGAGGATCCGGGTCCGGGTCCGGTGGGAGGCTCGGGGGCAGGTCGATCCCGCGCGGGCCGAGTGGGCGGGTCGGCTCCGGGTCCTCGAGTCCTGGGAGGGGACGGGCAAGGGAGGGCTCCGCGGACGGGCCCTCGGGGCGAGGGGGGCGGTCCAGGAGCGGATCGCGCTCCTGTGGGGCGAGCGGGGGCCGATGGTCGAGGCGCTCGTGCTCGCACGGCGGGAGCACCTCGACCCGGGGCTCAGGGAGGCCTTCGGGCTCTCGGGCACCGCGCACCTCCTCGCGATCTCGGGCTTCCATGTGGGGGTCGTCGCAGGGCTCCTCTTCGGGCTCTTCCGGGGGCTCGGGCTGAGCCACCGCCGCGCGGCCGGCTTCGCCGCCGCCGGCTGCTGGGTCTATGTGCTCGGGATCGGCGCCCCCCACGCGGCCGTCCGCGCCGTGGTCATCCTGACCTTTCTGGTTATCTCCCGAGTCCGGGGGCTCCCGGTCATGCCCTCCGGGGCCCTCGCGACCGCTTTCCTCGGGCTCCTCCTCGTCGATGCGCGCTACCTTCGGTCCGTGGGCTTCCAGCTCTCCTTTGCCGGCACAGGGGGGCTCGTGCTTCTGCGCGGGCCCCTCCGGGAGGCGCTCGATCGGGGGTACCGCCGCTGGCGGGGTCGCCCCCTCGTGCGGGGCCGGAAGTCGAAGGGCCCCGGGGAGGGGCTCCTGCGCGGGAGTGCCGACGGGCTCGTGGCGGG
>SLDT01000225.1 GCA_007125125.1 Gemmatimonadota bacterium | reverse complement strand
GATCGGTTCGCGGTCACGCCCGGCGCGCGCCTGGAGAGCTACGAACAGAAGCGGCGCGTGCTCACGAGCGAGGACGATCCGGCCACGACCTCGAACACCGAGTTTCTCCCCGGGGCCGGAGCGACCTACGCGGCCAGCTCCTTCGCGCAGCTCTACGGGGGCGTATACCGGGCGTTTTCTCCCGCCTCCAACGGGGTCGCGCTCGACGGGATGACGGACCAGCTCCTCGAGGCCGAGCGCTCGACCAACTTCGAGCTCGGGGTGCGCGGGACGTGGGGCGCCCTCGACTACGAGGTCGCGCTCTTCCGCATGGACTTCCAGAACCAGGTGGTCACCGGGAACAGCGATCCGAGGCTGTCGCAGTCGAATGCCGGCGCAACCCTGCACCAGGGTGCAGAGCTCGCACTCGGGTACCGGCTGGCCGAGGGTCTCGAGCTCTCCGGGAACGTCACCTGGGTGCCCGTGTCACGCTTCGAGTCGGGAGACCACGCGGGCAACCGGATCCCCTACGCGCCGCGCGTGCTCGCGAACCTGGCCCTCGACTACCGACATGGCCCCCTGCGCTCGACCCTGCTCGCACACCACCGCGGCGCGCAGTTCGGCGATGAGACGAACCTGCGCGAGATCCCGACCGGTGCGGCCGGCGGGATCTGGGGCGGCCGCATGCCCGCCTACACGACGCTCGACCTCACGGCGGAATGGCAGGGCACGTCGTCGCTCGCGGTCTTCGGGGCGCTGAAGAACCTCACCGACGAGCGCTACATCACCGGCCTCCGCCAGGGCATCTACGTCGGGCCCGGGCGCAGCTTCGAGGTGGGGCTGCGCCAGACGCTGCAGCGGTAGAAGACTGTTGCGCTGACACTTGCGCGGGTGTCGTTCCCGATGCGGGCACGCCGTGCGCCATCCGCGATCGTCGCTCAGGGTCCGGGTTCGCACCATCCCGCCGTCGGGCGGTGCACGTTTCCGGGCCGGGCGGGCGTCTCGGCGTGCCGAGCGTCGCGGGGCCGGCCCCCCTTCCTCAGTGGTGGTGGTCGTCCCCGATCCGGATCCGCACCCCGCCATTCAGGACGAACCCCTCGATCGGCGCCCATGCGTCGAGGGTCCAGCGCCCGTCGGGCCCGCGCTCGTCACGCACGAGCGGGTCATGGCGCGTCTGGCGCACGTTCAGGAGGTTCTCCGCATTGAGGAAGACACTCACCGCCCCCCGCCGCACCTCGCCGAGCACCCCCAGGTGCACATGCGGGCGCCCCTCGGCCCGGAAGGGGTTGTCGTCGAGGAACTGACGCCCGGTGTAGTAGGCCTCGACGCCGAAGAGCCCCCGGTCGTGGTCTTCCCACATCGCCACGAGCCCTGCCGTGTGCCGGGGGGTGAGCGGAAGGGCCCTGCGCTCCCCGCCCGCCGGCTCGGGCTCCGTCGCCCGGACATGGACATAGTTCGCGGTGAGCGAGACCTCGTCCCACCGGAGGCGCGCCAGGAGCTCGGCCCCCGCGGTCCGCGTGATCCCTTCGACATTCCGGAGCCGGACCCCGGGGGCCGAGGGATCCTCGGCGTAGGGAAGGGGCACGAGGTGCACGGCGTCCTCGACCCGCGACCCGAAGAGCACGGCGTTCGCCTCGAAGGGGCCGAGGCTCCGCCCGACATCGAGCGAGGCGGTCCAGGCGCGCTCCCGCCGGAGCTCCCCGAGGGGGGCCAGCCGGGCGAGCCCCGCGGCCTCGACCTCCTCGACGAAGGGGGTTGGCGCGAAGAACCCTCCTCCCACGGAGAGACGTCCGGTCCAGGCGCCCGGCCGATAGAGCCAGGAGACGCGCGGGCTCAGGCTGGAGCCGTACTCGCTGTGGATGTCCCAGCGGAGGCTGGTCGAGGCGCGCAGATCGGGGCTCAGCCCGAACTCGCCCTCCGCGAAGAGCCCGGGCACGGTGAAGGTGTAGTCGAAGGCGGGGAAGGCCTGCGAGCGGTAGCTGTCGCGCTGCACCGCGCCCCCGAGGAGCCAGGCCATCCGCCCCGCCTGCCCCGCCACGGTCGCCTCGCCGAAGCCTGTGGTGTGGCGGTCGTCCTCGGTCCGCGCTCCGAAGAGGTGGCTGTGGTCCTGGAGCATCGCCGACCCTCGGAGCTGCACGATCTGGCCCCCCGCGAGGGGGAGCTGCGCCCGGAACCCCAGGTCGCCCCGCTCCGTGTCGAGGCTCTCGGGGAAGGGGCTTCCGTCGGGGAGGGTCTGCCCGGGGAGCGTTCCTCCGTCACGGCGCTCCGTCATCCCTCCCACCGTGAGGAAGGCTTCGCGGCCGCCCTCCCCACTCCAGAAGAAGCGTGGCCGGAGGGTCCAGCGCCGGTAGGCGGGGAGCTCGGCCCACCCGGAGCCGTCCAGGTCCTGGCGCACCTGGCGGTGCGCGCCCGCGGTGAGGGAGTAGCCCCAGGCCTCGGAGAGGGGGCCGGGAAGGGGGCCGGAGAGGTAGGCGGTGAGGTCCTGGCCGCCCTGGCTCGTGGCGTTCGCGAGGAACTCGATCTCCGGTTCGTCGTCGGGGGTGCGCGAGATGAGGTTGATCACCCCGCCGAGCGCGGATGAGCCGTAGAGCGCCGAGGCCACCCCCTTGATCACCTCGACCTGGCCGAGGTCGGTCGGCGGAATCTGGAGGAGCCCGATCGAGCCCGCCTGCCCCCCGTAGAGGGGGAGCCCGTCGGCGAGGAGCTGGGTGTAGCGGCCCCGCATGCCCTGGACGCGGATGTTCGCCGCGCCGAGCGAGGGCGAGGTGATCTGGACGCGGAGCCCCCCCGTCTCGTTCAGGAGCATGACGATGTTGCCCGGGGTCATGAGCGCCTTCTCCTCGATCTCCTCGCGGTCGAGGATCTCGACGCGGAGCGGCTCGTCCTGGACCCTGCGGCCCGCGCGCGTCGACTGCACGATGATCCCCCCGATCTCGATCACCCCCGTGTGGCCCGTGTGGCCCGTGTGGCCCCGGATCGTGTCGGGGGGTGTCTGGGCGAGGAGGGGGGTGGGAGTGGTGGCGAGGGCAAGGGCGGCCGCGAGGGCTGCTACGAAGCCCACCGTCATGGCGATGCCCAGGCCGGTGGTCCGCGGTCGGGAGGGGCCGGCGCCCTGCGTGCCGCTCGGGCCGGCGGGCTTCGTGCCACTCGGCCCGGCGCACCCCGCGCGACCCGGCTCTGCGGGCAACCCCATGTGCGGCGCAGGCCCCTCCGTGCGCGTCCTGGGGGGCGTGGGCAATCCTATGTTCGGATTCGTGTT
>SLDT01000027.1 GCA_007125125.1 Gemmatimonadota bacterium | reverse complement strand
GGGGGGAGCATCGGGGAGCTCAACCTCGACTCGCTCCGGCTCCACCTGAACGCGGATGCAGGGCTGACCGCGGCCCTCTACGAGCTGCTCCTGAACAACTGTCTCGAGGTCGTGGTCCGCGACCCGACACCGGGGTCCCGGGTCGAGCCCTTCAGCCTCGGGCCCGAGCATCTCACCCCGGTCGGCTTCCGGCCCGACGAGCTGCTCCTCGCCCCCCCTCGGCGCTCCCTCCTGGCCTACTCGCTCCTCCAGGAGGTCTTCGCCTTCCCGGAGAAGTTCAACTTCATCGATGTCGGGGGGCTCGAGAGCATTCGTGAACGGGGCTTCGGGGACCGAATCGAGTTCACCTTCCAGCTCCGGAGCTTCGAGCGAACGGACTGGCGCAACCGACTCGATGACAGCCTCGATGCGTCGGCCTTCCGCCTGGGCTGTACTCCCGCGGTGAACCTCTTCGGTCGCACCTCCGAACCCCTGCTCCTGACCCAGAAGCGCACGGAATACCGGGTGGTCCCCGACCTTCGGCGGCAGAACTCCATCTTCACCTACTCGGTCGACGAGGTGCGCCTCGTGAGTCCCGACCTTCCCGAGCCGAGGCGGGTCCAGCCCTTCTACGCCCCGGTACGAAGCCATCTGGACGAGGGCATCTACTGGCGGGAGCGCCGTCGTGCCGGGACGCGCGGGGCCGATGATCAGCCGCTGACCGAGATCTGCTTCGTCGATGTCTCGGACCGCACGTTCTACCCGGACGAGGACGTGGCCACCCTGAGGCTGACCTGCTTCAACGGGGACATCCCGTCCCGGCTCCCGATCGGAGCGGGAAAGGGAGAGGACTTTCGGCTCGACGGGGGCGGACCCCTGAGCCAGATCGAGGCGCTCCGGCGGCCGACACCCGCCGTCATGCCGGAACTCGGGCGCGCGCGGATCTGGCGACTGATCTCCCAGCTTTCCCTGAACTACGGGTCGCTCCTCGAGGGTGGCGCGGTGTCGCTGCGCCAGCTTCTCCAGCTCCAGAACCTCTCGGCGGGTGCAGGCGCGGAGCGCCAGATCGAGGGAATTCGAGAGGTCCGGAGCGAGCCTGCCCACGCCCGCGTGCGCACGGAGCACGGCATCTCGTTCGCACGAGGGCACCGGATCGAGGTCGTCTTCGACGAGGACGACTTTGCGGGTGGGAGCGTGTACCTGCTGGCGAGCGTGCTCGATCGCTTCTTCGGTCTCTACACCTCGATGAACAGCTTCACCTCGCTCCGCGCGCGCAGCATGCAGCGCAAGGAACCGATTCGCGATTGGCCACCGAGGGCCGGATGGAAGACACTGGTCTGACCGCGCCCGACCCGACGGAAGAAGGCACACCGGAGCCCGCCTCGGGCAGCGTGTCGCCTGCCAGTCGACCCACGCCCACCGCTGCCGACCGATTTCCCGCCCTCGAGGGAGCCTTGCGGCGCGAGGGGCGGAGCTTCGAACTCTTCCAGCTGATCCGTGTTCTCGAGGGAAGGCGCGCCGAGCGAGGCCATCCGGGCACCTTCGGAGACCCCTCGGCAGAGGTCGTGCGTCTCTCGCAGAACCCGTCGCTTGGTTCCGCTCCACGCGAGGTCCAGGAGATCGAGCTCGCGGACACCGGTCCCGACCGTCTGACGGCGAACACCTTCGGGCTCCTGGGCGGGATGGGCGTCCTTCCCCATCCCTACTCCGTCCTCGTGCTCGAGCGGCAACGCGTCGGCGACCGCTCTCCGCGAGACTTCCTCGACATCTTCCAGCACCGCGCCCTCTCGCTTCTCTACGCCGCATGGCGAAAGGGGCGGCCGGAGCTGGCCCTCGAACGGGGCCTGGAAGACACCGCCCTGAGCCACCTCCTTGATCTGGTCGGGATGGGCCATGAGCCGGACGAGGCCTTCCCGGGGGTTCGCCGGGAGACGATCGGCTGGTACATGGGAATCCTGGCGGCGCCGACCCGGAGCGCCCCCGCCCTCGAGCAGCTCCTCATGGATCGGTTCGAGACGGAGGTCTCCGTGGAGCCCTTCATCGGGGGATGGCTCCGCCTCGGTCCGGATGACCTCTGCCGCATCGGCGAGGAGACCGAGGCCGACCTGCTCGGTGCAGGCGCGGTCGTCGGGGACGAAGTTTGGGATCCCCATGCCCGCATTCGGATCCGGATGGGACCCCTCTCGCGGGACGCCTACGACAGGCTGCTCCCGGGCGCGCCCGACCACGAACTGCTTCGGCGCCTGGTGCGCTTCTTCACCCACGACGGGGTCGAGGCCGAGTTGCAGCTCGTGCTTCGGAGAGAAGAGGTGGCGGGAACGCGACTCGAAGCGCATAGTGATAGTTCGCCTCCGCTCGGCTGGGGGAGCTGGCTGGCCTCTCGTCCGCGTGCCGAAGACGCTGACGAAACGATTCTCACACTCTGACCCAGGAGACGATCTCCAATGCGCGTCGATCTGCGAGCCCTGATCGGGAAGCTGAACCAGGAGACCCGGGGTGCGGTGGAGGCGGCTGCGGGACTCTGCCTCTCGCGCACCCACTACGACGTCGAGCTCGAGCACTTCCTCATGAAGCTGCTCGATGTGACCGATGGCGACCTCGCAGCGATCCTCAAGCGCTACGAGATCAATCGCTCGAGGCTGGCCGAGGAGCTCACCGCTTCACTCGACCGGCTCAAGACCGGGAATGCCCGGACGCCGAGCCTGAGCCCCCACCTCGTGGATGCACTCACGCGCGCCTGGACCCTCGGCTCGGTCGACTTCGGGGGGCAGCGCACGCGGAGCGGGTACGTCGTGCTTGCAATCCTGCTCGATCCCGACCTCCGACGCGTGATCCGGGACGTGAGTCGTGAGCTCGAGAAGATCGAGCCGGAAGACCTGCGCAAGAACTTCGCGGAGATCGTGGCCGACTCCGTCGAGGAGCGGAGTGTCGGCGTGCCGGCGTCCGGCACGGGCCCCTCCGGCGCGGGACGGGGCAAGACCGCGGGCGATGGGAAGACACCGCACCTGGACCAGTACACGGTGAATGTCACGGAGCGGGCGAGACAGGGCGAGCTCGATCCGGTCCTGGGCCGCGACTGGGAGGTGCGGCAGGTCGTGGACATCCTGATGCGACGCCGCCAGAACAACCCGATCCTCGTGGGCGAGGCCGGCGTGGGCAAGACGGCGGTGGTGGAGGGCTTCGCGATGCGGATCGCGGAGGGAGATGTGCCCCCGCCTCTCCTGAACGTGCAGCTCCACTCTCTCGACCTGGCGCTCCTGCAGGCGGGGGCCGGGGTGAAGGGCGAGTTCGAGAACCGGCTCAAGGGACTGATCAGCGAGGTGAAATCGTCACCCATTCCGATCATTCTCTTCATCGACGAGGCGCACACGATGATCGGGGCAGGGGGCCAGGCGGGTCAGGGTGATGCCGCGAACCTCCTGAAGCCGGCACTTGCCCGCGGTGAGCTCCGGACTGTGGCAGCCACGACCTGGTCCGAGTACAAGAAGTACTTCGAGCGGGATCCTGCCCTTACCCGCCGCTTCCAGGTCATCAAGGTCGAGGAGCCGGACGAGGCGAAGTGCATGGTCATGATGCGGGGCATCGTTCCCTCGCTCGAGAACCATCACCGTGTGCGGATCATGGACGATGGAGCGCACGCCGCCGTGCGCCTCTCGCATCGCTACATTCCCGATCGTCAGCTCCCGGACAAGGCGGTGAGCGTGCTCGACACCGCCTGTGCACGGCTGGCGCTGGGGCAGGCGGCGAAGCCCGCCTCCGTCGAAGCGGCCGAGCGGCGGCTGCAGGACCTCGAGACCCAGGCGCGGGTCCTTACCCGGGAAGAGGCGGTCGGCGCCGACCATGGAGAGCGGCTCGCCGAGATTGCCGGGCAGGTCACCTCGACGCGGGAAGAGCTGGAGGGGCTCCGGACGCGCTGGGAGAGCGAGATGGGCCTCGTGCGCCGCATCCTGACCGTGCGCGAGGTCCTCGAGAACGGCTCGAAGGGGGCTGCCCCCGAAGCGAGTGTCGAGGAGGAGGGAACCGAAGCGGAGGTGGCGACGTCGGGCGAGGCGGGTGATGGACCCGAAGAGGGAGGCGGTGAGGCCGACCCCCTCCTCGAGTTCCGCCGGGGGCTGGCCGGACGCTCAGCCGATGAACTGCGCAGCCTCCTGGCCGAGTTCGGAACCGAGCTCGACGGGCTCCAGGGCGAGGATCCCCTCGTACCCGTGCAGGTCGACGCCGAGCTCGTGGGGCAGGTCATCTCGGGCTGGACGGGGATCCCGGTCGGGAAGATGCTGAGAGACGACATCCAGGCGGCTCTCGAGCTCGAGCGCACCCTGGGAGAGCGCGTGATCGGGCAGTCCCATGCCCTCGAGATCATCAGCCACCGAATCCGCACCTCGAAGGCCCAGATCGACGATCCCGAGAAGCCGGTGGGGGTCTTCCTCCTCGTCGGCCCCTCCGGCGTCGGGAAGACGGAGACTGCGCTTGCCCTCTCGGACCTCCTCTACGGGGGAGAGCGGAATCTCGTCACGATCAACATGTCAGAGTTCCAGGAGGCGCACACCGTCTCGACGCTCAAGGGCTCGCCGCCCGGGTACGTCGGGTATGGCGAGGGAGGCGTCCTGACCGAGGCTGTGCGCCGTCGCCCCTACTCGGTCGTCCTCCTCGACGAGATCGAGAAGGCGCACCCCGACGTGGTCGAGCTCTTCTTCCAGGTCTTCGACAAGGGTCGCATGGAGGACGGTGAGGGACGCGAGATCGACTTCAAGAACACGATCATCATCCTCACGACGAACGCGGGGACCGACACGATCATGAAGCTCACCGCGGACCCCGAGACCATGCCCTCGCACGATGGGCTGGCCCGTGCGCTCAAGCCCGAGCTCGACGAGGTATTCAAGCCCGCCTTCCTCGGTCGCACCGTGATCATTCCCTACTTCCCGCTGCGCGACGAGGTGCTGCGCAAGATCATCCGACTCAAGCTCGGGAAGGTTCGCCGCCGGCTCGCCGGGACGCACCGGATTGCGCTCGAGGTGGACGACCCGATCATCGAGGCGATCGCGGACCGGTGCACCGAGGTCGAGAGCGGAGCGCGTAACATCGACAACATTCTCACGAACACGCTCCTCCCCGATATTTCCCGCATGATCCTCCAGGCCATGGCCGAGGAGCGCCACCCCTCGCGCGTCGTGGTCGCGCTCGACGAGACCGGGAACTTCGCCTACGAGGTGACCTGACCGTGAACACTCCCGCCCCCGACTCCGGCAGGTCCACGAGGGACCTGCGCGCCCGTGGCGCACTCATACCGACCGGTCTCCTGGTGGCATGGCTGTCGGTGGGGTGCACGATCGGGGTCCAGCCGATCGAGCCTCCCTCCCCGGCCGAGGTCCCGACGCTCGAGGCCGCTCTCGTGGAACGTCCCGATGATGCAGGTCTCCTCCTGCGTCTTGGAGCGGCGTACGTGGAGGCGGGAAGGACGGCCGATGCGATCGGGGTGCTGGAGAGGGCGCGCGCACTGCCGACCCACCCGCCGGGGGTGCTCTTCTACCTCGGGCTCAGCTACGAGGGGGCTGAGCGCTGGGCCGATGCGCGGTCGACCTACCTCGCCTACCTCGAGGTCGAGACCCGTGCCGACCTCCGGGAGGCGATCCAGAACCGGCTCCCCGTTCTGCGCAGGAGCCAGCTCATGGCCGAGGCACGGGAGGCGCTCGTACAGGAGGCGGTCCTCGCGAATCAGCCACCGCGCGAGAACACGGTTGCAGTCTTTCCCTTTCGCTATTCCGGGGTCGATCCGGAGCTGGCCCCGCTCGGGCGGGCCCTGGCCCAGCTCACGGTGACCGACCTGACACTGACCGGCCGAATCACCGTGCTCGAGCGCTTGCAGGTGCAACTCCTCCTCGACGAGATTCGACTCGCGGAAGAGGGTTACGTGGACCCCGCCACCGCGGCGCGCAGCGGCCGACTGCTCGGGGCGGCACGGATCGTCCAGGGGAGCGTGGATGGCACCGAGGCGCGTATCGACCTCCTGGCTGCGGTGGTGCCGGTCGAGACAGGGACCCCGGGGCCGCCCGTGAACGAGGGGGACGCACTTCGCGAGGTCTTCGCCATGCACAAGCGCTTCGTGCTCGACCTCCACGGGGCGCTCGGGATCCAGCTCACGGAGGCGGAGCGAGACCTCATACTTCAGCAACCCACCCGAAGCCTCGAGGCGCTACTCCTCTACGGCCGGGCACTCGAGGCCGAGGACGGTGGAGACTGGGATCTCGCCTCCGAGCTCTACGAGCAGGCCCTCGCGGAGGACACCGGTTTCGACGAGGCACGCGAGGGACGGGATCGGACGCGTGGCGCCGCTGCGGGGCAGGGAACGGCGATCGGGGAACTCGCCGGAGCCGGCCACCCCGTGCTTCCGCCGGGACCGGGAGCAGGGGGCGGCCTCGATCCTCGCTCCGGCTTCGCCGATGTGGAGGCCCTGATCCCGACGCCGGGCCAGCGGGATCCGGCGGCCGAACTTCTCGGCCGCGAGGGAATCGGCTCGGGTCCGACAATCATCGACATCATCCTGCGACCCCCGGGAGGCGAAGAGTGAGACGCTCGCGATTCGGAACGTGGCTCCTCGCGGCACTCGGAGTCCTGTTCGTTGCGTGGGCGGCGCCGTCCGTCGAGGCCCAGCTCTCGGCCGAGGGAGCGGGCGGCGCCCAGTTCCAGCACTTCCGCATGACGGATGGGGAGGCCGCGGGCTTCTCCTCCGTCTCGCTCCTGACGGTGCCGTACCGGGCAAGGGTGCAGGTGGCCGGTCCCCTGAGCGCCGAGGTCGCAGCGATCTGGGCGCGCGGCTCGCTCGATCGGGACGACGGGAGCGATGCCATCGTGGTGTCGGGGCTGACGGACACTCGGTTCCGCCTGATCGCGGATGTCGTGCCGGGCCGGGTGGCGGTCATGGCCGAGGTCGCCGCGGCGACCGGGATCGATGGATTCGACGAGGACGAGGGAAGTCTGGCCGGGGTGATCGCTGCGGACCTGCTCCCCTTCCGGGTGTCATCGTGGAGCAGCGGTGGAGGGCTTGGTGGGAGCCTGACTGCCTTCCACCCGATGGGTGCGCTGGGGTTCGCGGGAAGTGTGGGATACACGGTGCCCGGGAACTACACGCCCCTTGCCGATGAGAGCTACGTCTACCGGCCGGGGACAGTGCTGAGCGCGACCGGGGTGGTGGACTACACGGTGGGCACGGCAGGGCGCTGGGCGCTGCAGCTGCGCTGGGATCGTTTTGGAGATGACGAGGTGGAGGGGGTGAACCTCTTTCGGTCCGGGGATCGGCTCCAGGCCCGCGGGTCCTGGGCCTTCGGGATGGGGATGGGCGGGAGCGGCGTGCTCTATGCCGGCTACCTCCACCGCACGGAGGGGACCTTCCTCGACCGCCCCGAGGTGCGTGAGCCCCAGGGCCTGCTCTTCGCCGGGGGTGGAATGCGCCGAAGCTGGGGTCCGGGGGTGGTCGTGCCCGACCTGGAGCTGCGGGTGCATCGTCGAGACGACGGGGTGGGGCAGGGAACGCTCGCCTCGGCCGGCCTCGCCCTCGAGCTTCCGGCTGGGGGGATGCAGTTGGTGCCGCGCCTTCGGGTTCATGGCGGTTCCGTCCTCGTCCGTGACGGGGTCCGTTCGGGTGTCCTCGGGGGCGAGCTGGGCGTGAGCCTCCAGCCGGGGGGGAACCGATGATCCGGCGCGCGCTGGCCCTTGGTGGCCTCGTCCTGCTGGCCTCCTGCGGGGATGCCCTCCTGCATCCGCCTGCCCCGCCTTCGGGCCATGGCACCCTTGCGCTCACCGCGCTCGTCGTTCCGGACGAGGAACCCTCCCTCTCGATGGTCGAGGCCTTCGGGGTGGTCGACCGGGTGCTCGTGCGACTCCAGCGGAGCGGAGACGGGGCGGTGGTCCTGAACGAGATCTTCCCCGTCTCGGCGTCCGGGGGGGAGGTCCGGGTAAGGGTCGAACTCGAGCTCGAGGGGGGCGCACAGGACCACGAGCTCTTCGTCGAGATGCGGCGGGGAGGTGATGCCCTCTTCCGCGCCGAGACGAGGGTGGAGCTCGGGCCGGGTGTATCGGCAAGCCCCAGCCTGGCTCCGGTCCCGGTTCCGGCTGGCGTTCGGGTGAGCCCTGCGGCGCCTTCGCCCTTTGTCTCGCTCGGGGAGACGGTTCAGCTCACGGGAGAAGTCCTCTTTGCGACGGGAGCCCCGATCCCGGGGCTGCCCCTGAGCTGGTCGACCCTGGACGGAAGCGTGGTCTCGGTTTCGAGTGCGGGGGTGGTGACGGCGGTGGGTGCCGGCGAAACAACAGTTCGCGGGTCGCACGGGGGCTTCGAGGCCGAGATCCCCTTCGCGGTGACCCCGGTGGCGGCCTCGATCGAGGTGGCGCCGGCCACGGTCGCGCTACCGATCGGGGACGAGGCGCAGCTCGAGGCGACCGTACGGGATGCACTCGGGAATGCTCTCGGACTCCCGGTGACCTGGAGTTCGACGGCGCCCGACATCGCCGAGGTGTCCGCGACGGGTCGGGTCACGGCTCGAGCCCGAGGAGAAGCCGACGTGCGTGCCCAGTCGGGGAGTGCGGTCGGGACGGCCCGGGTGAATGTCACGGCATCGCCCCCCGCGCTCACCTCGTTCACGGTGTCGGAGGTCACGCACGGGGGTGCGCTCCTTCGCGCGACGGTCGAGACGGGTGGGCTCGACACGGAGCTCCACTTCGAGGTGGGGCTCACACCGTCGCCCGCGTCGTTCGAGGAGGTGGGTGACGGGTTCGTGCCGGGGAGCGTTGCGGGGGGGCAGGTCTCGCAGCCCCTGTCGGGGCTGTCATCGGCGCGCACCTACTACGTCCGGGCAGTCGCCGAGAACGCCGAGGGACGGGCCGAGGGCGAGGTCCAGTCCTTCACGACGGCGACGACCGCTCCGGCGCCCTCGAACCTGTTTTTCGGGTACACGGATCTCGGAGAGGCGCGGGATCCCGGTGAGCCGGAGGTCGATGGGGATGGGTACGGACCGTTCCTGGTCTGGAGCTTTCCCCTGGAGGAGCATCCGGGATACGAGTTCGAGGTGCAGGTGCGGCGCGCGGACCAGTCCGGGTGGAGCTCCGAGGGGGCGACGTACCGGACCGAGTTCGAGTTCAATCGTGCCTTTGCGGGAGGGGTTGCCTACGAGATCCGTGTGAGGGGGTGCCGCCCCGGGGTGTGCACGGCCTGGTCTGCGACGCTCGACTACGAGGAGGGCACCTGGCAGCCCTGGCTGGGTGAGTGGGGCGTCCGTATCGAGGATGGAACCACTGCCGGGCTCCGAACGAGGATCGACGACGGGGGGCTTCCGACGGAGTATTTCTTCGAATGGGGGACGAACCCCTTTCTCCTGGTCTCGGACTCGACTCCGGTGCGGAGCGTGGAGCCGACGAGCTACCAGGGGACGGGCTCGCCACTCGACGTGCCCGGCTACCATCTCGTCTCGGAGCGTCTCTCCGGGTTGACGGAGGGGACGACCTACTTCTTCCGGGCGATCGCGCGGAATGCCTCGGGAGTGGTGCAGTCTTCGATTCGCAGCTTCACCTCCGGGGTGCGTCCGCAGGCGCCGCCGGACCTGACGGTCACGCAGGACATGTACGGAAACGGATGGCACGAACTGGACTGGAGCTACCCCGCCCAGAACCCCGACTACTTCGAGATCGAGCGGCGCGTAGGCGATGGAGCGTGGCAGGTCTTTGACCGGACCTGGGGCGGAGCGCGTTTCGAGAGGGACTGGAACCCGGGGTCGCACCAACCCCACTCGTACCGGGTTCGCGCCTGCCTCCTGAGCGGGGGCTGCTCGAATCCGAGTCCGGAGCGCACGGTCATCGCCCTTGACCGAAGGCCGGAGGCGGTGACTGGCACCCCGGACCAGGTCCAGGGTCGACAGGCACGGCTGCGGGCCGAGTCCGGGACCGGGGGGCGGCCGGGCACCCTGTCGTTCGAGTGGTCGGTGCACTCCGACATGTCCTTCTCGGTCGAGACTCCCCGCATTTTTGCGGCCTCACCGATCGGTATGCTGAACCCGGGAGAATGGGTCCTCGACGGGCTCGCACCCGGACGGAGCTACTATGTGCGGGCACGGGTCGAGAACGAGCATGGCGTGGCCTTCGGTGAGGTGCGCTCCTTCACGCTGCCGGGCTCGCCATGAGGGGGTGTGCATGAAGCTCGGGATCGAGGGTCGGCTCGCCCTCGTGGCGGCATCGAGCCGCGGGCTGGGCCGGGCGGTCGCCGATGAGCTCGCCCGCGAGGGGGCGCGGCTCGTGCTCTGTGCCCGGGGGCGGGATGCGCTCGAGCGGGCGGCGGGCGAGATCCGAGACCGCACGGGGGCCGAGGTCCACACGGTCGCGGCCGACCTCTCGACCGAGGCGGGGGTCGAGGCGGCCGTGGCGGTCGCAATGGAGCAGGGGGGCGCGGAGATCCTCTTCACGAACACGGGGGGGCCCCCTCCCGGACCCTTCGCCCGTCATGGGATCGAGGTCTGGCGGGGGGCGGTGAGACAGAACCTCGAGAGTGTGGTGGGGTTGATCCGAGGCACCCTTCCCGCGATGGAGCGGCGCGGATGGGGTCGGATCGTGAATTGCACCTCCGTGGCGGTGAAGCAGCCGGTCGAGGGGCTGATTCTTTCGAACAGCATCCGTGCGGCGGTGACCGGGATGGCGCGAACCCTCGCGAACGAGGTCGCGGCGAAGGGGATCACGGTGAACAACGTGCTGCCCGGCTTCACACGCACGGAGCGACTCGACGAGCTCGCGGCGGGTGATCCGGAGGCCTTCGCGCGATGGGAGGCCGAGATCCCGATGGGCCGGCTCGGGGAACCGGCGGAGTTCGCGGCCCTCGTGGCCTTCCTCTGCTCGGAGAGGGCGGGATACCTGACCGGAACGTCGATCCCCGTGGATGGAGGGTGGGTCCGGGGACTGATCTGATGGCTGCGGGCCAATGATCGACCTCGTTGCCCTGGCCGGCTTCTTTGTACTCTGCTTCGGTGTTGCCGCCATCGGGAGTTCGGTGAGCACCGATGCGATCCAGGGATGGTACAGGGAGATTCGACGGCCTCCCTTCACCCCGCCCAACGTCGTCTTCCCACTGGCCTGGACCCTGCTCTTCACGCTCATGGCCGTGGCCGCCTTCCTCGTGTGGCGGGAGCGGGCACACCCGTTGGCTGGATGGGCCTTCCTGGCCTTCGGGGCGCAGCTTGTGCTCAACGCCCTCTGGTCCTGGCTCTTCTTCGGACGCAGATCACCTGGAGCGGCGCTCGTCGAGATCGTTCCCTTTCTCGGTACGATCCTGCTGACGACCGCGCTATTTCATCGGGTTTCGCCACTGGCCGGATGGCTCCTGGTGCCCTATGTCGCCTGGGTGTCCTTCGCGACCGTCCTGAACTTCGAGTTCTGGCGCCTCAACCGTTCCCGGGGATGAACCCCCGGAAGGATCAGGAAGAGGCGAGACTCGCTCCTGCGTCCGGCGCGGCCTTCTCAGCGGGAGATAGGGGCAGGTGCCGAGGGGGGCCGAACAATCTCGAGCGCGAGGTGCCGAAGGAGTTCGATCCCGGCAGGGTCGAGATCGGGGCCGGCACCCTGCAGGTGCGTGAGGCTGCGGCGCAGAAGTCGGTGCGACTGACGAGCTGGCGAGCGTCCCCCGGGGCCACGGCCGAGGTCCCGATCCTCGTCCAGGTCGCGGGCGTCGTCGGCGAGCTGATAGGCCCACCCGAGGTCGCGTCCGAAGCGGTACAGGCGCGCCTGGGTGTCGGACGAGGCGTTCGCGACAACCGAGCCGCTCCAGACGGCAAGGGCTGACAATTCCGTCGTCTTGCGCCGGTGAAGCCGGCGCGCGGCGCCACCCCTCTCAAAGGCGCCGGTGACATCCACCGCCTGGCCCCCGGCCATTCCGGAGAGCCCGAAGGCAGCACCCCACCGCCTCACGAGGCGAGCCCCTCCGCGGGGGGCTGCGGCAAGGAGTTCGGCCGAGCGGCCCAGGAGCCCGATCGCGAGAAGCATCGAGGCAGCCGGACCGATCGAGCAATGGGTGGCCGGACTGCCTCGCCTCTCCTCGGCGTCGTCCATGCAGGGGAGGTCGTCGAGCACCAGGGATGCCGTGTGCGTCAGCTCGATGGCTGCCGCGACGCCGAGTGCGCGCGTGTCCTCGCCGCCGCAGGCGCGCTCGGCCGCGAGCGTGAGGAGGGGCCGCCAGAGGCTTCCTCGTCTCGAGCCTTCGAGGCCCACAGCCTCACGGCCAGCCCGACGAATCGCCGGGGGGAGCCCGGAGTCGAACTCCATGGACCGTTCCAGTTCCTGGATGAGCGGAGGAAGCATGCGCGCGCGAAAGAGGGCGGGCGTCTGGGACTCGGTGTCCGGCCGGCGAGCTTGCGGGGGCGACACGGGCCCCGGTCGCGGTGCGACCGACGGCGGTGGAGGGGGGCTCATGGCGAGACCAGTCCCGTGAGGTGGCCGATGTTCTTGAAAAAGATCCGGGCATGGGCAAGAGGGCGCGCCCGAACCAGCTCCTTGTGCATGTAGCCCTCGAAGGTGAGCTCCTGAACGTCCCGGTCCCGGCAGATCGCGACGAATCGCTCCCTGCGACCATCATCGGAGTACCAGAAGCGCTGCATGACTCCGAGGATGAAGAAGACCGCACCATGACCTCGGAGGAACCGCCGCCGAGCCCGGGCAAGGGCCCGAGCGCGACCTGTGCGAAGGAACTCCGAGCCTGCCTCGGCGGCAAGGCGGCCTCCGGTCATGGCATAGAAGATCCCCTCGCCGGAAGAGGGGGCGACGACACCCGCGGCATCGCCCGCGAGAATCACATCACGCCCGTTTTCCCAACGGGGCAGGGGCTTCATCGGGATGGGGGCTCCCTCGCTTCGTAGCGTCTCTTCCCGGTCCATTCCCGTCGTAGCGCGCAGGGAGGCCACGGCGCCACGAAGATCGAATCCACGCACCGTCGAACCGGTCCCGACCGAGGTGGTGTGCCCGTGGGGGAAGACCCAGGCATAGAAGTCAGGCGAGAGGTCGCCCTGATAGTAGACATCACAGCGGGCAGCACCGAAGCTCTCGTCTTCTGTCGGGGGGGATTCGATGATCTCGTGATAGGCGAAAACGAACTCTCCCTCCGATGCTCTCGGTACCTCCTGCCTGGCAACCTTGGAAAGCGCGCCGTCGGCCCCTACGATGAGGCGTGTCGACAGACTCTTCTCCGCTCCCCTGCGACTGGCACCCTCGGTGTAGTGGACGAGCGTCGTGCCGTCGTCCTTGCGCTCGACCCGGTTGAAGCTGCCGGTCACCCTTTCTGCGCCGGCGCGAACCGCGCGCTGACGGAGCCACTCGTCGAAGGGACCCCGATCGACCATGCCGACGAAGCCGTCACCAACGGGAATGTCCACATGGCGTCCCGAGGGGGCCAGGATCCGTGCCGTGTCGACACGGTTCACGAGGAGGTCTTCCGGGACGTCGAAAGCATCGAGCAGGCGAGGTGGAACGGCTCCTCCGCATGGCTTGATGCGACCAGCTCGGTCAAGGAGCGCCACGCGGTGACCCGCCAGGGCCAGTTCATGTGCCGCGGTGGCGCCGGCGGGGCCACCACCTACAACCACGGCATCGAAGTGATCAGTCATGTCATTCTCTCTACTTGGGTACGCGTGATCCACGAGCGGTGCGGGTCGGTCTTGTGGCCAGTTGGCGGGAGGGAGATGAGGCGGACAGCATGGCTCAGACACCCGCCCGCAGGGCGAAGGCGGCGATCATCATTCCTGCCACGTAGAGCGGAACGCCTGCCCCGCTGAAGATGAGGGCGCGCTCCCGCGGACGCGCCATGAACCAGCCCATGAAGACAATCTGTGCGAGGAGGAGAAGCGCGATGCCCCCGGCGTGCCACATCTGTCCTCGAAGCAGAAAGAAGAGAATCACGATGCTCTGGGCTGCCACCATAACGCCGGAAGCCACCTGAGCGGCTCGGTCGGGACCAAGGGTCGCCGGGAGGGAGCGGATTCCGGAGATGCGGTCGCCCTCAATCGCCTTGAAGTCGTTCAGGGTCATGATCCCGTGAGCTCCGAGGCTGTAGAGCAGCGCGATGAGAAGGATGTCGTTTCCCGGAAGGGCTCCGCCAAGAAGAACGGCAGCGCCGGTAATCCATGCGAGTCCTTCGTAGGAGATTCCGACAGCCAGGTTGCCGACCCAGCCATTCTGCTTGAATCGAAAGGGCGGTGCCGAATAGCCCCACGCGAGGGCGAGGGCAAGGAGTGTCGCAACGAATCCCCAGGTCCCGAGGAAGAACCCGGCACCCGCTGAGACGCCGGTCCAGAGCAGGGCGAGGCCAAGGCCCCAGCGACCGGGAATCCGGCCGGATGGAATCGGTCGCTCGGGCTCATTGATCCGGTCTACCTCCCTGTCATACCAGTCGTTGATGGCCTGGCTCGCCGCGCAGACCAGCGGGCCGGCCACGAGAAGGCCCAGAAGGGCGACTCCCCAACGGTCTCCCAGGGAGACTCCGCTTGAGACGGCGCCGCAGAGGAAGGCCCACATGGGCGGGAACCAGGTGATCGGCTTGAAGAGTTCGAGCACGGCACTGGGGGCCGGCCATCGGTTCTGCCCTCGTTGTAATCTTGAGAGTACGGCGTGCTCTGTCAAGAAGAATGGACGGTTGTGTGGAAAAAAAAGGCATCCCGCCACGCGGGACGCGCAGCGCCGGCGGTCAGCTCGTCTCGAGTCCCCCGGTGGGACCCTCCAGATTGTACCGGTTCAGCTTCGTGTAAAGGCTCTGTCGGCTGACGCCGAGGAGTTCGGCGGCGGCCGTGCGGTTTCCGTCGGTCATTTCAAGGGCAGCTTCGATGAAGTGGGCCTCCACCTTCCCGACGGTGTCCTGAATGAGTTCCTTGAGCGGAGCTCTCCCCACTCGGAAGGTCAGCTCGTCGAGGAATCGACCGAGGTCCCGATTGGCTTCGGCAGAGGCAGTAGAAGACGTGAGCCGCCGCCCGATGTTTCGAAGGACGAGGCCGATCCGGGGTGACTCCAGCTCGGAGGTGATCGTGCCCGAGAGCTCCACCTCCGTTTCCATGTCCAGCTCGCCCTGAAGTGTGGTCGGGAAGAGTCGCACGACGCCGAACTTCTCCAGGCTCGCAAGGAGGACCGTCACATCGGCTCCCGGCCTGCCCAGCCAGCGGCTCAGGCTCTCTCCGATTGCATCTTCTTCTCGCGAAAGCTGGGCGAGTTCGAGGAAGGTGCGGTTCGCACTCAGGATCCGGGTTTCGTGATCAGTGACGATCCACGCATCGGGAACCCGATCCAGAAGGAGAAGGTTGGCGCGATCGCGATCGGTCAGCCCGGGCTCGACTGCGGAGTCCGGGCGAAGGTGCACGAGAAGGACGTTCTCGCCATCTTCCCGGATCAGGGATGCGTCGAGCAGACACGGCTCCTGGTCCTTGAGGTGAACCGTAAGCGGCTCGACGCGGGCTCCTTCCGAGACCGCTTCGAGCAGACGCCGGACCTCTTCGGCTTCGGCCGTGTCGATCGGCAGCTCGTCCGGCAGGCGGGCCCCGAGGACATCTCGCAGCGGGATGCCGAGCGCGCGTCCCGCTGCATCGTTCGCATCGGCAACGCGGCGAGTTGCGGCGCTGATCAGGAGTACCGCCTGGGACGACTCCTGGAAGAGGGTGCGGTAGCGAGTCTCGACCTGCCTGAGCCTCCAGTAGTCCCGCTCGAGTGCCTGCTGCACGTCCACGAGTTGCTGCTGGAGCTGGGAGAGAGTCCGCAGGTCCCTTCCGAGCGCGAGGAGGAATCCATCACGGTCATGACGGACCACGGTGAAGCTGACGGGAATCTCGGCCCCGTCGGCAAAGACCTGGTTCACCTGGCGAAAGCGCGAGGTTCCGGTGCTCTTCGCCTCGTCGAGGAGGTTGACGACCTTGTCCCTCGTGGGCAGGGTCACGGTGTCCGACCAGCGGCGGCCGAGCCACGCGTCCGTCCGTTCCCGGGCAAAGGCACGGCCCAGGTGCACCTCCTGAATCATGCCGTCTTCCGTCAGGAGAAGCGCCAGGTCCGACGATGCCTGAATGAGTCGGTCGACGACCGATCTCTCTTGAGATTCAGCATCCATGACGGTATCTCGTCCAGTTCTTAGCAAGGGCCCCACCTCCCTCCGCGTCGCACTCCCTCACTTCCCGAGGCTGGTTGCGACATGTACCAGAACGGGTGCCGAGCCAGAAGAAGAGAGCCTGATTGCTCCGGCCATCTGGAGGACCATGACAGAATAACAATCGTCTAAACTCCCTTGAACAGGAAGGCCTCGGCGATTTCCGGTGCCCTCTGTGGGTCGATCACGATCGCGTCTGCTCCGAGTCCGTCGGCGGCTTCCGGGGCCCGCTCGAGAAGTCCACCGCCGACAATGATCCGGATGCGCGAGTTCTTCGAGCCGTTGCGCACGAGCCGGATCTCCTTCTCGACCTCGGAGAGGCAGCTGGGCGTCGCCAGGGAGAAGGCCACGACGTCGAATCGACTCCTTGCGACCCTCGACGACGGCCGTTCTCCCGGGTGAGAGGGGGTCATGGACACGACCCATCCTCGGGACCGGAAGAAATTGGAGGCGATGACCAGTCCGAGGGTATGCTGCTGGTGGGGCAGCACCCCGAGGAGTATGGATGGAGCATGAGGGCTTTCGGGTCCGGTGCTCTCGCCCTGGCCGGATTCGAGCAGGGCTGCGCGGACGAGGCGTTGCAGGCGTCCAAGCACGATCGTGACTTCGAGAAAGTTGCAGTCGTCACGTTCCCAGCGCGCGCCCATTTCGCGCGCCGCGGGAGGAATCAGGTCAGTGAGGATGTGCTCGCCCGGGATGCCCCGACGGATCAGGGAGGCGACGAAGCGATCGAGGGCGGCATCGTCGAACTCGAGGGCGATCTCGATGAACCGCTCCAGGTCTTCCGGCTCGATGGTCTGAGGGGCGGGCGAGGATAGCTTAGGATGCTTCCAGGGCTGGATCTCGAGCCTTCCATCCGATGGGTGAAGCGCTGTGCCAGTCCATGCCCGGGTGCCGCGACGCTCCTGGTGTTGCCGGATCTCCCTCTTCATGGACTTCTCCCCATCGCGCTCGTAGAGAACTCGGATGTCCCTCGCGAGCCCGGGTCTTCTGCTTGACCGGCTGACCCGGGTCGCGCCGCGATCCGAAGGCGGCTTCCGCGCCGATGCCGGCGGGAGGCGTTCAACTCTCTTGAAATACTGTCCAGATTGCTGTACGTCAAGGATCCTTGACAATCTTCCCGAACGACCCCTATACTGACGGGACGACGGGAGCCCTGACTCCGGCGGCCGTGGCTCACAACCCTAACCATTTGAGGCTTGTTCAAGGTGGCCCGACAGCAGATGCGAGCCCTGTACACCCCGGAGGAGCGTCTTCGGCGCGACCGTTCTCCCTGGACTCTTGTACAGGGGATCCTTGCGCCTCTGCAATTCATCGTCATGCTCGCGAGCGTCGTGCTTCTGGTCCGGTTTCTCATGACGGGCGAAGGCTATGCGATCGCGGTAGCCTCGGTCGTCGTGAAGACCGCCCTGCTCTATCTGATCATGGTGACCGGATCAATCTGGGAGAAGGAGGTCTTCGGCCAATGGCTCTTCGCGGCACCCTTCTTCTGGGAAGATGTCGTGAGCATGGGTGTGATTGCCCTGCACACGGCATACCTCGTCGGGCTGGTCGTCCCGATGCTGGGCCCGGTCGCCCTCACGTGGCTCGCTCTGGCCGCCTATGCGGCCTACACCGTGAATGCGCTGCAATTCGTGCTGAAGCTGCGAGCGGCCCGGCGCAGTGAGCAACAGACTCCACTCATGGGGGTCCCGTCGTGAGGAGCATGTGAAGACGAAGACGCTTCCCCCGGGTGCGGGGATGCTCACCCGCATCGGCACGCGTTGGCTCCCCTTCGCGGATGCGGCGAGCGAAAGCCTGCCCCTGCCGCGCCTCCTGCGACTCGCACTCTTCCAGGTGTCCGTGGGGATGGCACTGACCCTCCTCGTCGGGACGCTGAACCGAGTGATGATCGTGGAGCTCGGGGTCGGTGCGCTTCTCGTCTCCGCGATGATTGCGCTTCCGCTCCTCCTGGCTCCTCTGAGAGCCCTGATCGGGTTTCGGTCCGATGTGCACCGCTCGGCCTTCGGCTGGCGACGTGTCCCCTACCTCTGGTTTGGCACGCTCATCCAGTTCGGCGGCTTCGCGATCATGCCCTTTGCGCTCCTGGTGCTGGGCGGGGGGCACTCAGGCCCGGCGTGGGTGGGGGTCGCGGGGGCCGGGCTGGCCTTTCTCCTGGTGGGAGTCGGTGCACACACTGTCCAGACGGCGGGGTTGGCGCTTGCGACCGACCTGGCTCGACCCGAGGAACGCCCACGGGTCGTGGCTCTTCTCTATCTCTTTCTGCTGTTCGGGATGATCATCGCGGGGACGGCATTCGCCTGGCTTCTCGCGGATTTCGATCCCATTCGCCTCATCCGTGTCGTGCAGGGAGCGGCAGTGGTGACGGTCGCCCTGAACGTCGTGGCGCTCTGGAAGCAGGAGGCGCGCGATCCGGCCCGCGCCCGGGCGCCTGCCGAGCCCTCCAGCTTCGCTGCTGCGTGGCGACGCTTCTCCCGGGGTGGTCGCGCAACCCGCCTCCTGATTGCCGTGGGACTCGGCGCCGCCGGATTCTCAATGCAGGAGGTGCTCCTCGAGCCCTTTGGAGGAGAAGTTCTCGGCATGGAGGTGGGTGCGACCTCCTTCCTGACCGCATTGACCGCGCTGGGAGCGGTTGTGGCCTTCGCCTGGAGCGCGCGACTCCTTCAGCGTGGAACGGATGCCTGTCGCCTCGCGGCATTCGGAGCCTTGCTCGGCGTTGTCGCCTTCCTCCTGATTCTCGTGTCGGGACCCTTCGGATCACCGCTTCTGCTCCAGGCCGGTGCCACGCTCATCGGAGCGGGAGGCGGGCTCTTCCTTGTCGGCACCCTCACGGCTGCAATGGACCTGCACGAGACGGAAGGCAACGGACTGGCCGTCGGTGCCTGGGGCGCCATGCAGGCAACCGCGATGGGCGTGGCGATTCTCGGTGGCGGAGTCATTCGGGACAGCTTCGCGACGCTGGCCGAGGCCGGGCGCCTAGGACCCGGGGTTTCGGGGCCAGGCGCCGGGTACCTCGTGGTGTTCCAGCTGGAAATCGTGGCCCTATTTCTCACCATGGCCGTCCTCGGACCCCTGATCACGCGGGGAAGCGGGATTGCGGCCAGCTCGCGTCGGGCCCGCTTCGGGCTTGCCGAGCTTCCCGGCTAACCCCAAAACGGACGCAGGTGTACCATGGATCAAATCAACCTCGCTCAAATCAGCATCTGGCTCTTCTGGTTCTTCTTTGCCGGTCTCGTGATCTATCTCCGCAGGGAAGACAAGCGAGAGGGCTACCCTCTTGAGTCCGATCGCAAGGGGGTGACTGTCCAGGGCTGGCCGGCGGTGCCCTCTCCCAAGGAGGAGCGTGCGAAGCACCCTGCACTGGTCGGGCTTGAGGCCTCGTCCGCGGGTGCTCCTGCCACGACCACGGACGCCGGGATGCCGGCCCCGGTCGAGGCCGACGGGGATCACTCCCAGGACAATCAACCCACCGAGGAGGAACGATGACACGCACAGCCCGACCAACCGGTGACTATCCCGGTGCTCCCCTTCAACCGACGGGGAACCCCATGAAGGACGGACTGGGGCCCGCAGCCTGGGCCACGGACCGGGCCGATCGACCCGATCTCACGGCCCACGGTGACCCCAGGATTCAGCCAATCAGCATCCTCGAAGGCTGGTCCGTGGAAACGCGCGATCCGGATCCGCGCGGGATGACCGTGGTGGGGGCCGACGGGGTGCCCGCCGGTCGCGTGACCGACCTCTGGGTCGATCGGGCCGAGCCCACCCTCCGCTACCTGCAGGTGGAGCTCGAGGGCGACGCGGATGCTCCGGTCCTTCTTCCGATGGGATACTGTCGGATTCGGCGGCGCGAAGGGGAGGTGAGGGTGAAGGCGATCAAGGCCGAGCACTTCAGGGACGTGCCGCGCACGAAGGCATCGGACCAGATCACCCTGCTCGAGGAAGACAAGATCGTTGCCTACTTCGCCGGTGGTTACCTCTATGCCGACCCGTCTCGCGCGGAGCCCATTTTCTGAGGAGGAGGGAATCGAACATGGAGTCTGCAACCGAGGCGCGCGAGGTCGAATACATTCCGGGCATTGACGAGCCTCTCCCAAGGGGCGAGCGCCTCCTGTGGACCGGACAACCTGCGCTCAGACCCCTCCTCCTGCGAGGGCTATACCTTCGCTGGGCTCTCGTCTACTGGGGAGTGCTCGCCGCGCTCTGGCTGGGTCATGGAGTGTTCACGGGTCGACCGGGAGCGGCTCTCGCCGCTGACCTGACCTGGCTGCTTCTGATTGCCCTCGTGGGCTCGGGTCTTCTGGCCGCGCTTGCAGTCGCGGTGGTGAGGAGCTCCCGGTATGCCATCACGGACCGCCGTGTCGTCCTGCACACGGGGGTCGCTTTCCCGTCCGTTCTGAACCTTCCGCTCGAAGAGCTCGCGGGATCGGACTGGGTCCGGCACCCGGATGGTTCCGGAGACATCACCTTCGAACCATTGCCTGGTCGTCGGATCGGTGTGGCACTTCTCTGGCCGCACTACAGGCCGGGACACTGGCGGCATCCCCATCCATCGTTCCGCGCGATCCCCGATGTCGAGGTGCCGGCGCGTATCCTGCGGGAGGCCGTTCAGTGATCCGGTTCGAGACGGAGGAGGAGCTCCCGCGCGAGCTGGTGCCAAAGCAGGCGGTGTGGGCGATCGCAGCGCTTCTTGCATGTGTGCTCGCACTCGCGCTCGTGGGCAGGACCACGGGCATTGGTGTCGTGTCCGGAGTGACTCCGACGGACCCGGGAGCTCTGCTGGCGGAACGAAGCATCGTCTTCGGCACGGAAGGACCCTCCGGAGTGCCGGTGACGGATGCCGACTCAGGCGAGCTGCTCGTCCTGCTTCCACCGGGCGAAGGTGGGTTCATGCGTGGCGTGCTGCGGCCGCTCGCCCGGGAGAGGATGATTCGAAGCGCCTCCCCTGCGGCACCCTACCACCTCGAGCAATGGCACGGTGGTCGTCTGACCCTGACAGATCCCGTCTCGGGTGTCATTGTCGACCTCCACGCCTTCGGTCAGGACAATGCGGGCGCATTTGCCGCGCTCCTTCCCTCTTCGGAGCCAGGTGCGTCGACCCGGGCGCACGACCGTTAGTCAGAAGTTCCCTGTTCAGGAACCGATGAGAAGTGGCACCGTGCCGGGGTTTTCGCTGGATTCCCGGGTGCGGCTCACTGGCTACAACCGAAAGGCGACAACGAGCAGCTCGAAGGCCTTTTCCTGGAGCGGTGCGGAGATGGCATACTTGTCGAAGTGGCCTCGGTGCCCTGGACGCGCGTCGCGTTCCGCGTGTGGGTGGTGAGTTCGGCGAGCGGCGTGTCGAAGCTGCGCTCGTCGGTCTGCTGGTTGCGGAGCTTCCGCTCGCCGGCCTCGGAGCGCCTGACGGGCGCAACGATCGATGGGTGGCGCGCTGGGGCAGCCACGGGGTCGTGATCGGTGCGCAGCAGGGGCGCGAGCGCCCGCTCCATGAGCCAGCGCACGTAGCGGGCGAGCATTCAGACGAACGCGTGAGCCAGCACGCGGTCCTCGAGCCGGTGCCGGATGGGGCCCACCTCGAGGGCGAACGTCTTCATGACGCGGAACGTCTGCTCGATGCGCGGGAGGTCCTTGTAGGCCTCCACGACCGCCTCTCCGCCCCGATGTCCTCGGAGACGACGTTCGTGCGGATGACGTAGAGCCCGTCAAGCGCCGCCTCGGCCTCGATCTTCTCCTCGTTGCGCTCGAAGGTGAAGCGGTCGCGGCTGATTTCGTAGCGGAAGTGCTTGGCCACCTTGGACGTGCCCAGTGCCCTGCGCACGGCGACTCCGATGTCGTCCTTGCCTCACAGCGGGCGGCGCTCGCGGTCGACCCGCGCCCAGACCTTGGCCAGCTCACGCTCGGCGGCCTCCAGGAGCTCGCGGTAGTTGCGCGCCCGGTCCTCGGCGAGCATGGGGTTGCGACACGCGCCGAGCCACTCGCCGAGGAAGTCGGGGTGGGTGATCTCGGCCAGCTCCTGCTCGTCGAACAGATCTAAGGCTGTTGAAGAAGTGGAGCGGCCCCCGCGAAGGGGTCTTGCGGTCCTGATCAAGGCGGAGCGCCGACAGCGATGTCGAAGCATCGGTGAGGTGCTCCAACGCGGATCCAGGCCCGCAACCCCCCTTCGCCCTTCGGGTTCTCCTGCGCGATGCTCGGAGGTCTCGCGGAACGACGACTCGAAGCGCTTACGCGCCGACAACCCGGGCCGCTCGGTTGGGGCGGAACGGGGCCGGATGGGTCGTTGGCTCTCCTCGACGTAGCTATGGCTATGTCTTCGCCGAGCCGCCTCCGACTCCATCCCGTTGCGCGCCCAACGGCGGCCGCTCTACTTCTTCAACAGCCTTCTAGTCCCCCCCGCCGGGGAGGAGTCGAGTGGCGAGCGGGGTCGGTGTCATGATCTTCACGATCGGGAACTGGGGCGCTTCACCTTCTCCCGCCTTGAACCGATCGACCTCTCGCTTCGGGATCCAGGCGTCCATCCTGTTCCAGTAGACCACTCCATCGGTAGACTCGGCCTCGAGCAGGTGCGCGGCCACCCGGCCCTGCATCTGCCCCGTACGCACGATGTAGCTCCCGATGGGAAGGGTCATCTCCCGAGTGATGACGTCCTCGACATGGACGCGCGTCGTCGCGGAATGGTTGTAGACGGGCGCATAGGTGACGTTGCCGATCGTGTAGGCCTGCACCGTTACCTGTGTGGGCCTGAGGAGCCGCTCGACCTGGATCGAGTGTCGCTGGAGGAGTTCCACCGCGGCCTCGGCGTCTCGCGGAAGCACGTAGGCCCAGGGTCGATCACGCTCGAGCGTGGCGACCGGCTTCTTGAGAAGGACACCGTTCTCAACGGTGACGACCTCCTGGTCGGCGCCCTGGCCCTGCGTGATGAGATAGGTCACGGGGAAGTCCTCGGGCTCGTAGCGTGTCTCGAGAGCGACCGTTCCCCTTGGCTCGGAGCCGAGCGCGATCGTCTCGCGTCGCGCCTCGTGCACCGTGTTCATGAGGAGTTCGGGATTGTCGCGGGACCACTCGACCACAGCCTCGTAGGCAAGCACACCGCTCCTCACGCCATCGGCCATGGACTGACGCCCCGGCGACTCGAAGAGGATGGCCACGGTGTTCGCGAAGCCACCGTAGTTGCGTCCGATGCGGGGCTCCGTGCCACCAACGCGCCACGCTTCCTGGTTCCCGCCCGAGTAGTAGAAGGACAGGTAGTCTTCTGTTGCCAGCTTCCGATCGATAGCCGGGAAGATCTCCTCGTCGCACAACCGGCTGATTCGCTGGTCCGGCGCGGCATGGCTCGGGCACTGGTAGTTGATGTTGTAGGGGTAGGAGCCCCCGTTGTGCCCATCGATGTAGAGATGCGGCGCCCACCTGAGGATCACGTTCTGAAGATATCCCTGGATCTCGGGTTGCTCCATCTTCATGTAGTCCCGGTTCAGGTCGAGCCCCCAGAGGTTGCCCCGCTGTGGGTTCGGCTGGTTCGAGAACCCGTCGGGGTTGATCTGGGGAACCACGAGGACGGTGAGGTCATCGAGCAGATCGTTCATCGGTGTCCCGGGCGTGGCGAAGTCCCGGGTCATGATCAGGACCGACTCTCGAAGGGTCCGTTCGGGTCCGTGCACACCGGCGGCAAGGACCAGGATCGGCTTTCCGAGCGCCCAGGCCTCCCACGGCTGCGTGACCGCAGGCCGTGAGAAGATGGCAAAGGGGAGCTCGCGACCGAGGTGGGTCTCTCCGTAGATGCCAAGCCTCATCTCGGTGCTTCCTGCCTGAAGATCGGCGAGGTACGTCATCATGCTGTCGTAGGCCGTGAACGCCGTGAAGCCGGAGTTCTCGGCCTGTGTGCGAAGTTCGTGCACCCCCTGGGAGGCGAGGGGTGCAGCCCAGAGAAGGGTGGCCACTGCGAGGATCGAGGCGAACGCCACACCAACGCGTCGTGGCCACCCCCAGAGTTCATTCGTCATCGGGAAGAGCCTCCATGGAGGAGGGAAGAGGAACGGGCCCGGGTCTCAAGGACCCGGGCCCGTGGTCAGCGGACGAGGTGAGGGTCCGCCATAGCGAGTGACCTCGTTGTCTGGTCGCTGCGGAGCCCTCGCGGGCTCAACGGTTGTCCAGGATTCTGCGGGCTTCGAGTTCCATCTCGCGGAGGTGAAGCTGAGTCATGCGGTCACTCGACCGCCCCGCCGCCTGACCGATCGCGTCGGCAAGTTCGGAAATCTCGGAGCGAACGAGCGGACGGGCGTCGGACATGCTTCGCTCGCCGTCCGGATTCAGATACTCGTCCATCGTGGAGAGGTACACGCGGTGCAGATTGCGACGGAGCGCATCGACCCTTGGGCTCGACTGGGAGAGTTCGCCCCACACGCCCTGACGCAGGTCGCCCATGAGGTCCGCCACCGTGTAGGGCGTGTATCCGTTCGCCCCATTGTTCGCCAGCATCTCGTACTCGACGAGGCGGTTCAGCCGACCCTCGGCCATGAGCGTGCGGAACACTCCTGCCTGAGAGTTCGAGAAGCGGTTCAGCGCTCCGTCGGATTCGAGTCGCCGGAGGATCTCGTAGTCCAGGAACATCTCCGGAACCTCGAAAGCGTTCGCGGCAAGGTATTGCATGGCTTCTCGCTGCCGCTCTCTCGAGACCGGCTCGAACCGCATTCCGGTGCCGAGGCGCTCCTGCGTGTAGGCACCCCCGATGATCGAAGCCACGTGGTTATTGTAGCGACCCCACTGGGACACAGTATTGTTGTAGAGCTCCCTCAGGAGGGAGTAGTCCTGTCCCGGCTGCTCCGCGACATCGAGGAGCATGTCCATCACCCGCTGCAGGTTTCTCATCGCGAGGGTCGAGGACTTGACCGCGTCCTCGTTCCCCACGGCCTCCGTGACGGCGTGGGGATCATTGTTCGCCCCGGGCGTCGTGAAGCGGAACCAGGGAATCGTGTCCTGCATGCTGGCCCAACGGTCGAGCGTCTCGAGCTCGTCTTCCGGGGTCGTTGCTCCCGGAATCGGCTTGTGACCCCACATCACCGCGAACTTGTCGTAGGGACCGACCTTCGGAATCAGCAGCTCCGGAGGAATGCTGTCTTCCGGCTGCGCCACATAGTTCAGACGGGAATAGTCCATCAGGGTCGCGACATGGCTCCCCTTTCGCTCGAGGAAGGTGCGCGAGCGGATGGAGTCGGCGGGGTACATCGCCGAGGCCTTGAAGTTGTGCGGGAAGCCGATTGCATGCCCCACCTCGTGCGCCACGACGTATTCGACCATGGCCCCGATGATCGAATCGGGCATCGGGAACTGCTGGGCCCGCGGGTCGAGCGGCCCGGCCTGCACGAAGTACCAGTTCCTGACGAGGTTCATCACGTTGTGGTACATGTTGACCTCTGCCTTGATGATCTCGCCGGTACGCGGGTCGACCGTGTTCCCACCCGTGGCATTCTGCGTCGTCGAGGGACGCCAGTAGATCATCGAGTGCCGCGCATCATGGGCCGACCAGGAAGGGTCCTCCTCGGCGCTCGGGGGAATCCGGGCCTGGATCGCATTCGTGAAACCAGCCTCCTCGAAGGCCGGGATCCATGCCTCGATCCCTCGGACGACCCAGGGCACAAGCCACTCGGGGGTGGCCCGGTCGACCCAGAACTCGATCGGCTTCACCGGATCGGACATCTCGGCCGAGGGGTCCTGCTTGTCGAGCCGGAAGCGTCGGATGAAACGGAGCTGTTCCGCCCGCGGCGTCTGCCGCGAGTAGTCGAAGTAGGTCGTCGTCATGAAGCCGACTCGCGAGTCGTGGTAGCGCGGCATCATGGGGTTGTCCGGGAGCTTGATCATGCTCCAGGTGATCTTGATCGTCTCCGCCGGGGTACCGGCCGGTGCGTTGGCCCCGGTCTGGACCGCGGTGACGTTCACATTTTCCGGGAAGGCATGGACAGACTCGATCCAGGTCCGATCGTTCTGGAGCCCGCGAACCTGGATGAACTCCGGGATGTTCGCGGTGAAGAGCCGGGTCACGTCGATCACTGCGGCCCCATCGGAGTTCAAGGTCTCGATGTCGAAGACCTGGATGATGTTTCCGCGGTTCATCGCCCCTACCGCATTCCAGATCGCCGAGCTCTCGTCGGCCTGCATCCCGTACGCGACGGATCGGAGCTGGATCTGGCGGTCGTGGCGCTCCCAACGAACATTCAGGTTCCCCCGGCTGCCGAAGCCGCCCTCGTCCTGCCGGGTCATGATCATCATCGGCTTGTTCAGCTCGGACTCCGGGATCTCGAAGAAGAGCCGGTTCTCGATCCGGTGCGTCCTGAAGAGTCCTTCGCTCGTCTCGGCAGCTGCCGTGATCACCTCCGAATAGGGTCGGGGCCATTCCGCCCGCTGTGCAGCCTGCCTCTGCTGGGGAGTCTGCTGAGGGGTTTGCTGCTGAGTCTGCTGGGTCGCGGCCGGTGGTGTCGTGGCGGCCGGCGCCTCGCGTGTGGCACAGGAGCTCATGGCCAACAGTGCCACGGCCCCTGCCGTCCAGAGGAAGTGCCTACGCAGGTGTTGCATGATCATTGTTCTCCTGGGGAGTCATCGAAACTGAGGTGAAGGACGCCAAAGTAGGGCATGGTCCTCCCCCCGTCGAGTAGGGAGCGTGTTCCCGTTCAGCGGCGCCCAAGTCTGCCGAGGCGGGTCTCGAGGGCGCGTTCGAGCTTCCCCGCAGCGGCCCGGACCGCCTGGGCCACGGTCCGGGAGAGGTCGTCCACCGCGACGGGCTGCATTCCGGCGACGCGCGCCTCCATCACGCAGCGCGTGTCCCGCCCCCCCTTGTCGGAGTTGACGTCGGTAAGGTGAACTTCAACGCGCGTGATCCGGTCCCCGAAGCGTCCGAGTGTCTGGTTCACAGCTTCTTCGACTTGTGCTTGAAGCTGTGGGGTCGTCTCGATGTTCCGGTCGGTGTTCAGCTGGATTTGCACTTCATGACCTCAAAAGAAGGGTGATCGGCTTGGAGGGACAGGCCCGGCCGGCGAGCCTTCCTCACGGTCAATTTCACGGATTGGGCGGCGGGTGGCCATCCCCCGTGTGCACGCCCTCCGACGCTGCCCTCTTCCCGCGACGCAGCACGACGAGACGGTCGCCGTCGTCCAGCTGCCGCCTGAACCCGAGAAGATGCAGAACCTGCAGGGCGTACCATCGTGCAACGCGCTTGTTCACATCCAGGGCACCCGGAATCGACGGATGCTCACGGATTCCGGGAAGCCAGTGAACGAAACGCCCCACACCCAGTCCCCTCAGGACGCGGGACAGTCGGAGCCAGAAGACCTTGAACTCGCGAACCACGAAAAAGCCGTCGGATCCCTGCGACTGGTAGAGGGGCATCAGAATGCGCCCATCCTCGGGCATCGAGACCCCGCCCCGCAGGTCGTCCCCGACGACGGTTCCGGCGCGGAGCCGTTGAAAGCTGCGAAAGCCGGGCCGCATCCGGAAACCATCGCCCTCTCGCAGCTCGTGCCTGTGTCGAAACTCCAGGACCTTCGGGAAGGCCTCCCCGATCGGCACAAGCTGCCCCCTGGCCTTACCGATCTCCGGCACGGCAGACTCGGGAAGCAAGCGGAGACCGACGAGCAGGAGCCAGATCGCGGCTTCGGCACGGTCAATGGCCTCGGGTTCCTCGTGCTGTCCGCTCTCGAACGCGAGCGATGGGACACCTCTCTCCCCGAGGTATTCGTGCAGAGTTCCCTCGACGAGTTCTTCGAGGCCCAGCACGAGCGGCACGGGGAGAAACTGGGCGAGGTCCCGGTTCTCCAGGGTGTCGCCAATCGTGGTGAAGACCCCATCCGGACCGGACGTCGTGTGCAGGTCGAGGGCGTAGGTGGGACCAGCGGCCCCGATGATCCGGTCGAGTTCGGCAAGAAGTTCGCGCTGCTCGCGGTCTTCCCGTGCCGTGGACTCGGGGAGGCCCGGACGGGCACCCATGCGAAGTGTCCGGAGGCGTTCGGAAGTCCATGCGCGGTTCAGGTCGCGGTCGAGGAAGCGAACACCCACCGAAAGAGCTGCCCGATTCCCCGTGAGGAAGACGACCCGACCCTGCAGTCGCCGCGAGCGCTCCTCTCGGAGAGCGCGAATGACCCGCATGGCTCCAAGAACGCCGGCGGGCTCATTCCCGTGGAGGCCCGCAACAATGACAAGTGTGGCCCCGTCCCCACCCATCCCGAACTCGGCCATGACCCTCGGAGGCGGATCGGATCGCACCTCTGCCCCGGGCTCGTTCGCCCTTCCTTGAGCTGCCTCAGCAGGCCTGGCGGTGTTGGACTGGGAAAGGATGGAACACCTCGAGTCGTGACAGGACGAAGAACGGCTGGGGCGAGTCACGGGTCTGGCCCCGGCGCAGTGCTCTCCCTTCAACGCCCGAATCCCGTTCAGGATCCATCCGGATTCCTCGCGCATCGGAACGTCGTGTCTTTCCGCGGGTTCTTGCAGCCCCTCGGGGGGCGTGCACCGGCAGCGAGCTCCTCGACTGGGCCGGTCGCCCTTCACTCTCCCCGAATTGCTTGGACTGGACTCCCTCATGCCTGACGACCTCTTCGCCGTCTCCGGCCAGCGTCTCGTCGCGTCGCTCGACCACAGCAGGATTGCGGACGAGACGCTCGTGCGCCTGCGCCGACCCGTTTCCTCGGTCGAAGTCTCGATCCCCGTGCGGATGGACGACGGGTCCCTCGCAGTCTTTCCGGGGTTTCGGGTCCGTCATGACTCGACGAGAGGGCCTGCGAAGGGGGGCGTGCGATTTTCGGCGGGCGTGTCCCGACGGGAGGTGGCAGACCTTGCCTTCCGCATGACGTTCAAGGCAGCGCTCCTTGATCTTCCCTTCGGAGGAGCCAAGGGAGGGGTGACGGTCGACCCCGGACAGCTTTCGCCGGGAGAGCTCGAGCGACTCTCAAGGGGCTGGGTCGGTGCACTCGCCGACCTCCTCGGCCCGGACCGGGACATCCCGGCGCCCGATGTGGCCACGAACGAGCAGGTCATGGGCTGGATGTCGGACGAGTTCGACAAGATCCGTCGAGCCCATCTGCCGGCCGCATTCACGGGAAAGCCCATCGCCCTGGGAGGGGTTCCGGGCCGCTCGAGCGCGACGTCGGATGGTGCGTTCCATGTGATCCGTGAACTCGGCGACGAACTGATCGGCAAGGAGTCCGAACGGACCGTCGCCATTCAGGGTTTTGGCAATGCGGGGTCACAGCTCGCCTCCAGGCTCCATGAGGCCGGATGGAAGGTCGTGGCCGTGAGTGACTCGTCGGCCGCCGTCCTCGACGAGCAGGGTCTGGACATTCCTGCACTGCGTCGGCACAAGGACGAGTCCGGGGCCCTGGCAGGGCCTCCGTCAGGAACCCAGATCGAAGGCGACGAGCTCCTTGCCCTCGACGTGGACCTTCTCGTGCCCGCCGCTCTCGGTGGGGCCATCAACGAAGGGAACGCGCGCGACGTGCGTGCTCGCGCCATCGTCGAGGTGGCGAACGGCCCCGTCACGCCGGAAGCCGACGAAATCCTGGACTCCAGGGGAGTCGAGGTGATACCGGACATCCTTGCCAACGCGGGCGGCGTGACCGTGAGCTGGTTCGAGTGGGTTCAGAACCGGCAGGGAGACCGGTGGACCGCCAGGAAGACGGCTCGTCGACTCGAGAAGAGGATGGTGCGGGAAACGCGCCGGGTGGCGGAGCTCTCCTCGGAGAGGGGCATTCCGTTGCGGACAGCCGCGTGGGTGCTCGCGCTTGATCGACTGGCAGAGGCCATGGAAGCCACCGGGACAGAGTCTCTCTTTCGCAACGGAGGCGATCAGCCGTGAGTTCCGCGTTGCGAAGGAGCGACTTCGCCCTTAAGGTAGGGTGTCAACGCGTCGCAGTGTAAGGAGGAATGGACATTGTCAGCATCCAGGAAGCCAGGACCAGAGAAGGGCGGGACCACTTGACGGGCAGTCTTCCGTGTCGTCCCGGGGCGCTCGGGGGCCCTCCCCATCCGCGACCCCGCCCCGGCGGGGCTGACCCGGAGGGCCCCCCGCTCCGGGTCGTCCCCGTTCGACACTTCCTCTCCAGGGAGCACCCCATCACCACCTCGGGCAGCCTCGTCCCCGGATGAGCGCAGACGCCACCTCTCGTGCGCTTCCGGTCGAGTCCGGGGGCTCCGCCGAGGCGCCCCGTGCTGCGGGCCTCCTGTCACGCATGCTCCGGTTGCTCGATCCGCTGCGAGACCGATGGACAGCGCTCCTCGCCTCTCCCGAGTTCCAGCGGCGTGCGGCGGCGTTCCCCCTCACACGGCCGATCGCCCTCTCCCGCTCGCGCCAGCTCTTCGACCTCCTCTCCGGGTTCGTCTACTCCCAGACCGTGCTGGCACTCGTACGGCTCGATCTCTTCGATCGGCTCAAGGATGGAGGCCAGCCGGTCGATCGCCTGTACGAGGCCCTCGGGCTTCCCCCCGACCGTCTGGAGCGGCTTCTGGGGGCGGGCGTAGCGCTTGGGCTTCTGCGCCGTTCGCGTGACGGGCGCACGATCGGCCTCGGCCATCTCGGGGCTCCTCTCGCAGGGAACCAGGCACTCGCCCGCATGATCGAGCACAACACCCTGCTCTACCGGGATCTTCAGGATCCCATCGCTCTCATCGCCAATGATCCTGACCGCTCCATGGAGCTACAGGGCTACTGGGCCTATGCCGGGGGAAGAGACCCTCGGTCCCTGCAACCCTCGGAGGTGGCTGCGTACTCATCCCTGATGGCGGGTTCGCAACCGCTCGTTGCGACCGAGATCCTCGATGGTTACGACTTCGCCGGCCACGAACGAGTTCTGGACCTGGGCGGGGGTGAGGGCGCGTTTCTCCTTGCCGTGGCGAACCGACATCCAGAGCTCGAGCTGGAGCTCTTCGACCTCCCCGCTGTCGCAGAACGTGCTCGGGTTCGGATCGCAGCCCTGAACGAGTCCGCCAGGATTCGCGCCCATGGAGGCGACTTCCTCGTCGATCCCCTGCCGGAGGGAGCAGACCTCATCACGCTCGTGCGTATTCTCCACGATCATGACGATGACGCCGTTGTTCGCCTCCTTCGTCGCGCGCGCGCGGCGGTTCACCCCGGCGGGTCCGTGCTCGTCGCGGAGCCCATGGCGGGTGTTCGCGGCGCCGAGACCGTCGGTGCCGCCTATTTCGCGCTCTACCTCCTCGCCATGGGCCAGGGGCGGCCCCGGTCGCCCGCCGAACTCTCCGGGCTCCTGAAGACGGCGGGATTTACGCGCGTGCGACGCCCTAGACATCGCTCGCCGGTCCTGACCTCCCTGCTCGTCGCTCGACCCTGATCCACCGCACGCTCCAGCGAACCCAACCCTCCTCCCTCGGCGTGTCAAAGTTTTTGGACAGGCAATTTTGTCGCTTCTCCTTGACATCTGCCACTCGGGACCCAATGATACATGCGCAACGAGAAGCCCGAGCTCTCGGCTGTGTCCGCGTCAGTCTTCCCGGAACTCCGAGGCCCGCTGAGCAACCATCATCGTCAAGGATCGCGTGGACACGCTGGCCGTCGTACTCGAAGAACCAGGACTCCTGGCGCTGAGGACCCTGGGCCTTTCTGCGCCCACGGACGACGACGTCGTCGTCGAGGTGGCCTGGACGGGGGTGAGTACAGGCACCGAGCGCCTGCTCTGGGATGGCCGGATGCCGCCCTTCCCCGGGCTCGCATACCCGCTCGTCCCGGGTTACGAAGCAACGGGAGAGGTGCTCTGGGCCGGGTCGGAGTCCGGACATCGGAGAGGGGAACGTGTGTTTGCACCGGGGTCGCGCGGGTTCATCGGTGCTCATGGGCTCTTCGGTGCTGCAGCTCGAAGAATCGTCGCCCCGGGTGCCAGAGTGCACCGGATCGACGAGGGGCTTGGTGAGGAGGGCTGCCTTCTTGCCCTGGCGGCCACCGCCTACCACGCCCTGCCTCGGGCAGGAGACGATGGCCCGGTGCTCATCGTGGGTCATGGTGCCCTCGGGAGGCTGCTGGCCCGGCTCCTGGTCGCCCGTGACCCCGGCCGTCCCCCGATCGTCTGGGAGCGCAATCCCGACCGGGCAACGGGCGCGGAAGGCTACGAGGTCCAACCCCCCGGGGCGAAGGCCGACGAGCCCTTCACCACCATCATCGATGTGAGCGGTGACCCCGGGATCCTGGACCACCTCTTCCCGGTGCTCGCGCGCGGAGGAGAGGTCGTTCTTGCAGGATTCTACCCCGACGAAGTGCGCTTCCGGTTCCCCCCTGCCTTCATGAAGGAGGCTCGATTTCGGGTCGCGGCGGAGTGGACCGACTCGGACCTGGCCGAGGTGAACCGGATGGTGACCCGGGGCGTGCTGAAGCTCGGAGGTCTCGTGACCCATCGGGCCAAGGCGCCGACAGCCGCCTCTGCCTATCGCACAGCCTTTGAAGACGCATCGTGCGTGAAGATGATCCTCGACTGGAGAGACGTGGCATGACGAACTCGGAAACCCAGATCATTGCGATTTACGGCAAGGGCGGCATCGGGAAGAGCTTCACCCTCGCAAACCTGAGCTACATGATGGCCCAGCAGGGCCGCAAGGTTCTGCTCATCGGTTGCGACCCGAAGTCCGACACGACATCCCTCCTGTTCGGGGGACGAGCGTGTCCGACGATCATCCAGACCTCATCCGAGAAGCGACTCGCGGGTGACGAGGTGTCCATTTCGGATGTCTGCTTCATTCGGGACGGGGTCTTCG
>SLDT01000105.1 GCA_007125125.1 Gemmatimonadota bacterium | reverse complement strand
CGCACCGAACCCGGTCCGAACCCGCATCCCCCCGCGCAGCTCCGCCTGGAGAAGCCCCCACCGGTCACAGCCATACCCCGTGAGGAAGGCCCGCTCGACGCCCCCCCGCTCGACGAACGCGGCCTGATCCCGGGACCCGCAGGAGACCGCGAACTCCGGGTGGGCCGGGAGCGTCCCAATCCCCCCGAGCGCGACCTGGTGCTGGGGCGCGAGCGGCGCATCGCCGAGGGCCCCGCCTCCGAACAGCCTCAGGTTCAGCCGGGCCCCTGGCCCCACGCGGAGGTACCGGCGCAGATCGAGCGTGACGCTCGAGCCTTCCGCATCGGGCACCCCCACATCCGTCGCGACGGGCGGAAGGGCGAGCGCCCCACCCAGCCCCCTCCGCCAGCTCCCCTCGACGAGCCAGCCCGAGTCCGGATCGCGACGACCCTCGCGGGTGTCGAGGGAGAAGGTTGTCGTGAGGGCCCGGTGCCGGCCCTCGGCCACGAGGGGCTGCAGGCGCCAGTCGCGGTCGCTCCCGAAGATGCTCCAGGGATCGCCCGCCGGGACGCTCCGGTGCTCCTCCTCCCGGTACTCGACGCGGGCATCGAGGGGGAGCCTGGCGGGGGTGATCCGGACGAATGCCTTCCACCCTTCGCGCTCGAGGTGATCGCGGCGATCGTTGCGGAGGAGGAGAGTCGACCAGGCGTTCTCCCGGTCCGACATCCCGCGACCCTCGATCGGATCGACGCGGGAGTGGACACCCGCGCCGAGGCGAAGGCTCCGCCCTCCGCCCAGGAACTGCTCGGCCTCGACCTGCCACCCCTGCCGGTCGAAGCCGAAGTCCCGTTCATGCTCGGTGCGCCAGATGAGGAGCGCCTCGAGGCGGAAGGGCGCCTCGCCCCCGGTGGTCAGGGAGGGACCGACGAGAAAGGGGATCCCCTCGACCCGGTTGTAGCCCTCGCCCCTCAGCTCGAACTGGGCCGATGCGCCGCTCGGATCATCGCGCGCGATCGGGAGGGCCACGCGTCCCTCGGCCCCGCCCTCCGTGGGCACGGCACGCACGGGGCCTCGTTCGAGCGCAGCCGCGACCCCGCCGATGCGGCCCCGCTCCTCGCCCCGGATCTCGCCATCGATCACGGTCAGGTCGCCCCCGATCTCGAAGCCCTCCTCGAGCGCGGCATCGCCCCCGAGCACGAGCACGTCGCCCCGAACCCGGCCGGCGAGCTGGAGCTCCCCGGTCACGACGAGGTTCCCCGGAAGGAGGCTGTCGGCCGGGATCTGTGCATCCCCGTCGATGCGATGCGTGGCCGGATCCGTCACCATCCGGATGAGCCGGTCGATCATCGCACGCGGGAGCCCGGACGCCTCGATCGCCCGCTCGACCCCCGGCTCCTGGGCCGCGAGGGGGGCGGGCCCGAGGGCAGATGCAAGGGCGGGCGCGAAGCCGGGTGCGGAGCCGAGTGCGGGAGACAGGACGAGTGCAGTGACCAGGAAAAGCAGAGCCGGAGCGGCGGTGCGGAGCATGGCGGAGTCCTCGGGGTCGCGTTCGGGTGTCGGGCCGGGCGACCAACCCTACGAGGAACGCGGGCCGGAGGTTTCAGACCGCCAGCGCGCGCACCCGTGACAAACCGGGGTCGGGCGGGGTAGCTTCACGGACGTCGGCCGGGTTCCGTCCCGGGTACCCACGATCGAGACCTCCACCGCAGCCCCGCCTCCCATGGACCGAACCCCGACCACCAGGCGCACCCCCCTCCTGCCCCTCGCGGCCCTCCTCGGCCTCCTCCTCGGAGCTCCCTCCCTCCCCCTCGCGGCGCAGGCCCCGCCGGAAGAGGCACCCCGCGGACTCCTCATCGAGAACGGCCAGGTCCAGGTCCAGGAGATCTACTCGGACACCACCCGGTGGATCCGGCAGCAGCTCTGGGTCGAGACGGAGTTCGACACCGACGGAGACGGCCGCGCCGACCGGATGCACGTCACCGTCGTGCGCCCCCGCCAGACCGAGACCGACGGCCTCCGCGTCCCCGTCATCTACGAGACGAGCCCCTACTACGCCGGCACCGCCAGCGTGCGCGATATCCTCTGGAACGTGCGCCACGAACTCGGCGAGCCCCCGCCCCCCCGCGCGGTCATCCCGGAGGTCGGCTACCGCGAGGGACGCACCCGGATCTCGAACTCTCATGTCGGCACCTGGGTCCCCCGCGGCTTTGCCGTCGTGCACTCCGAGTCGCCCGGCACCGGGTTCTCCCAGGGGTGCCCCACGATGGGAGGCGCGAACGAGTCCCTCGGACCCAAGGCCGTCATCGACTGGCTGAATGGCCGCGCCCGCGGCTTCACCACCCCCGACGGCAACGAGGAGGTCACCGCCGACTGGGCCACCGGACGCGTCGGGATGATCGGCACCTCCTTCAACGGGACCCTCCCCCTGGCCGCTGCGACCACCGGAGTGGAGGGGCTCGAGGCGATCATTCCCATCGCCCCGAACACCTCCTACTGGCACTACTACCGCTCGCACGGGCTGATCCGCTCTCCCGGCGGCTACCTCGGCGAGGACATCGACTCCCTCTACGACTTCGTGAACAGCGGGAACCCCGAGCGGCGCGCCTACTGCAACCGCACCGTGCGCGAGCCCATGGTCGAGCAGATGGACCGCATCACCGGGAACTGGAACGACTACTGGGCCGAGCGCGACTACGCCCTCCAGGCCGGCGGGATCCGCGCCGCCGTGCTCATGGCGCACGCCTGGAACGACTGGAACGTCATGCCGGAGCACAGCGTCCGCGTGATCGAGGCGCTGCGCGACACCGACGTTCCCCTCCAGATGTACTTCCACCAGGGTGGCCATGGGGGCGCCCCTCCCTTCGAGATGGTGAACCGCTGGTTCACACGCTACGTCGCAGGCGTCGAGAACGGGGTCGAGAACGACCCGCGCGCCTGGATCACCCGCGAGGGCGACCCCCGCGACCAGCCCACCCCCTACGAGGACTGGCCCCTTCCCGGCGCCGCACCCGTCACCCTCCATCCCGGTCCAGGAGGAAGGTCGGCCGGCCCCCTCCACCTCACCGGACCCGGCTCCGGCGCGATCGAGGGGCTCATCGACAACGTCGAGTTCCCGGGAAGCGAGCTCGCCCAGGCCGAGGACTCCCCCCACCGGCTCCTCTACCGGACCGACGAGCTTCGTGAGCCGGTCCACATCTCCGGAACACCCGAGGTCACGATCCGGATGACGGCGAGCAAGGCGGCAGCGAATCTGTCGGTCTGGCTCGTCGCCCTTCCCTGGATCGATCCGGAGCCTCGCCAGCCGAACTTCAACATCATCACGCGCGGCTGGGCCGACCCGCAGAACCACCGCTCGCTGACCGAGAGCGACCCGATCGTGCCGGGCGAGTACCGCGAGGTCACCTTCACCCTGCAGCCCACCGACCAGGTCATCCCTGCGGGTCAGCGGATCACCCTCGTCGTCTTCTCGAGCGACCGGCAGTACACCCTCTGGCCCGAGCCCGGCACGGAGCTGAGCCTCGAACTCGACGGCACCTCGCTGACGATCCCGGTCGTGGGCGGGGAGGCCGCCGTCAGGCGCGCCCTCGGAGGCACGGACCGAGAGACGCCCTGATGACCGGTCGACCCGGCGCGATGCGGGTGGCCGGGTGGCTCCTGGCCCTCGGGCTCGTTCTTGCGAGCCTCCCTTCCTCCGTGCTGGCGCAGGTGCGGGAGGCGGGCGAGCTGCTCACGCACGCGGAGCGATCGGGGTGGACGGAGCTCACGCCCCACGACGAGGTGCTGGCGTTCTACCGGGCGCTGGCGCGGCATGCGCCCGAGGTGGTGCGGCTGCGCTCGATCGGGACGAGCCGCGAAGGGCGTGAGCTCATGGCGGTGACGATCTCGCGGCCGGGGGTGGCGGGGCCCGCGGACCCGGTCGTGCGGGGGCGGCCGATCGTCTTCATCGGCGCGCAGGTGCATGGCGACGAGCAGGCGGGCAAGGAGGGGCTCATGCTCTTCGCGCGCGACCTGGTTGCGGGCGCGCTGGCTCCGGTGACCGAGCGCGTGGTCTTCGTGCTCGTGCCGCAGATCAACCCGGACGCGGCCGAGGCCGGGGAGTGGGGCACGCGGACGAACCCGGCCGGATACAATGTGAACCGGGACTACAGCCGGCTCGTGAACCCCGAGTCGCGCGCGGTGGTCGAGGAGGTGCTGAACCGGTGGCATCCGCATGTGACGATCGATGCGCACGAGCTCACCGGGGCGCACTACTACGACTTCTTCGCGCTTCATCCGAGCACCCTGTACACGCCGACGGCGGTGCGGGAGATGGCCGCGGGGCCGGCGACGGAGGCGGTCCGGGGTGCGATCGAGGGGGCGGGCTACACCTACTTCCCGTACCACCTCCTCCCCTCGGACCCCACCCGGATCCCGGAGGAGGGGATCACGGGGGCCGGGTACGGGATCCGGATCCTGCGCAACTACGGGGGTGCGCGCGGGGCGGTGAGCCTCCTGTACGAGAGCCGCAGGGAGACGGATGCGCGCCTCCGGCTCGAGGAGCGCACCCGCTGGCAGCGGATCGCGATGGAGGGGATCGCGCTCTGGGTGTCGGAGCACGCCCGGGAGGTGGTGGCGGCGGTCGAGGAGGGGCGCTCGGAGGTCACGCGGCTCGGGGCGAGCTGGGACCCGGCCGATTCGATCGTGGTGCGCACCCGACTCGAGGTCTCCGGAACGGTGGCCTACCGGAGCCCCGAGATGCGGGCGCTCCCCGACGGGACGGGGTTCGAGCCCACGGGGCGCATCCTCGACCTCGAGGTCCCCTTTCGCGACCGGATCGTCCCGGTGGTGTCCCGGGTGCGGCCGGTCGGGTACCTGATCGAGGCGCATCGCGGGGATCTCGCGGAGGTGCTCCTCCGGCACGGGCTCGAGGTGGAGAGGGTCGAGGGTCCGCTCGAGACGGGGGTCGAGAGCTTCCGGGTCGACTCGGTCTCCGTGGCCTCCTCGACCGCCGAAGGCTACTTCGAGCGGGCGGTGTGGACCACAACCGAGGAGCGGACCCTGTCACTCCCGCGCGGGGGCTACCTCGTGCGGGCGAGCCAGCCGATGGCCGGGGTGGCCTTCGCGCTCCTCGAGCCCGAGGACGTGGACTCCTTCGCGAGCGTGGGTGCCTTTGCGGCCGAGAAGTCGGTGGGGGGGCTCCTTCCGGTGCACCGGCTGCGGGAGCTGCCGGGGGTGGAGGGGGTGCTGCTCCCGGCGCAGTTCCTCAGCGGTCCGAGCGGGATCCCCTGACGAGTGCGTGCTCCCGGACGACCTGAACATCCAGGTCGTCGATGGCCACGCCGAGGATGAAGTCCTCACCGATGAAGTGGACATCGAACCGAGGAGGCGTCTCGACCGTTCCCTGCGCCCGTCCCTCCGGATCGAAGACGACCCAGCGGTTCCTCCGCGACGGGTCGTAGTGGTAGAGCTGGGCCCAGGTCCAGCCCTCGGCGTCGACCAGGAGTCGCTCGAAGCCCGGCCAGACCTCGGGAATCGGCAGCCGGTCGACCATGGCTCGCACCTCTGCAGGGCTGCCCCGGTCAGCTCCGGCCGCTTCGGCCTGCCAGGCGACGAATGCATCGACATCGCTCCTCGTGACCGGCTTCGGCTCGCGGAGGCGCATGATCGAGAGGAGGGCACCGTCTTCACCGAATCGCAGGATCTCCGGCCCCTCGCCCTTCGTGAACACGAAGGAGTCCTTCCCCGGTGCGGCGGTCGCGTGAGTCCGGAAGGGTGCCGCAATGGGAGGCGGCATGTTTGGAGGGAGCGTGAGCGACTCCCTCAGCATCATGTCGTCAACCATCTCCATGGATATCGGATACAAGATCCGGCCCCCCTCGAACTCTCCCACTTCGACCCGGGCCCGGTCGTGAAGGTTCTCGAGCCAGAACACATCGTTCGCTGACGCCACGCCCTGATCATCGATCGGCGGACGGCCCGAGAACCCGGTAGCCTGCATCAGAAGCATGTCTCCAACGAGCCCGAGGTGGAACAGGGCACGCACGGTGTCGAAGTCCCGGCCTCCGGGCTCGTTCCACGGAATCGCCCGTGAACCGGAACCGTCCGGCGCAAGCAGCGTGAATCGCTTGTTCCCGGCATCCCACAGGAGCAGGGAATCCGAGGCAGGGGCGGGTACGAGAATCATCCTCCGAAACTCGCCAGGCCCCTCGCCCCGGCGTCCGAGCACCCGGTGCGCCGGCTCGCCCTCCGGCCCGAAGAACCGGAGCTCGAGCGCTCGGTGGTCCGCGACAATCGTGGTCTCACCCTGCCGGCTCACCCGGACAACGAACGGTAGCGGCACGTACGGGGACCGGCCGTCCGCAGAGAGCTCGAACTCGAAGCTCGGATCGGTCGCCACACTCCATCCGGTGTCACGGAGGGCCACCTGGCTGGCGGTTTCGACGATAGTGACCCCGGCACTGTCCGATCGAAGGAACGATGAGGAGTCCTCCGCGACCGGACCCGCCGAGTGGGCGCATCCGACGGTAAGGAAAGACACGACCACCCAAATCGGGCCTGCGCCGGAGGTTCGAGATCGGTGGATGGGGGACACAGTCGGGTGTTCACAGCAGGAGGGCTTGGATGCGCCCGCTGACGGAGGTGTGTGCCACCGCATCACTCTTTCCTGAAATGAAGGGTGTTCCATGGACGCTTCGACCGGGGATCGGCCGGCGACACCCGGTCACCATATCCTGCCCTTCCCGACCACGCAACAGTGTGCACGACGGATGGCATGCTTCTCGGATCCCGCAACCCGCTCGAGAGCCTCGGAGTCCCTGCCACGACCGGTCGGCTCGAAAGTCCGGATTCCAGGACCCCGCCGCCCCGCCCTGCCCCCCTGCCCTTCTGCCCCTCTGCCCTCAGGCGTTCGCGAACTTGCGGATCGTGGCCCAGACCTTGTTCCGCTGGTCGGCGTGGCTCTGGGCAAAGGTGAGGAGCTGGCCCACCATCTGCGATGACGAGCGGAAGGAGTAGCCGGAGTTGCCGAGGTACTCCGCGCCCCAGGGCTTCAGGTTGTCGATGAAGCGGGCGCCCTGCTTGAACTCGTTCGTCGAGATCTGGCGCCCCCCGTCGGTGAACATCGAGAGGTAGACCATCTTGTCGCCGCAGATCCCGCTGTTCAGGGTCAGGATCGCGAGGGCGGGCGAGGTGAGGGCCGCCTTCCGGTACCAGTGGGTGAACTCGAAGGGTCGCCTGTGGAGGGCATCGCCCGCATCGCGGTTGCGCCAGAAGGCGGCCGCCTCGCGGAAGACCTTGTCCATGTGGCTGATCTCGACCATCCGCCAGATCATCTTGATGAGCATCTCGCCGAGGGCGACGATGACCTTCACGATCATCGAGGCGCCGGCAGTCGCCACGGTGAGCGCCATGTCGCCCGCCCCCTTCAGCACCTGGTAGAGTCCATGGAAGAGACTCTGCGTCATCGCGCGCTTGATCGAGTCGACGACCACGGTCGGGTGACCCTTCGCGAGCTCGACCCGCTTGCCCTGGAGCCAGGCCCGGAAACGGACGAAGGCGGCGTCGATCGTGTTCACGAGCCCCTTCGCGACGTCGAGCCCCCCCGAGACGAAGGGGGCCGCGGCCTCGAGGAACACGGACATGCACACGTTCACGAGGTTCTTCACCGCCGAGAAGGTGAGGGCGGGGTCGCTGAACTTCTCCTTCAGGGTCGTCCAGACCTTGCGGGCGAACTCGGTGAACCAGGCCTTCACCCGCTGCGCGAGGGCCCGGTTCGCAGGCGTGACCTTCGTCTCCCAGGCCGCGCCCTCGGCAGCGTTGAGGATTACCCCCCCGGGGATCATCGCCGTCTTCACATTCGTGTCGACGGCCGAGGCCACCGCGCTTCCGAGGCCCCCCGAGGACTTTGACGCGCCCGCGTAGCCGAGGACCCCGCTCGCGGCGTTCAACCCTCCCTCGAGCACCACGTTGAAGAGGTTCGAGTCGACCTGGAGGTTCCCGAGGAGGTAGATGACCCCGAGCCGGGCGTTCTCGAGCTGGGGATGCATGAAGTCGGGCGCGGCCCCCCAGGCGCTGTCCGTGTCGCCCTTCCCGTCGAGGAGTGCGGTGAGGTGCTCGACCGCCTGCTCCCGCCGGTTCCGGTCCGAGCGCTTCCACTCGTCACCCGGGCCCTTCGAGCGCTTCCAGGCGTCGAGGGCCTGCCCCACGCGCCACCGCGCGTCGCCCCCGCCGAACTGCTCGTAGTGCGCGAGGGCCTTGTCGACCTCCTTGAGCTCCCGGCTGCGGATCTTGCCGATGACGGAGGTGCGCTTGAGCCAGTCCTTCTGGGAAAGAAGATCACTCGCCATCGGCGAATCCTCGGGTTCGGGTGGGTCATCGGCCACGGGAGTGGCGCTGGCGGGGGACCATGATCGGTCCCCCGCCCTCCCCTGTCAAATCGCCCGACCCACGGCCCCCCGCGCCCCTCGGGGGCGGGCGCTTACGAACCCCGCTGCAAGGTTAGCGCCAGCCCCAGTCCTCCCAGTGGAAGGGCTCGCGCTCGCGCGGGTGGTTCCCCACCTCGTCGAGGGTCCGGGCGTCGAAGAGCCGCCCGTTCACCATGGTCCAGCGAATGTGCTCGGAGTTGCGCAGGTCCTCGAGGGGGTTCTGCTCGAGCACGATGAGGTCGGCGAGCTTGCCCGGCTCGAGCGACCCGATCTCCCCGTCGAGCCCGATGTAGCGGGCCCCGTTGATCGTCGCCACCTGGAGCGCCTGGTGCGGGGTCATCCCACCCTGGCCGAAGGACCAGAGCTCCCAGTGGGCATCGAGTCCGTTGCGCTGCCCATGCGCCCCGAGGTTCACGAGCACCCCGGCCTCGAGGAGGTCGCGGGCCGCGGACGCGGTGCGGATGTGGTTGAACTCTTCGTCCGGGACCATGGTGCGGCGGCGCGAGGCGGCCTCGAGCACGAGGGGCGGATGGAAGGTGGCCAGGCGCTCGTTCTCCCAGACGTTCGTGTTCTGGTAGAAGTAGTTCTCGCCCCACAGCCCCCCGAAGGCAACCGTCAGGGTCGGAGTGTACCCGGTCCCGCTCTGCCCCCAGAACTGGAGCACGTCGTCGTAGACCGCCTCGATCGGGAGGGAGTGCTCGATCCCGGTGTGCCCGTCCTGGATCATGTTCATGTTGTGGTGGAAGAGCGCGCCCCCTTCGAGCACGACCATGACCCCCTCCTCGCGCCCGGCCTGGAGAATCTGCTGGCGCTGGTCGCGCCGCGGCTGGTTGTAGCTCTTCACCGTGAAGGCGCCCGCCGACTTGAGGCGGCGGATGTGGGTGCGGGCGTCGGCCAGGTTGTTGACCTGCGCGGTGCTCGCCGAGCTCGCGCCGTAGAGGATCGTCCCGGTCGAGTAGATCCGGGGCGCGACCACCTCGCCCGCCTTCGCCATCTCGCTCGCCGCGAAGATCTGGTGCGTCGGGGCCGAGGGGTTGTGGATCGTCGTGACCCCGAAGGCGAGGGTGGCGAAGTTCGTCCGGTTCTGGCGGGGGATGATCGAACCGCTCCCCTGCCCTCCGTGCTGGTGCACGTCGACGAGCCCCGGCATGATCGTGTGCCCCGAAGCGTCGATCCGGTGCGCCCCCTCGGGGATCGCCACCTCCCCGGCCGGGCCCACCGCGGTGATCCGGTTCTCCTCGACGACGAGGGTCCCGTTCTCGATGACCTCCTCGCCCCGCATCGTGATGATCCGCGCACCCTCGAAGGCCACGATCCCGCTCGGCCGGTGCGAGGGATGCCGGAAGCCGATGTGGAGGCCCTCGGCGAGGGGCAGATCGACCTCGTCGCGCTCCGGGTCGACCCAGTCGAAGGCCCCCGCCATCTCGAGCGAGAAGAGCTCCGGACCGAGCGCCCAGTGCAGGCGGTCACCCCCGGCCGACCAGTGGAAAAAGTCCCCCGCATCGGCCGTCACCCGGCGCTGCGAGACGTCGCGGCTCCCGGGACTCACGCTCACCGAACGTCCGGTCGGCACGAAGGGGCGCACGTACCCCTGGAAGCGCGAGGACCAGGCCACCCAGCGCTCGTCGGGCGAAACCCGGATCTCGGAGACGAACTGCCCCGAGAGGTGCTGGCGCTCGTCCTCGCCGTCGAGTCCGATGCTGAAGAGGGTGCCCCCGCGCGTGAAGTAGACCCGGTCGCTCGAGGCCCCGAAGTGGAAGCTCGAACCGGACCCCATGACCCGCTCGGGCTCGCCCCCCGCGACCGGCGCGACGAACACGCCCGTCTCGTCCATTGGCCGCGGCGCGAGGAGCCCCCCGCCCGAACTCCGCCGGTAGACCACGCGCGCCCCGTCCGGGGTCAGCGCCGGCTCGTGGAAGTGCCCCGGGCCGGGCACGATGACCCGCCCCTCGGCCGCCCCCGCCGCATCCACGATGCGCACCGTCGCGAGCTCCTGGTCGTCCCAGCTCGTGTAGACGATCGAGCGCCCGTCGCGCGACCAGGAGGGGTCCATCTCGAAGTGGTCCGTCTGGGTCGTGACCCGCCGCGCCTGCCCGTCGGGGAGGTCCCTCACCCAGAGGTATCCGAGCGCCTGGAAGAGCACCCGGTCACCGGTCGGCGACACCTCGACCGAGCGCAGCATCTGCACGTCGAAGGAGTCCGGGTGCACCTCGACCGCACGCCGGTGCACCTCGGCCATCTGCCGCGTCGTCTGCACCCGGAAGGGGACCGGCGTCACCTCGCGCGACTCCACGTCGATCCGGTGGATCCCCCCGCGCGCCCAGAAGACGATCGAGGAGCCGTCCGGGGTCCAGGACATCGTTGGGTACACCCCGTGGATCGCCCAGATCTCCTGCAGGTCCCGCTCCATGTCTCCATGGATCGACCACTCCCGTCCGGTCTCGAGGTCCCGCAGAAAGAGGTGCGTGTCGTAGCGCACCCGCCGCAGGAACGCAAGCGTGCGTCCGTCGGGCGATGGGGTCGGCCGGATCGCCCCGCCCGGCCCCCCCGTCACCGTCTCGATCGCGCCCGTCTCCCGGTCCAGCCGCCGGATCGCGTAGATCCCCGTGTTCGGATCGTCGTTGTACTGGAAGGTCTCGCCCGGCGTCACGTCCTGCGAGTAGTAGAGGTAGCGCCCGTCGGGCGAGAAGACCGGCTCGTTCACATCCTTCTGGTCGTTCGGCCGTGCGGTGAGCTGCAGCCCGGAGCCCCCCCCGAGGTGGTAGAGCCACATCTCTCCCGCCCCGAGCGAGCGCGTCCCGGTGAAGTGCTTGCGCGCCACGATGAACTCGGAGTCCGGCGTCCAGGCCGGGCCATTCATGAGCCGGAAGCTCTCGCTCGTGATCTGGCGCACGTCCGAGCCGTCGCGCCGCATGATCCAGATGTTGTCGCCCCCCGCCCGGTCACTCGTGAAGGCAATCCACTCCCCGTCGGGCGAGTAGGCCGGCTGCTTGTTCCAGGCCATCCCCTCCGTGAGCTGCCGGGCATCGCCCCCCTCGATCGGAATCACGTAGATGTCCCCGAGCAGGTCGAAGGCGATCTCGCGCCCGTCCGGGCTCACGTCGAGGCTCATCCAGGTCCCCTCGCGCGTGTCGATCTCGATCTCGTACGTCGGGAAGGGCGGGTCGTTCACGTCCCAGCTCACATTGCCGGGAAGCCGCTCCTCCGCGTCCTGCGCCCGCAGCTCGGCAGGCAGGACCAAGGCGGCTCCGAGAAGGAGCATGGACAGAAGGGTCGTCATTCCCGTACGGGAGGAAGGCATTCTCGGCATGGCAGGGTCGTTCGGTTCAGGAGGTTCACGCGCGCGCCGCGTTCGCGGCCCCTTCGAAGATGGACGATCCCGGCGCTCGGCGCACCCCCCCGGGTGGCCCGAAGCACCGCTCCCTCGTGGGCGGGAGCGGCCTTCCCGGGTGGCCGGGACCGGTTCGCCGCGGCTACATTCCGGTGCATCCGTGCGCGGGAGCCCCGAGCGCCCCGAGTGTTCCGAGGGCCCCGAGCGGCCCCAGCGGCCCCAGCCCCCCGGGCGCCCCGAGCGACGCCCCCGCCCTCCTCGTCCCCCAACCCGAAACGATGCCGGCTCGCCGCGACCCCTCCCTCCTCGCCTGGATCCTCGTCGTCGGAACGGTCGG
>SLDT01000043.1 GCA_007125125.1 Gemmatimonadota bacterium | reverse complement strand
GGGGTGGCGCGCGGGATCGATGTGGTCATCGTCGACACGGCGGGGCGGCTGCACACGAACCGCGGGCTCATGGAGGAGCTCGCGAAGGTGAACCGCGTGATCGGGCGCAAGCTCGAGGGGGCGCCGCACGAGACCCTGATCGTGCTCGACGCGACGGTGGGGCAGAACGCGGTCCAGCAGGTGCGGTTCTTCCGGGAGGCGGTCGAGCTCTCGGGGATCATCCTGGCGAAGATGGACTCCTCGGCGCGCGGGGGGATCGTGGTCTCGCTCCTCCAGGAGTACGGGGTCCCGGTGAAGCTCGTGGGGCTCGGGGAGGGGGTGGCCGACCTCGACGCCTTCGACCCGGAGGCCTTCGTGGAGGGGGTCTTCGCGGAGGGGTAGGACCCGCCGAATGGGGTACGGCCATCTCGATCGCCCGGCGCAGTTCCTGAAGGGGGTCGGGCCGAAGCGTGCCGACCTCCTGAAGAAGCTCTCGATCGGGACGGCGCGCGACCTCCTGCACCACCTCCCGCGCCGCTACGACGACGCCTCGACGATCACCCCGATCGCCGGGCTCGACTCCGGGATGGAGGTGACGGTGCGGGGCCGGGTCCGGAGCTGCGGGGTGATCCAGACGCGCTCCTCGCTGCGCGTGTTCCAGGCGGTGCTCCAGGACGAGAGCGGGATGATCACCTGCGCCTGGCCGGGCCAGCCCTGGCTCGAACGCAAGATCCGCGAGGGCGACCAGCTCCTCGCAACCGGCACCGTGCGCTTCTACCACGGGCGCCAGCTCCACCCGCGCGAGTTCAGCCTCCTGGCGCGGAAGGGGCGCCGGGGCGACGCGGAAGAAGGCACCCCGGAGGGCACCATCTTCGTCTCCTACCCCGCCACCGAGGAGCTCCCGCAGTGGATCCTGCGGCGGATCTACGAGGAGAACCTCGACTGGCTCCTCGAGCATGCCCCGGAGGAGGAGTACCTCCCCGACACGCTGCGCGAGCGCCTCGGGCTCGTCGGGCTCGGGGAAGCGTTTCGGCGGCTGCACCGCCCGACCTCGCTCGAGGAGCCGGAGGAGGGGCGGCGCCGGCTCGCCTTCGACGAGCTCTTCTTCCTGCAGCTCGTGCAGGGGCTCGTGCGCCACCGGGAGAGCGTGCGGGAGCCGGGGATCGAGCACCGGCGGACGAACCGGATCGTGAAGCCGCTCCACGATGCGCTCCCCTTCGCGCTGACCGGGGCGCAGGCGCGGGTGCTGCGCGAGATCCTCGACGACATGACCTCGACGCGGCGCATGAACCGGTTCCTGCAGGGCGACGTGGGGTCGGGGAAGACGCTGGTGGCCCTCTTCGCGATGGCGGTCGCGGTCGAGGGCGGGCACCAGGCGGCGCTCATGGCCCCGACCGAGCTCCTGGCCGAGCAGCACGCGCTCCGGCTGCGGGAGCGCTTCGAGCCCCTCGAGGTGCCGGTGGCGCTGCTGACGGGGAGCGTGACGGGCCGCGCCCGGGAGGAGCTCCTCGAGGGGCTTCGCGAGGGGCGCACGCCCCTCGTCGTCGGGACGCACGCCCTCATTCAGGAGGGGGTCGACTTCGCGCGGCTCGGCCTCGTCGTCGTCGACGAGCAGCACCGCTTCGGGGTGCGCCAGCGGATGGCGCTCGGAGAGGGGAGGCGCGGCCCGAAGCCGGACGTCCTGATCATGTCGGCGACTCCGATTCCGCGCTCCCTCGCCCTCGTCCTCTACGGCGAGCTCGACCTCTCGATCCTCGACGAGCTCCCGCCCGGACGCTCCCCGGTGCGCACTCTCCTCCGGCGCCCGGCGGACCGGGCCGAGATCCATGCCGGGATCGAGCGCGAGCTGGCCGCCGGGCGCCAGGCCTACCTCGTGTACCCCCTCGTCGAGGAGTCGGAGAAGGTCGATCTGCGCGCGGCGACGGGGGAGTTCGAGCGGCTGCGCGACGAGGTCTTCCCCGGACGGCGCCTCGGGCTCCTCCATGGCCAGCTCCCCTCCGAGGAGAAGGACCGGGTCATGCGCGCCTTCCGCGACGGGGAGCTCGACCTCCTCGTCGCCACGACGGTCATCGAGGTCGGGATCGACGTGCCGAACGCGACGGTCATGGTGATCGAGCATGCCGAGCGCTTCGGGCTGAGCCAGCTCCACCAGCTCCGGGGGAGGGTCGGCCGGGGCGCCGAGCGAGCCTGGTGCGTCCTCGTGAGCGAGCTCGCCGGCGCCGCCCGCGAGCGCCTCGAGATCTTCGCCGGCACGACGGACGGCTTCGAGATCGCCCGCGAGGACCTCCGGATCCGCGGGCAGGGCGACCTCTTCGGCGACCGCCAGCATGGGCGCGACCCGCACCTGCGCTTCGCCGACCTCGCCCGCGACGAGGAGCTCGTCCTCATGGCCCGGGACCTTGCGCGCACGGTGGTCGACCGAGATCCTGAGCTCGAGCGGAGCGAGCACGCACCCCTCCGCGAACTCCTCGAAACCCGTCACGCGGAGCGCTTCCGCATGTGGAAGGTAGGCTGAGCATGACCCCCCTCCGAGAGATCGAACCCACCGTCACCGGCATCCTCCTCCTCGGCGACTTCCGCGGGGTCGACGCGGGGGCGCCGCCGGACGAGGCCCCCCTGCGCGCCCGCCCCCTGCACGCGATCGACCGGGACGACCTCGACGCCGTGCTCGCGCGCCTCGCACCGGCCGTGCACCTCCCCGGGGACGAGGTCGGGCCCCCGGTCGGGATCGACCTGCGCGAGCTGGAGGACTTCGACCCCGACCGCCTCGTCGAGCGGGTCCCACTCCTCCAGACCCTGCGCGAGGAGCGCGCGCGTCCCTCGCCCCCTGCGCCCCCCGGGGCCGCGGACCCGGCCGGCCCGCCCCCCGACCCAGCCCGCTTCACCGCCGAGGCGGGGGGCTCCCTCCTCGACCAGATCGTCGACGACGCCGCCCCCTCGAACGGGGTCGGTCTGCCTCGGGACGAAGGCGCCCTCGCCGAGTTCATCCGCCGCGCGGTCGAACCCCACCGCGTGCCCCCCGAGGACCCGCGCATCGAGGAGGCGCGCCGCGCGATCGACCGCGAGCTCCATCGCCAGCTCCGCCGCATTCTCCACCACCCCCGCTTCCAGGCGGTCGAGGCGCACTGGCGGGGACTCGACCTCCTCGTGCGCCGCCTCGAGACCGGCCCCGGGCTCAAGCTGTTCATCGTCCAGGCCACCCCCGCGGAGCTCCAGGCCCTCGGCGCCGACGGCTTCGCCGAGCTCCTCGAGACGAGCGCGCGCACCGCCCTCGAGGGAGAGCCCTGGTCCCTCGCCCTCCCCCTGCACGGCGTCTCGGCCGGGGAGAAGGGGCTCGCTTTCGCCCGCGCCATGGTCGAGGCCTCGGCCCGCACCGGGGTCCCCTTCGCGGCCGAGGTCCAGAGTTCCTTCCTCGACCTCCTCGACCTCCCCGCTGACGACCCCTTCGCCCGCGGGTGGAAGGCACTGCGCACGGAGGAAGGCGCCCGCGGGCTGACCCTCCTCCTGCCTCGCCTCCTCCTGCGGCTTCCCTGGTCGCGGAACGAGAATCCCTGCGAGACGATCGAGCTCGACGAGTTCCCCGAGGGAGCCGACGTCGATCGCGCCCGCCTCCTCTGGGGGCATCCGGGCTTCGCGGCGGCGCTCCTCGCGGGGAGCGCGGGACGGGGGAGCCGGATCGAGGGCCTTCCGATCGGGATCCATGCGGGTGCGGAGGGCGCGGAGGCGCTTCCCCACACGGAGATCGAGCTCGACACGGAATCGGCCCGTGCGCTGGCGGCGCTGGGGCTTGCGCCGGTTCTCTCGCGGCCGGGGGAGGGATGGGTCGCGGTCGCGCCCTTCCGGCCGATTGCGGCTGCCTGAGGCTGCTGCTGCCTCCACGTTCGCTTCGCTGTCACCGCGGGCGATCTTCCCCTGCCGCCCGGCCGGGCTCGGCGGCCATGTTTCGGCTTCCCGGGGCAGGGCGATCGATGAGGGGGTGCCCCGGACACTCGCGCTGCTGGGGCCACTGCCGGCGAGGGCCTGGCTGACCCCTGCGTTCCCAGAGGCTCGGTCCTGTGCACCCCCTCACCGATCGCCGTTCACAGGGGTCGAAGTCGACCGACGGCCCGGTCGTGCCGTCGGGGTGTGCGGGCCTGCTCCCGCGCGCCCCCCTCGACGACCGAGCGACCCCAAGTCTTCGCCGACCGCGGGATTTCGTGAGCGTGAAGACTTGTACCCCGGAATCAGACACGAACTCTTCATCCTCGTTCTCATCGCGGACGAGGAGGACGTCTTGCGAAGGATGGCATATTCCGCGGAATATGAGATCGATAGTAGCTCGTGGCGAGGGCGAGCGCCACGCCGCGACGCTGGAGGGGGCGCACGCCGGGGGGGTGTCCGGACCGAGCTTCTGGGAAAGCAGCGGGCAGCCATGCCCTCGCCGGCAGTGGCCCCAGCCGCGCGAGTGTCCGGACACCCCCGCAGCGTGCGCCCCGCCCCCACAACGTGCGGCGCCCTACCCGCCGATTCGCGACATCTCGACCCTCGCAAGCCCTTCTGTCGCCTCGCTCCGAAGCTCCGAGTAGCGGTCCGTCCGGGCAGCCCAGATCGCGCGTATCGCCCCCGCCACCGTCGCGTCGTCGGCGTCCGAGCGCAGGAGCGCCCGCAGGTCGTGGCCCCGCGCTCCGAACAGGCAGGTGTAGAGCTCCCCATTCGCCGTCAGACGGGCACGGGTGCAGCTCGAGCAGAAGGGATGGCTCACGGAGTGGATGATCCCGAGCTCGCCCCCGCCGTCGGCCCAGCGGTACCTCGTCGCCACCTCCCCCGGATAGTTGGGACGAAGCGCTTCCAGCCCCCCGCAGGCCTCGAGGCGTTCCCGGATCTCGCGGGCCGGAACGACGTCGTCCAGGCGCCATCCATTCGTCGTGCCCACATCCATGAACTCGATGAAGCGGAGAATGTGGCCACTGCCGCGGAAGTGCCTGGCCAAGGGGACGATCTGGTCCTCGTTCACCCCCCGCTTCACGACCATGTTCACCTTGACCGGCCCCAGACCGGCCTCGCCGGCGGCCTCGATTCCCTCGAGGACGCGCGCCACGGGGATCGGCACGTCGCTCATGGCCCGGAACACCGCATCGTCGAGGGCGTCGAGGCTCACCGTGATCCTGTCGAGTCCCGCCTCCCGCAGCATGCGTGCCTTCGGTGCGAGGAGGGAGCCGTTCGTGGTCATCGTCAGCTCCTCGATCTCCGGGGTAGCCGCGAGCATCCGCACGAGCTCCTCGATGTCCCGGCGCAGGAGGGGTTCACCCCCGGTGATCCGGAGCTTCACCACCCCGAGCCCGGCGAAGATGCGGGCGAGGCGCGCGACCTCCTCGAAGGTGAGGAGCTCGGAGCGGCCGAGGAACTCGAAGCCGGGACCGAAGACTTCGCGCGGCATGCAGTAGATGCAGCGGAAGTTGCAACGGTCCGTGACCGAGATGCGGAGGTCGCGCAGGGGTCGCCCGAGTCGATCGGTCGGCTTCGCCGCTGGCGCAAGAATCGGAAGGGATCGGTTCGTCGTCATGGTGCCTCGTCCGGATGGTACCGCATCGGGGGCGACAGGTGCCGGAGGAGGAGGAGCCAGCCGAGGGCGCCCGCGACGACGAGAGCTGTTCCGAGCAGCGCTGCAGGCCCGACGGCCGGCCCGGTCTCGGGGACCTCGATCGAACCCTCGGGGACGAGTGCCAGGAGGGCAAGCAGGCCGTTCCAGGCACCGTGGAGCGCGACCGCCGGCCAGATCGAGCCCGTGATCAGGACGAGGGCTCCGCACGCCATTCCCACGACGAGCGGAACGAGGAGCAGGGCGGGGTGCGGGCCGCCGATGTGGACGAGCGCGAAGGCGACGGATGAGATGAGGATGGCGGGTGCGGCACCCCACTCGGCGAGCACCCGTGACATGAGCCGTCCACGGAAGACGAACTCCTCGACGAGGGGCACGACGAGGGCCGCGGCAAAGGCGAAGGCGAGCCACCCGCCGAGTGTCTCCGTGAACTCGGCAATGCGGGCGTGGAAGGGCGATGCCTCGATGTCGAGGGGGCCCGTGACGAGCTGGATGAGCACGACGAGTCCATGTGTGCCCGCGATCGTCCATAGAACGGCCTGGCCAACCCAGCCCGGACCCACGCGGTGCAGGCGGGGCTCCAGCCATCCCCCGAGACGCCGGCGCCCGGTGACGGGGTCCGTCTGAAGATGCCAGGCGAAGAAGGTGCCCCCGACCGCGGCCGCCCAGAGGGCCCCGAGCAGGGGAGGCATGACGAAGAGCAGGAAGATCGACGTGTTCACGACGAGCACGAGGACGACGGCCCAGACGAGGGATCCCAGAACTCTCAACGCGCCCCGACCGGGAGACTCGGAGGGAGCGACGGGCGTGGTCGGATGCATCGTGCGCGGAGGGTTCGAGGGAGAGGCGGGCGAAGGGCTACGGCATGCGGGCCCTTCTGCGAAAGGTCGTCGAGCTCCTTCCGTCGCCGGTTCCGGATGCGATCGCGGCCCGTGTCCTCGCGCGGGTCTCGACCGGGCAGCCGGCATGAACGGGCGAACCCCCGCCCGGCGCCGGCCGGACGGGGGTTCGCTGGATCGACTTTCGGGACGTCGCTCGGCTCAACCGCCGAAGAGCACCCCGAAGGAGATCGTGAGGAAGCCCGCGCCACTCGTGCTGTACTGCGCCTCGGCGAAGGCCGGAATGTCACCGAGACCGAACTTGAGGCCGCCGAGGATGTTCAGCCCCGACGCCGAGGAGGTCACCTTCTCGCTGACACCGAGGAAGTTGAAGGTGACGCTGGTCCGCCAGTGGTTGATCCCGGCACCGATGTAGGGGTTGAGGTCGGTGTCGAGGTCGAGCGGGACGTTCCCGTTCAGGTTGAACACGAGGGAGGTGGCATCGCCGTCAAGGAAGAGGTAGTTGGCGTTGAAGCTCCCGTAGAGATCCTGGAAGAAGCCGTCCTCGATGCCGATTGCGTCGGCGAGACCGAAGTCGACACGGGCTCCCACTCCGATCTCGTCGAAGTCCCAGAGAACGACCTGCGGTCCGAACGCGACCTGGGCCTCGGCCTCCTGGGCCGGAAGAGCAAAGAGGAAACCGACGAGTGCGAGGAGAATGTACCACCGTTTCATCGTGCCACTCCTTGGCAGTGAGTAGTTGGGGAACCGCGAGCGATGATCCAGATGTTTCCTTTCAGCGGCGTAAGGGTATCCCATTCGGCCGGGGATCGCAACCCGTTGGATCGCCCCCGCAGGGGGCGCCCTTTCCCGGAGGCGCGCGACCCCGCATATTGCGCGCCGAACCCCCGAGCACACGACCCCGCACACCCATCCCGAACGGAGCCGATCCCATGGTCCCGAGCCCGAGAACCCCCCGGAGGGAAGGCCGCGCCCGCGGTGCCTTCCTCCTGGCGCTTGCCTTCCTCTTCCTTGCGCCTGCCCTCGTCGAGGGACAGTTCGTCCGGGAGGACGACCATCCGAACGGGCCATACCCGGGTTTCTGGTCCTGGCCCGGGATCGTGGATCAGATGCTCGCGTACCAGGCCCAGCACCCGAACATGGTCAAGGTGCAGCCGGTCGGGCGCACGCACGAGGGGCGCGAGATTCTCGCGATGCTGATCACGACCGACGTGGGTGTGGACGACCCGGAGAAGCCGGAGGTGCTCTTCATGGGGGGGATCCACCCGCGCGAGCAGCCCCCGCAGGTCATGATCATGGAGTTCATGGACGAGCTCGTGAACGGCTACGGGACTGATGAGCGAATCACCCGCCTCATCGACACCCGCCAGATCTGGATCATGCCGATCTACAACGTGGACGGGAAGGTGTATGACTTCGCGAACGGGAACGGGGAGACGCGGGGCGCGAACCAGCGGCTGAACCGCCGCCCCTTCGAGAACAACCGGGTCGGGGTCGACCTGAACCGGAACGGCGCCGTGGGGTGGGGGAGCGCCTCGGACGTTCCCGGCTCCCAGACCTACCACGGGCCGGGCCCCCTCTCCGAGGCGGAGTCGCAGAGCCTCTACAACTTCATGAACTCGCGCCGCTTCCGGATCTTCCTCGACATCCACAGCGCACTCGAGACCTGGATTCTCCCGGGGCACCTCCTGAACGAGCGGGCGCGTGACTACCAGCGCCTCGTGCAGGGGATGCGGCTCCGGCAGCGGGAGACCTATGGCGGGAACCCGCGGATGACGGAGACGCAGTCGCCCCCGAACTCGGGGACGGGTGCCGGGCAGACCCATGTCACGGGCTTCTACGCGCACGGCGCCTACTCGATCGTCTTCGAGGTGGGACCGACGGGGAACCCCGCCCGCTTCTACCCCACCCCCGAGCAGATCCTGAACCACTACGAGCGCAATGTGCGCGAGACCCTCTTCTTTCTCCTCGAGGAGGCGGGCAACCTCCCCGAGCGGCAGGAGGGCGACTTCGCCCTTCGCAGCCACACGCTGAGCGGCCCCCTCGCACCGGGAGCGCGGGTCGAGCTCGTCCCCGAGATCGAGGGTGATGCGGATCTCGCGATCCTCGTGAGTCGGGACGGGGCGATCCGCGTGACGGGCGAGGTGCGGCAGCTCCCCCTGACGGCCGGGGGGCACATCCTGAACGTGAGCGACGATGTTGCGCCGGGCACGGAGGTTCCCCTTCGCCTCTATCTCTGGGACCGCGACCACCGCCGGAGCGTGGTCGACCTCACCGTGACGATCGAACCGAACCCCTGATCGCCCGATGCTCGAACGATTCCTTCCCGGCCCCCTCGGGCGAACCCTCGCCCTTGCCGCCCTCCTCGCCCTCGTGCCTCTCGCCCCCCAGGCGGGGGCGCAGGCGATCCCGGACTTCGAGGACCCGCAGCCGAGTGACATGCGGGCGGTGGTCGAGCGCTTCGGTCAGGACCGGGGCGTGCTCCTTCGCTTCCATTCGATCGAGTCGCCCCGGCGCCGCGACCGGATGCGTGACTTCTACGGGGAGTGGGTCGACCGCCTCGAGGCGATCGACTACGACGGACTGAACCACGAGGGGCGCATCGACTGGGTGCTCCTGCGCAACCGCGTCCGCTACGAACTGGAGCGGCTCGGGGTCGAGGAGACCCTCGCCCTCGAGGCCGCCCCCTTCGTTCCCTTCGAGGCCGACCTCGTGGCGCTGCACGAGGCGAGGCGCGACCTGGAGGCAGTCGATCCACGCGAGGCCGCCGAGCTCCTGCACCGCGTCACGGGCGAGATCGAGCGCACCCGCGCCGAGGTCCAGCAGGCGCTCCGGGGCGACCGCCATCTGGGCGGCGTCGAGCTGACTCCGGTCGTCGCCTTGCGCGTCGCGAGCCGGCTCACCTCGCTGCGCACCGTCGTGAACCAGTGGTTCGGCCACTTCGACGGCTACGACCCCCTCTTTTCCTGGTGGGTGACCACCCCGCACGAGGCCTTCGGCGAGGCGATCGGGAGCTACATCAACCTGATCCGCCGCGAGGGCGCCGGGATCCGGCCGGGCGAGCCCGAGCCGATCATCGGGGACCCGCTGGGGCGCGAGGCCCTCATCCTCGACCTCCGGAACGAGTTGGTCGCCTACTCCCCCGAGGAGCTCCTCGAGATCGCCCATCACGAGCTCGAGTGGGGCGAGGCCCGCATGCGCGAGGCCGCCGCACGGCTCGGCTTCGGCGACGACATCCACGCCGCCCTCGAGCACGTGAAGGGGCTCCATGTCGAGCCGGGCCAGCAGATCCACCTCGTGACCAAGCTCGCCCGCGAGGCCGAGGAGTACCTCGAGGAGCACGACCTCGTCACTGTGCCCCCTCTGGCCCGCGAGGTCTGGCGCATGGAGATGCTCTCGCCCCAGGCGCAGCGCACCGCTCCCTTCTTCCTCGGGGGGGAGGTCGTGCGCGTCGCCTTCCCCACGGACGGAATGACGCACGAGGAGAGGCTCATGAGCCTGCGCGCGAACAACGAGCACTTCTCGCGCGCCGTCGTCCATCACGAACTCATCCCCGGCCACCACCTGCAGGGCTTCTTCACCTCGCGCTACAGCACGCACCGGAGCGCCTTCTCGACCCCCTTCTGGGGCGAGGGGTGGGCGCTCTACTGGGAGCTCCTCCTCTGGGACATGGGCTTCCAGCGCGGCCCCGAAGACGAGATCGGGATGCTCTTCTGGCGCAACCACCGCGCCGCCCGCATCCTCTTCTCCCTCGCCTTCCACCTCGGCGAGATGACCCCGGAAGAAGCGATCGAGCTCCTCGTCGAGCGCATCGGCCACGAACCCGCCGCCGCCGAGGCCGAGGTCCGGCGCTCCTTCGCCGGACAGTATTCGCCCCTCTATCAGGCGGGCTACCTCCTCGGGGGGCTCCAGCTCCGCCAGCTCCACCGCGAGATGGTCGAAAGTGGCCGGATGTCGAACCGCGAGTTCCACGACCACATCCTGCGGAGCGGACGGATGCCGATCGAGATGGTCCGGGCCTCGATCACCGGCGAGAGCCCCCCGCGCGACTTCGTGCCGCTCTGGCGCTTCCACCCGGCAGTCCCCTGAGCCCCGCGCACGAGGGCTCGGCGCACGCCGAGGAGCGCGTCCGGACTCTGGCCGACCGCTACCTCCGGCTCCTGGTCGAACACGCGCCCGACGCTGCCACCCGCATCGGGATCCCGGGAGCCACGCACGACCGGCTCCCCGACCGGTCCCCCGAGGGGCGCGCGGCCCGCCACGAGGCGATGGACGCCCTCGAGGACGAGCTGCGGGCGGTCGCCCCGGAGGCGCTCGAGCCCGGGAGCGAGGCGGCGCTCACGCAAGCCTTCCTCCTGGAGGTGCTGGCGGGGGAGCGGGGGCATCGCGCGGTCCGGCCCGAACTCTGGCGGGTGAGCGGCACCTTCAACGCCTGGCCCTCCGAGCTCGCCACCCTCGCCCAGCTCCAGCCCGTAGCCACCCCGCGTGATCGGGAGGCGGCCCTCGCGCGCTTCGCCGAGGTGCCCGGCTTCATCGAGCGCGAGCGGCGCAACCTGGAAGAAGGGCTCGCTGGCGGCTGGACGGCCGTCCGGGCCAATGTGCTTGCCGCGCTCCGCCAGCTCGACGCGCTCCTCAGCGCACCCCCGGAGGCCTCGCCCTTCGTCCGGATGGGGGAGGGAGGCGACGAAGCCTTCCGCACACGGCTCCTTCGGCTGGAAGAAGGCGAGCTGCGCCCCGCCATCGCCCGCTTCCGGAGCTGGCTTGCCGAGCGCTACCTGCCGAGCGCGCCGGACGAGGGCGGGATGGCCGCGCTCCCGGGGGGCGAGGGGGCGTACCGGGCGGCGATCCGGAAGTGGGCCACGGTCGAGCGGGCGCCGGAGGAGGTGCATGCCCTCGGGCTCGAGCGAATGGAGCGGATTCGGGGGGAGATGGCCGAGCTCTCGGCGCGCAGCTTCGGGGGCCGGCCCCCGGAGGAGCTCCTCGAGGCGCTCCGCACGGAGCCGGAGTTCCTCCTCGGGGGGCGTGACGAGCTGTTGCGGATCGCCCGGGATGCGGTCGACCGCGCCGAGCGGGCCCTCCCCCTCTGGTTCGGGCGGGTGCCCCTCGCCCCCGTCGAGGTGCGGCCCGTGCCCGACTTCGCCGAGGCCTCGGCCCCGGCCGCCTACTACACCGCCCCGGAGGAGGGGAGCGGGCGCCCCGGGATCTACCACCTGAACCTGCGTGACGCGGAGCGGCAGCCCCTCGCAGGGGTCGAGTCGACCGCCTTCCACGAGGCGCACCCCGGGCACCACACGCAGCTCTCCCTCGCCCGTGAGACCCCGGGGATCCATCCGGTGCGGCAGCTCCTCTTCCTCTCCGGCTTCGGGGAGGGGTGGGCGCTCTACTCGGAGCGCCTCTCCGACGAGATGGGGCTCTTCACCTCGGACATCGACCGGATGGGGCTCCTCTCGAACGAGGCGCTCCGGGCCACGCGGCTCATCGTCGACACGGGGCTCCATGCGCTCGGGTGGACGCGGGCCGAGGCGATCGCCTGCATGCGGGCGAACACGACCGAGGACCCGGCCTCGATCGAGGCCGAGGTGAACCGCTACCTCGCCGTGCCCGGGCAGGCGGTCTCCTACATGCTCGGGTGCGTCGAGGTCGAGGCGCTCCGTGCGCGGGCCGAGGCGGCGCTCGGGGAGGCCTTCGACCTTCCGGCCTTCCACGACGCCCTCCTGGGCGAGGGCGCGCTCCCCCTCGGGGTCTTGCGCGAGCGGATGGAGGCCTGGGCGGG
>SLDT01000005.1 GCA_007125125.1 Gemmatimonadota bacterium | reverse complement strand
GTCGGAAAGCGACCACAAGTCTTCACGCTCGCCCGAGACGAGACCGACGGTGAAGGATTCGTGTCGGAATCCGGGGTACAAGTCTTCACGCTCCCGAAATCCTGCGGTCGGTGAAGACTTGTGGTCGCTTCCGCGAACACGGCACCCGCCCACCAGGCCCGTCACCCCCTGACCCAACTCACCTCGGCCCGGATGCCACGGAGTACACCTTGGCTCGGTGATTGAGGAGGCGCGCACACCCCCACGGCACCAACGGGCGGTCCGCCGACTCCGACCCACGTGAACGGCGGTCGGTGAGGGGGTGCGCAGGACCGAGCCTCTGGGAAAGCAGAGGGAGGCCATGCCCTCGCCGGCAGTGGCCCCAGCAGCGCGAGTGTCCGGGGCACCCCCTCACCGATCGCCCTTCCCCGGGAAGCCGACTTCGGGACATCCAGGCAACGGACCCTGGCCCCGAGCCCATCGAACTCGTCTCGGCCCCGGGTTCGTCAGCCCCCCATGTGCGGGTAGCGCCAGTCGGTCGGGGGGGCGAAGGTCTCCTTGATCGCGCGGGGGCTCGTCCAGCGCACCAGGTTGAAGAGCGAGCCGGCCTTGTCGTTCGTGCCCGAGGCACGCGCGCCCCCGAAGGGCTGCTGCCCCACGACCGATCCCGTGGGCCGGTCGTTCACGTAGAAGTTCCCGGCGGCCTGGCGCAGGACCTCGTCGGCCTGGGCGAGGACGCTTCGGTCACGGGCCCACACGGCACCCGTGAGGGCGTAGGGGCTCGTCGAGTTCACGAGCTTCAGCGTCTCGTCCCAGTTCGCGTCGTCGTAGACGTACACGGAGAGGATCGGCCCGAAGAGCTCCGTCTCCATCGTCGTGTGCCAGGGCGAGTCCGAGACGAGAACCGTGGGCTCGACGAACCACCCCTCCGAGTCGTCCGTGCCTCCGCCGACGAGGACCTCGAGGCCGTCTTCGCGCGCCTGCTCGATCGCGTCCCGGTGCCGCTTGAAGGCGCCGGCGTCGATCACCGCGCCCATGAAGGTCGAGAGGTCGCCGACATCGCCCATCGTGAGCTGCTCGACCTCGGCGACGAGCTGCTCCTTCAGCCGGGGCCAGAGGGAGCGCGGGATGTAGGCCCGTGAGGCGGCCGAGCACTTCTGCCCCTGGTACTCGAAGGCGCCCCGGACGATCGCGGTCACGAGGGGCTCGACCTCGGCGCTCGGGTGCGCGAGGATGAAGTCCTTGCCCCCGCTCTCGCCCACGATGCGGGGGAAGGTCCGGTAGCGGTCCAGGTTCTCGCCTGCCTTCCTCCAGAGGGACTTGAGCACGGTCGAGGAGCCGGTGAAGTGGAGCCCGGCGAAGGACTCCTGCGCCATGCAGACGTCCGCGGCGAGCGCGCCGTCGCCATGCACGAGGTTGATCACGCCGTCGGGGAGGCCGGCGGCGCGGAAGAGCTCCATCGTGTAGTGCGCCGAGAGGGCCTGCTTCTCGGAGGGCTTCCAGACGACGACGTTGCCCATGATCGCGGGGGCGGTGGGGAGGTTGCCCCCGATCGCGGTGAAGTTGAAGGGGCTGATCGCGAGGACGAAGCCCTCGAGGGGCCGGTAGTCCATCCGGTTCCACATGCCTTCGGGCGAGAAGGGCTGCTCCTCCTGGATGCGCTCTGCGAAGTGGACATTGAAGCGGAGGAAGTCGGCGAACTCGCAGGCCGCGTCGATCTCGGCCTGCTGGACGGACTTCGACTGGCCGAGGATGGTCGAGGCGTTCAGCCGGTCGCGCCAGGGGCCGGAGATGAGGTCGGCCATCTTGAGGAAGATGGCGGCTCGCTCCTGCAGGGGGGTGGCGGCCCATTCGGCGGCCGCGTCGAGCGCGGCCTTGACGGCGTCCTCGACCTGCTCGCGGCCGGCGGACTGGACCTCGGCGATGCGCAGCGCGTGTCGGTGCGGCGAGACCTGGCCGAAGGTGCCCTCGCCCTTGCGCTCCTCGCCCCCGATCACGAGGGGTGCCTCGGCGGTCTCCTTCTCCATGCGCCTGAGGGTGGCCTCGAGGGAGGCGCGCTCGGGCGAGCCCGGAGCGTAGGAGAGGACCGGTTCGTTGATGGGGAGGGGGGCCGAGGTGCGTCCGTCGATCATGGGCTGGCTCTGCCTTTGTGGCGGTTCGTGGTCTGTGGGTGAGGGCATCCGGAAACGACGGCGGCGGCGCACCCCGCGAGGGGGCACGCCGCCGCGTCCGAAGCGACGAGCGCCATCGGATGCGGGGGCCGACGCGCGGCCGGCCCCCTAAGGTCGGCTCAGCGGAGCGAGGCGGCAAGCGCCTCGATCGTCTCCGCGAGGTTTTCGAAGCGGGTGGCGTCGATTCCTTCGGCCGTGCCCGCACGCTCGGCAAGGGGAGCGGCGGCCGCGGCCAGCGCGTCGAGGGCTGCACCCCGGTCGACCCCGCCTGCCTGCTCGGCGCGCGCCATCACGGTGCGCAGCTCCATGGCCTCGGCGCTCGCCACCGCGCCCGAGCGCTCGAGCTGGTCGAGGTAGGCACGGGCCACGGGGAAGGCGGCAGGCCAGGTCATCTTCGGCTGGTGCTGGGGGTTGAACTTGTCCCAGCGCACGAGGTTCGCCGCGTCGATCTCGTTCTGCGTGAGGTACTCGCTCGGAGTGAGGCGGAGTACGTCGAGCCCGCGCGCGATCTCGGAGCCGTAGATCGCCCCGTTGTACCAGTAGGTCGACCAGTACCCGCCGGTCACGAGCCGCTCGGCGTCGATCGGACCCCGATCGAAGAAGGCGATCTCGACGGGGTTCGCCGGATCGGTGAAGTCGAAGACCGAGACCCCGCCCTGGTACCAGGCCTGAACCTTGATGTCACGTCCGGGCACGGGCACGAGCGACCCGTTGTGGGCCACGCAGTTCTCCTGGGCGGTCTGGGCGGCGGGGATCTTGAAGTAGCTCGCGAACTCCATCTCGCCATCGACGATCCGGAAGATCGCGTTCGCGCCCCACTCCGGGCGATCCTCGGCGCGGCAGCGGGGCGAGGTCCCGCCCCCCCACTCGTCCGTGAAGATCACGGTCGTCCCGTCGTTGTTGAAGGTGGCGCTGTGCCAGTATGCGAAGTTCGTGTCGATGACCTCGTGGATGCGCTCCGGGTTCACCGGGTCCGAGATGTCGAAGAGGATCCCGTTCCCGGAGCAGGCTCCGGCCGCGAGCCCGATCGCCGGGAAGGTCGTGATGTCGTGGCAGTGGTTCGTCTGCGCGGAGCGCTGCGTGTCCTCGCCATGGACCCCGCCGGGCCAGAGCCCGTCGACGCGCCCCGTCGCCTGGTCCGCGAAGACCCGGGGGGCGTTCACCACCCGGGCAGCAGCGGGCAGGTGGAGGGGGACCTCGATGATCTCGATCCTGAAGAGGGAGGTCGCATCGGGATCCTCGTCCGGGCTCGCCCCCGAGCACCCCGCCAGCTCGGCCGCCGGCCGAACCCCGGCCGAGCCCGAGACGTAGACATAGAGGTTGTTGTCGTCGCCCGGGTGCTTCACGAGGGAATGGGTGTGCGAGCCCCGGCAGGTCTGCACGGCCGCGATCTGACGCGGGCTGTCAAGGTTGCTGATGTCGAAGATCCGCACGCCGCGGAACCGCTCCGCGTCAACCGGGCCGCTCGTGCCCTGCGTCCCGCAGTCGATCCGGCCCCGCCCCTGCTCGACCGACATGAAGAGCAGATTGCCGTACACCGACAGGTCACCCTGGCCCCCCGGACAGATGAAGGAGGTCCGCAGGATCGGATTCGACGGGTTCGAGATGTCGTAGATCATGAACCCGTGGAAGTTGCCCACGAAGAGGAGGTTGTCCCGGAAGGCGAGGTCCGAGTTCGCCAGGTTCAGGTTTCCGAGGTTCTCGGAGTCGAAGAAACCGGGCGGTCGCGGGAGTGTCGCCATGATTTCCATGTTCCAAGCCGCCTCTTCCGCGTCGAGCCAGCCCGCACCGAGCCCGACGCGCGGGTCGTCGGCCGGGGTCTGATGGGGCGCCTGGGCGTCGAGCGCCCCCGCGAAGAGCATGAGGGCCGCCGCCGCGAGGGCGAGCCCGATTCCGCCGGAGGCGCGCAGGCGCGCACCGGCCATCGATGTGATCGACTCGATCATCTCCTGCCTCTGTTCAGTGGGTGGTTGGTCCAATGGGGGCACGAGCTCCGTCAGGAACCGCCCCGCTCCAGCATCCGGCGCATCCGCTCGATCTCGATCGTCTGGTCGGATTCGATGTGCATGGCAAGAGGGGCAATCATCCCCTCCTGCCCCGCGCCCGGAGCCTCGAAGAGCTCATGCACCATAACGAGCGCGCCCTCGTGGTGAAAGATCATGAACTCGAGGAACATCCGGTCGAAGGCCTCGCCCGAGGCTGCGGCCAGCGCTTCCAACTGCTCGGGCGACAGCATCCCCGGCATGTCGGCGTGGTCATCGTGGTGGGCCGCATGGTCCCGGTGAGCCGCATGGTCCTGGTGCGCGGCATGGTCGTGATGCGCCGCGTGGTCCGGGTCCAGTCCGGTCCGGTCCACCCCGGGTGCCTCGTGGCCCCGGGCCCGGAGCCAGTGCTGCATGAAGGCGATCTCGTCGGCCTGCGCCATCCGAATGCGCTCGGCCAGGAGCTTCACGTCATCGCGCGCGCTTCGCTCCGGCGCCATCTCGGCCATCTCGAGCGCCTGTTCGTGGTGCACGATCATCATCTGCATGAAGTGGACGTCGGCCTCGGTGTAGGGCGGCTGTCCCACGACCTCGAGCTCGATGAGCCCGTGGTCCCGCGCTGCCTGCGCGAGCCCCGCGGGGCGCTCGACCGGGAGGCCCGCCTCGAGCTCCACGTCCATCGCCCCCTCCGGCTCCACGCCGGGGGACTCGACGCGCTCGGGCGTCGAGGCGCACGCGGTCAGGAAGAAGGCACCAAGGGCAAGCAGTCCCACTCGCTTCATCGGCCAGTGCATCGTTGCTCGTGCGTTCGGGTGTGCGGGTCCAGCCGCCGGGACGGACTCCCCGACCGCTGCAGTGCTCGGAGTACTACACGCGAAGGGGCCGGAGGGGTTCGGTTGCCGGGGGCGACCCCGCCTCGTACGTTGGCCCTGCATCTCCCTTCACACGTCCATGGCCCCATCGCAGGTGCTCGTCCCATGTCATACGATCGACGGCTCGCCCTCCTCGTCCCCCTCGCCCTCGCCGCCTTCCTCGTCCAGCAGGACGCGCTCGAGGCGCAGCTCCCGATCGAGGCGGCCTCGATCGACTCGATCTTCGAGACCTGGGACCGGGAGGGCTCCCCGGGGTGCGCGGTCGGGGTCTATCGCGGGGGCGAGCTCGTCCTCGACCGGGGCTACGGCGAGGCGAACCTGGACTGGGGCATCCCGATCGACCGGACGACCGTCTTCTACTCGGGCTCGATCTCGAAGCAGTTCGCCGCCGCCACGGCCGTGCTCCTGCACCTGAACGGCACCCTCGACCTCGATGCCGACGTCCGCACCTGGATCCCGGAGCTCCCGCCCTACGAGCCGGCCGTCACCCTGCGTCAGCTCATCAGCCACACCGCCGGCGTCCGCGACATCTACGGGCTCATCGGCCTCTCGGGGGGACGCACCACCGACGCCTGGACCGACGAGGAGTACCTCGAGCTCATCGCCCGCCAGGTCGAGCTGAACCACGAGCCCGGCTCGGCCTACCTCTACTCGAACGGGGGCTACTACCTGATCACGACAGCGATCGAGCGGAGCACGGGGCAGCGCCTCGACGAGGCCGCCCGCGAGCTGATCTTCGAGCCCCTCGGGATGAACGACACCCACTTTCACCAGGATCGGGAGCGCATCGTCGCCCGCCGCGCGATGAGCTACGGGGGGAGCGCGAACGCCGGCTTCCGCCAGACCTACCTCGGGAACTTCGACAAGTCGGGTGCCGGGGGGCTCTACACGACCCTCGAGGACATGGCCCACTGGGACCGGAACTTCGCGACGGGCGAACTCGGGGGCGAGGCCTTCCTCGAGCTGATGCTCACCCCCGGCGTGCTCTCGAACGGCGACACCCTGACGTACGGGGCAGGGGTGCAGCTCGGCACGGACCAGGGCCGGCGGATCCTCGGTCACGGGGGGAGCTTCATGGGCTTCCGCGCCGACTACGTGCGCTACCGGGACGACGACCTCGCCGTGGTGGCGCTCTGCAACCTCGGGGGCATCAACCCCGGCCCCCTCACCCGCCGCGTCGCACGCGCGCTCCTCGGCCCCGCCCCGACAACGGGGAGCGCCCAGGGGTCGGCCGCCGGGTCCGGCACGGGGGGCGCGGCCCAGGGCACGCAGGCCACGCGCGACGACCCGCCCCCGCCCTCGGCTCCCCTGCGCGCCTACGCCGGGCGCTACCACAGCCCGGAGGTCGGCGCCACGATCGAGATCGTCTGGACCGGCTCCGAGCTCCGGATCCGCCGGACCCCGAACGCGGACGGGGCGACCCTCGATCTCGTGCGGGGCGATCGCTTCAGCCAGGGGAACTGGACACTCGACTTCGAGATCGAGGAGGGCGAGCCGGTGGCGCTCCGCCTCGACGCGGGGCGTGTGCGCAACCTCCTCTACACCCGCGAACGGTAGGGCCCCCGGCCGCGGGGGGCCCGCCCCGCAGCCGGCCGGCGCCCGGGGTGCCTTCCTCCGGACTGCGGGAGGTGGCGGGCGAAGGGGGCGGGCGCGCGCGGGGGGCTCAGCCCCCGGTGCCTTCCCTTGCGGCGAGGATGCGCTCGCCCTCGCGGTCGGCGACGAGGATGAAGTCGAGGATCGTCTCGACCGCCCCGTGATAAAAGCCCGGGGTGATGTTCTCGAAGGTGTCGCTCGGGTGATGGTACCCGGGGTGGTCCTCGTTCCCGAAGTAGATGAAGGGGATCCCGCGCTGGTGGAAGGGCCCGTGGTCCGAGGCCATCGTCCAGTCGTCGCCCGGCGGGAGGTCGGGCGAGTCATGCCCCATCAGGAGGGTGATGCGGGCGTCGCGCGCGACCTCCTCGACGAGGGGCGTGAGGAAGGGATAGTGGTACGTGCCCGCCGCGTAGAGCTCCCCCACCTCGCTCCGGCTGATCATGTCCAGGTTCACATTCATGACGAGCCGCTCGAGGGGAACGGGGGGGTGGTCGACGAAGGCGCGGGCACCCTGAAGCCCCATTTCCTCCGCATCGAGGGCGGCGAAGATGATCGAGTGGCGCGGGGGGTTCTCGCGGAACCACTCCGCCAGGTGGAGGATCGCCGCGGTCCCCGACGCGTTGTCATCGGCCCCGTTGAAAATGTCGTCACCCCGCACCCCGAGGTGGTCGTAGTGCGCGGTCACGATGATGTAGTGCTCGGGGTGCACCCGCCCCTCGACCATCCCCATGACATTCAGCCCGCTGAGCGTGATGTCGCGCCCCCGCGGGGTGAAGCTGAACTCCTGCGAGCGCGTGCCGGCCACGGGGGCGAGCTCCCGCTCGTCGAAGGCCAGCAGGAGGAAGCGTCGCGCGCGCTCACCCCCCTCGGTGCCCGTCTGTCTTCCTTCCATCGAGTCGTGGGCGAGGATCGAGAGAGTGCGCAGGAGCTCGGCCCGGTCGATGCGGGTCTCGAGGGTGTCGAGGGCAGCGGGAAGGGCGAGCCCGGCCGGTGTCGCGGCGTCGGCCTGGACCGCGGCCTGGGCGGGTGTCTCAGCCTCGGCCGGCGCCGGGAGGGCGCCGAGGGTCGCGATCCCGTCGCGGGCGAGGAGCGCCCCGCCGGCGATCAGGAGCGCGAGGGCAGGGACGAGTGCGACAAGGGGGGCGCGGCGGCGCGGGGCGAGCTTCGGGGTCTCGATCTTCGGGGTCTCGATCTTCGGGGTCTCGATCTTCGGGGTCTGGGGCATGGCGGGCGAGAGTCGTCCGGTGCGGGGCGCCCCCCCGGCTGCGGAGGGGTGCCCGTCGGGGATGGGGATCGGGAGCGCGACGGGAAACGAGGGGCTGATACACCGGGGCCTCCCGGCGGGTTCGGACGCGGGCGCGGGCCGGCGGCTCCCGCGCCCCGAACCGGCCGACCGAGCGTCCCCTTCCGGCCGAGGTGCGCGCTCCGAAGAACGGACCACCGCCCTCCTGCCCGGGTAGGGTGAAGTGCACGGCAGGGGGCGGTGCGCCGGGCGCCTTCGGCCCCGGCCCCACCCCCCGCCCTGCCTCGCCCCATCGATCCCTGCAGCGAGGAGACCGAGGATGCACAGGCCTACCGACCGACCGACCCCATCCGGCTACCCGCCCCTCCGGAGCCTCCGGAGCTGGGGCGCCCTTGCGCTCGTGGCCCTCCTCGCGGGCTGCGGCGAGCCCCCCGAGCTCGAGGAGGACGCGGCGGCGGTCGTCGTCCAGATGGCGCGCGCCGAGGGGCAGACCGGGTGGACCTCCCTCACACCGGTGCCCGAGCCCCGGACCGAGGTGAGTGTCGCCGCGATCGGGCACCGGGTCTATCTCCTCGGGGGCTTCGTCGCGCCGGAGGAGGGGGTCGAGGGCGCCCGCCCCAGGACACCCACGACGCTCTGGGCCTATGACGTGGTCGAGGGGGAGTGGACCGACGAGGGGGAGATCCCCGGCGGCACCCACCACGCGGCCCTCGTTGCGCTCGACGGGCGCCTCTATCTGATCGGGGGCTACGTGGAGGCCAGCTTCGAACCGAGGGGCGACGTGCACATCTACGACCCCGACACCGGGAGCTGGAGCCAGGGTGAGCCGATGCCCACCCCGCGGGGCGCCCTCGCATGGGCGGCCGTCGACGGGCGCATCCACACCGTCGGGGGAACGGTGGCCGACAAGGACGCGCTCCACGACCATGAACACACGACCGACTCCCCCGACGCATCGGTCGGGACCCACGAGGTGTATCACCCTGCCGAGGACCGATGGGAGCGGAGGGCGCCGATGCCCACCGCCCGCAACCACCACACCGCGCAGGCGGTCGACGGCCGCGTCGTCGTCACCGCGGGGCGCGCCGGACGCGACTTCACGATGACCACGACCGAGATCTACGATCCCGCGACCGACAGCTGGAGCACGGGCGCACCCCTTCCCACCGGGCGCAGCGGGGTGGCCTCGGCGGTGCTCGATGGCTGGATGTACGTCTTCGGGGGCGAGACCTTCGACCCCGGGGCGCAGGGCACCTTCGAGGAGGCCGAGCGCTACCACCTCGGCGACGACCGCTGGGAGGCGATCGATCCGATGCCGAGCGCGCGCCACGGACTCGGCGCGGCGGCGGCCGGGGGCGCGATCTACGTGGTCTCGGGCGGTCCCCGTCCGGGCTTCGCCTTCGGAACCGCGAACGAACGGTGGATCCCCGAATGAGGCGCGGCATCGACCGCAGGCGCGCGCGGGGCGTGTGCGCGAGGACCCTGGTCGCGCGGGGCGTCTGCGTGAGGGCGCTCGTCGGGCGGGTCGCCCTGGCGGGTGCGCTCCTGGCTGGGGGTGCCTTCTTCCCGGCTCCGGCGCTTGCACAGGGCGCGGCCGAGCGGGCGCCGGGTGATGCGGTCACCGATCCGGCGCTCCTCGGGCCGGCCTCCGTCGCCCCCGTCTCGAACGAGGAGTACGCGGAGCGCCGGGCCGCACTCGCCGCACTCGTCGAGGACGGGGTCGTCCTCGCGATGGGAAGCGCCGCCCCCCCGCAGGACTACATCCCCTTCTTCCAGAACTCTCCCTTCCGCTACCTCACCGGCTTCACCGAGACGAATGCGGCCCTCCTGATGCAGGTCGCGGGCGGAAGGGTCCTCGCCGAGACCCTCTTCGTGAACCCCCGCAGCCCCTCGCAGGAGACCTGGGAGGGGTACCGCGTGGGTCCGGACGGAGCGCGCGCCGCGACCGGGATCGAAGGGCGCCCGGTGGGCGAGCTCTCCCGGGCCTTCGGGGAGTTCCTCGAGGGGAGTGCCTCGCCGCGGGTGCATGTGATCGGCCCCTGGCAGCCGCGCACGGCGATGCGAAACGATGTGACGCAGCGCGTCGATGCCCTCCTCGAGGAGCACGCCGGAGTCACGGCGACCCCGGCGAATGGCGCGGTTGCGGAGCTCCGCGGGGTGAAGTCCCCGGCCGAGCTCGACCTCCTCCGGATGACGACGGCGATCACCTCGGCCGCGCACCTCGAGATGATGAGCACGATCGCCCCCGGGATGAACGAGTTCGAGCTCCAGGCGCTGATCGAGCACACCTTCCGGCGCTATGGCTCCGAACGCCCCGCCTTCGCGAGCATCGTGGGATCGGGCCCGAACTCGACGATCCTGCACTACAACACGAACGACCGCTTCATGGAAGACGGGGACGTCATCGTCGTCGACATCGGGGCGAGCTTCCAGGGCTACGCCGCCGACATCACCCGCACCGTTCCGGTGAATGGCCGCTTCACCGAGGCGCAGCGCGAGATCTACCAGCTCGTGCGCGATGCGCAGGCCGCCGCCGAGGCCCTCGCGCGCCCGGGAGTCCCCGTGGCCCGGCTGAACCAGGAGGCCGCGCGCGTGCTCGAGGAGGGGCTCGCACGCCTCGGACTGATCGAGGGGGTCGGGGCGACCTACGAGGGGCCCGGCGGGCAGCAGGTTCCCCAGCTCCGGCTCTTCTACATGCACGGGCTCGGCCACGGGATCGGCCTCGATGTCCACGACCCCTGGCCGAACGTGCTCGAGCCGGGGGTGGCCTTCACGATCGAGCCCGGGATCTACGTGCGTCCGAACCTCTTCACCGAGGTCGTTCCGGACACCCCGCGCAACCGGGCCCTCCGCGAGGCGGTAGGCGCCGCCTTCGAGCGCTACGCCGGGATCGGGGTCCGGATCGAGGACGACTACATCGTGACGGAGACCGGACTCGAGTGGATCTCCCCGGTCCCGCGCGAGGTCGAGGAGATCGAGGCCTTCATGGCCGAGCGCCGACCCGTCCCGGCCCCCCGCCGCGACGACTGGGTCGAGTGGTACCGCGCCATGCCCGGAGCCGGTGCAGGACCGGGCTGAGCTTCCACTCGGCCGTCGCCTGGCCGGGATCGGGCTCGGGCTCGCCGCCCTCGGCGGGTACGCGCTCCTCGCGCGCCATCCCTCGCTCGCCGAAGGACTCGCCGGGAGCGGCCCCCTCCCCGGGCTCGTGCGCTCACTCTCGCTGGCCACCTCGCCCGTCCCCTTCTCCCTCGCCGAGGTCGTCGTACTCGTCGTCCTGGGGCGGCAGGTGCACGGCCTCGTCATCGGGCAGAAGGCACTCCGGCGGGGCGACCTCACCCCGCGCCGGGCCGCCCTCGCGGGGGGGCTTCGCCTTGGGCAGGACCTCGGGGTGCTCCTCGCCCTCTTCTTCCTGCTCTGGGGCATCCAGTACCCCCGCCCTGACCTGGCCGAGCGCCTCGGGATCGACCCGTCGGGGCGCGCTGATGTGGCCGAGATCGAGCCCCTCGCGCGGCAGGCGGTCCATGCGGTGAACGCCCTCTACCTCGAGATCCATGGGAGCGCCGATGCGGGAGAGCCGACGGCGGCACCTCCCTGGGACGAGGTGGCCCGCGAGCTCGAGGCGGGGTGGGCCCGGCTCGCCGAGCGCCCGGGGATCCCGGAGCGGGTGGCGCGCGCGCACGGGATGCCGAAGCCCTTCTGGACCGGTGCGGTGTTCCGGCGCTTCGGGGTCGCGGGAATGTACTTTCCCTTCACCGGGGAGGCGCTGCTCGTGCGGGACCTCCCGGGGGCGAGCCTCCCGCGCGACATGGCCCATGAGATGGCGCACCAGCGGGGCTTCGCCTCGGAGGCCGACGCGAACACCCTGGCCTTCCTCGTGGCCCGCGAGGCTGAGGATCCGCGGGTTCGGTATGCCGCGTATCTCTTCCTCCGTGACCAGCTCCTGTCGGCGCTGCGGCGGGTCGACCGGGGGGCGGCCTCGGCGCTGGCCGAGGAGCGGATCGCGGGGGTGCGTCGCGATGACGCGTACCGGGCCGAGTACTGGTCCGTGGCGCGGGGGTGGACGCGCAGCGTGGGGCAGAGCGTGAATCATGCGATGCTTCGGGCCCACGGGGTGCGCGAGGGGATTGCGAGCTACCAGGGGAGCGTGTGGGTCTTCCTGGCGCTCGCGCGGGAGGAGGGCCCGGAGGCGCTCTTCGGGCTAGAAGGCTGTTGAAGAAGTACAGCGGCCCCCGCGAAGGGGGGTTGCGGTCCTGGTGCGGCGCTCCAACGCCGATCCAGGGCCGCAACCCCCCATCGCCCTTAGGGTTGGGGCGGAACGGGGCCGCCTCGGTCGTTGGTTCGCCTCGACGTAGCCACGGCTATGTCTTCGACGAACCGC
>SLDT01000076.1 GCA_007125125.1 Gemmatimonadota bacterium | reverse complement strand
GAGGGCTGGGGCGGGTTCGGTAGCCCTTCCTCCCGAACTGAGGGAGTTCGCGGCCTCCCTCGAGGCGGGAGGGATCCCGCTCGCCCTCCTCTCCTTCGGGAACCCCTACCTCCTGAACGCGCTCCCGGAGGCGGGGAGCTACCTCGTGGCCTGGGGCGACCGGGAGGTGAGCCAGCGGGCGGCGGCGCGGGCGGTGGCGGGGGCGGCGCCGATCGGGGCGCGGCTCCCGATCTCGATTCCCCCCCTGCACCAGCGGGGCGAGGGGATCACGCGCCCGGCCGACCCCGTGATCGCGGCGCGCGAGCTGCGCCGGGGCGATGCCCTGGACGAAGCGGGCCTCCTGCGGCGCGACGAGGACGAGGAGGAGCCCCCGGAGGTGGAGCCGGGCGACCCCCTTCCGCCGGCCGACCTCGGACCCCCGCCCGCGGCCGGGGCACCCCTCCCCCTGGACTGGCTCGGACTCGTGCGCTCGCCCCTCGAGGCCGATCCGGCGGGGGTCGGGATGGATGCGGGGGCGCTCGAGGCCCTCGACCGCTACATCGAGCGGGCGATCGCGGACTCCGTGGCCCCCGGGGTGGCGCTCGCGGTCGGACGGGGAGACAGGCTCGTGCGGCTGCGCGGCTACGGGCACACGGACTGGGATCCGGCGAGCCCCCTCGTGACCCCGCACACCCTCTACGACCTCGCCTCCCTCACGAAGGTGCTCGCGACCACGACCGCCCTCAAGACGCTCGAGGAAATCGGCTGGATCGACCTCGACGACCCCGTGGTGCGCTGGTTCCCCGACTTTGACCGGGGCGATCCGCGCAAGGCCGGGGTCACGGTGCGCGACCTCCTCCTGCACCGGAGCGGGCTCCCGGCCTGGAGGCCCTTCCACGCCGAGCTCGAGGGTGACGAGGCCTTTCGCGAGGCGGTGCGCGACCTCTCCCTCGAGCGGGATCCGGGCGAGGCCACGGTCTACTCCGACGTCGGCTTCCTGACCCTCGCCTGGGTCGTCGAGGCGGCGGGGCGGGACCGCTTCGAGCGGGTGGTCGAGAGCCGGGTCTTCGCGCCCCTCGGGATGCCGGACACCCGCTTCAACCCCCCGGAGACCCTCCGACCCCGGACCGCTCCGACCGAACTCGACCCCGAAGGGAGGCAGCGCCACATGTATGGAGAGGTCCACGACGAGAACGCGTACGCGGCCGGAGGGGTGGCGGGCCACGCCGGCCTCTTCTCGACCGCGGCCGACCTGGCGGTCCTGGCCCGGCTCCTCGCGGGAGGTGGCGCGATCGAGCGGTGCGCGCACGAGCCCTCCTCCGGGGTGCCCTGCGTGCAGGGGCGAACGGGCGAGCTGCGGCTCCTCGAGGCCGACCGCCTCGCCCGCTGGACCCGCCGCGCCGCGCCCGAGTCGTCCCGCGCCCTCGGCTGGGACACCCCCTCGGGCCGCTCCTCGGCCGGGGACTACTTCTCGGCCTCGTCCTTCGGGCACACCGGCTTCACGGGGACCTCGATCTGGATCGATCCGGAGCTCGACCTCTGGGTCGTGATTCTCACGAACCGGGTGAACCCGACGCGCGAGAACACCCGGCACATCCCCTTCCGGCGCGCGGTGCACGACGCGGTGGCGGGAGCGATCGTCGACCGGCCCGTGCCCCCGCGTGACCCGGCCTCCCCCGGGGGGGGAGGCGACCGATGAGCGCGATCTCGACGATCGACATCACGGTTCTCCTGGTCTACCTCCTCGGGGTCACCGCGTGGGGCGCCTGGCTCGGGCGGCACCAGAAGACCGGGGCGGACTACTTCCTGGGGAACCGCGAGCTTCCCGCCTGGGCGGTCTGCCTCTCCGTCGTCGCGACGGAGACGAGCACCCTCACCTTTCTCTCGATTCCGGGGGTCGCCTACCTCGGGAACCTCGGCTTTCTCCAGCTCACCCTCGGATACCTGGTGGGGCGGATCGTCGTGGCGGCCTTCCTCCTGCCGGGCTACTACCGCGGGGAGCTGGCCACCGCCTACGCGCTCCTCGAGCGGCGCTTCGGGACGGGGACCCGCCGCTTCACCTCGGGGATCTTCATGGTCACCCGGCTCCTCGCCGACTCGGTGCGGCTCTTCGCGACCGCGATTCCCCTCGCGCTCATCACCGGCTGGCCCTACGCCGTCTCGATCGCGGTGATCGGGGTGCTGACCGTGGTCTACACCTACTTCGGGGGAATCCGCGCCGTGGTCTGGGTCGACGCCCTCCAGATGGGGCTCTACCTCGTGGGCGCGGCCTGCGCGATCTTCGTGCTCCAGCTCGTGATCCCCGGGGGCTGGGGCGGGGCGCTCGAGAGTGCGGCCGCGGCGGGCAAGCTCGAGCTCTTCAACTTCTCGACCGACCCGGCGGTGGCCTACACCTTCTGGGCGGGGCTCCTCGGAGGAGGCTTCCTCTCGATGGCCTCGCACGGGACCGACCAGCTCATCGTGCAGCGGCTCCTCACCTGCCGCGACCTGAGCGCCTCGCGCAAGGCCCTCGTCGGGAGCGGCTTCGTCGTCGTCGTCCAGTTCGCGATCTTCCTGGTCCTCGGGATCGGGCTCTGGGCCTTCTACGAGGGGCGCCCCTTCGAGCTCGCCGACGCGATCTTCGCGACCTTCATCATCGAGGAGCTCCCCGTCGGGATCGTGGGGCTCCTCATCGCGGGGGTCTTCGCCGCCGCGATGTCCTCGCTCTCCTCCTCGATCAACTCCCTCGCCTCGGCCTCGGCCTACGACTTCTGGGCGCCCCTGGCGGGGGTCAAGGACGATGACTTCCGGACGTTGAAGGCGGGGCGGGTCTTCTCCCTCGTCTGGGCGATCCTCCTCATCGGGACCGCGATCCTCTACATCCCGATGAGCGCGGACTCGACCGCCGTCGAGGTCGCCCTCACGATCGCCTCCCTCGTCTACGGAGGGCTCCTCGGCGCCTTCGCCCTCGCCCTCTTCGACACCCGTGCGCACCAGAAGGGGGTCATCCTCGGGATCGCCCTCGGGATCCTCACCGTCACTTCGATCTGGATCTTCGGGGGCGGAGTCCTCGGCTGGCCCTGGTTCGTCTTCGTCGGAACCTTCGTCACGATGGGAACGGGGGCCCTCGCGAGCCGCCTCCTGCGCGCATGACCCCCGCCGCGGGCACACGTCCCGCGGGGGGCACCGCGGGTCGGGAGGAAGGCTTCGTCGCCGGCGCAGACGGCGGGGGCACCCGCCTCCGCTTCGCCCTCGCTGATGCGGGGGGGGAGGCCGTGGCCCGGGGCGAGGGGGCCTCCGGCCTCGTCGGCGCGGGGCGGGACGGGGAGGTGGCACGGGCCCTC
>SLDT01000006.1 GCA_007125125.1 Gemmatimonadota bacterium | reverse complement strand
TATTCGGGGGTTAACGTCTGCAGTTGGCTCTCCCAGCGAACTTGGGCAGACGTTGTCGCCGATCCCCCGCGGCCGGCGGCGCAAAGAAGGGCCACTTCGCGGTAGTGGGCGCGGAGCCCGGCCCGCTCGACGAGCCCTCAGGCCCCGAAGGACACCCATCCCCCGAAGCAAGCCCGTCTCCCCCCACCGCGCCCTTGCGAAACCGCCGCCCGCCCCCTCGATTCACGCTTGGAGAGTCGCCCCGACGATCGTGCGCACCCCCACCGCTGTGCCGCCATCTCCCGCCAACATCGCCGCTCCCCCCGCCCCACCTCCACTACCCCACCTTGGAGACCCTGCCCATGGAACGTGTCCAGTCCACCAACGCAGCGTCCATCGCGCATGGGCGGCTGCAGGGCCGTGCGTCGCTCGCGCTCCGGCCCGGCCGCCGCGGTGTCGCCGCCTTCCTCCTGGTGGGAGCGGGGATGCTGGTCGGCTGCTCGGACTCGAGTGCGACGGATGCCGGTCCCTGCGAGCCCGGGCCCTACTTCACCGAGCTGCCCGTGGATGCCGGGGCGATCTCCTGGTTTCTCGTGCTTGGCCAGTTCAACCCGCCTGGCGACATCGTGCCGAGGCCACAGACCGGACTCCAGCTCACGAGCCCTGCCCTGACCCCTTTGCGGGCGATCGGCGACATCGACATCGTGCACATCGAGAGCAGTCGGTGGCTGGCCTCGCCGACGCGCGAGGGCCACGTCGACTACAGCCTGAGCTTCGAGGTGCCGGCGTGCCGCGAGATCTTCGGCAATTTCGAGCACATCGCGGTCCTTGAGCCGGAACTGGAGGCTCATCTGGCAGGGGCGTCGTGCGAGGTGTACTCCACGGAGTCGGAGACCCTCGAGGCGTGCGGGCGGAGGGTCCGCATTCCCGTCGCCGCGGGGCAGCCGCTCGGCCAGGCTGGCGGGGCCACGACCGGCCTCGACTTCGATCTCTTCGACCGGCGCGTGCGCTTCGACTATGTTGCCGGGCACCGGTACCCACAGGCACGCTGGGCGATCTGCCCGCAGCACCTCTTCGTGCCTGCGCATCGCGACTTCCTCCTCGCGCGCACAGGCCGCGGCGAAGAGCGTCGGACCGCCGAGCCCGTGTGCGGGACGATGGAGATCGACGTGGCCGGCACGGCCCAGGGCATGTGGGTCCTCGACGGAAACGATGTGACCTTCTCTTCGGCCACGCACCAGCTCTTCTTCGCGCTCGCTCGCCATGACGTGCATGCCGATACCCACCAGGTGCTCGTGACCGCTCACCCCGCCTTCCGCCACCCGAGCTGGGGGCCCATCGTCGTCTCCTTCCCCGTCGAGGCTGGAGGCCGCGTGAACCGCGCCTGGCGGGACTTGCCGGCCGACGGAACGATCTACTGCCTTGTTCCGGAGACCGCCCAGGGACACTTCCCAGTCACGGATGCGAGCTATCTGGCCGCCTTCGACGCCGATGGAAAGGTCACCCTCGAACGCAAGAGCCACGCACCGGGCGAGAGCCCTTGCCTCACCGAGTCACCGGAGGCGTGGGCTTTCTCCGCCTCTGCGATCAAGCTCATGCGGTGACCCGCGACCCATTGGGGGGCGTTGGTCGAGGTCGCTCTCGCAGGGATCGTGGTTCCATCCCCACGCGAGTTCCATCCCCGTCGTGGTGACGGCCGGTCCCTTCTAACGCCCCTCGTTGCCGAGCAAGTCGACCCCGTCCAGGTCGTCCGGAACGGGGACGCGCAGGATCGCGGCGAGGGTCGGAGCGAGGTCGACGACCGAGACGCGCCGGAGATCGGCACCGGGCTCCACCCCGGGCGCGCGCACGATGAAGGGGACGTGTCGATCGAAGTAGAACGGGCTCCCATGCCCCGTGCCGTAGGGATACCGCCCGGAGTAGGCGCCTTCGACGGTCCGGGCTCCGACGCCGAAGTGGCCGAGCGGGGGGAGTCGGCGCTCCTCGTGCCAGGAGTGAGCGAAGAGCGCCTGAATGGTATCGGCCGGGCCATCGTTCAGGAGGTCGTGGAAGGCGAAGGCGTCTTCGATCCAGTCGGCCTCCATCGCGGTGCGAGCGGCAGCGCGAGCTCTCTCGACGGGATCGGACCCCGCTGCTTCGGCTGCGGCCTCGGCCCGGTCGATGACCTCGCGCAGTTCGGTCGGACTGATGCGACGGCCGTAGAGACCCAGGTCGGCCCGTGCCTCGGGAAGCTCGATCGCGCCATGGTCGGCGGTCAGCCCGAGCACCCACCCGTCGGGCCCGACGGTCTCGTCGAGGAAGTCCAGAAAGGCACCGAGCGAGCGGTCGAGTCGGACGAGGTTGTCGAGCTGTTCGCGCGAGAGAGGGCCGTAGTCGTGGCCGATTCGATCGGCCTGCGAGAGGGCCAGGGCGATGAGGTCTGGCGCGTCGCGCTGGCCGAGCTCGAGGGCCAGGACGGCTTCCTGAGCGAGTGCGAGCACGGCGTAGTCGGGCCAGGGGCCGCGTCCCCGCCACCGATTCAGGAGGCGCTCGTCTTCGAGAGATGCCTCGCGAGAGGCCCGGTGCGGGAAGTAGGTGTTCACGCCGTCACCCTCGTATGGGAAGGTGTCGGGGCGCGAGAGGCTCTGGGCCCAGTCCGGGACGGTGGAGGTCCAGACGGTGTCGGCCCAAATCCCGGGGAGCACATCGCGCTGGAAGGTCTCGACCCAGTCCGGGTAGTCCGAGCGGTAGTGGGCTCCGGTCACGAAGCGCGAGAGCGCCTCCTCCATCCAGTAGACCTCGGCCTCGGCGCGTCCCGCCATCGCGATGGCGGCACGGTCCTTCGCAGAAAGGGAGACCACACGCGACCCGGGGGTTGCCGACTGCATCCATTCGCCGATCGTGGAGCGGTCGAGGTTGGCCGGGCCACGGCCCTCCATGTCCGGGAAGCCGACGATGGGCGAGTCGAGGTCGCGGAGCGCATAGACCGAGCCCCAGTTCCCTTCGTCGTCCTGCTCGACCCAGCTGTTCCCGACAAGCCCGTGCCTGTGGGGGTGCGTACCCGTCGAAGCGGTGGCGTGTCCCGGTGAGGTCGAGGTCTGAGCGTGGTCGAAGGTTGCGTTCGGGAAGCGACGCCCTTCGGCGCGAAGGCGGGCAAATCCGGCCGTGAACACGGTGTCGTAGCGGTCGAGTAGGTCACCCCGCAACTGGTCGACGACCACGTACACGAGGAGTTTCGGGGGGTCGGCAGGGGGCTGCTCTTCCCCGCAGCCGGCCGGGACGAGCACAAGGACCAGAAGCAGGATGACAGAAAGGGCGCGCAAGGACATGGATCGTCTCGCCGGGAGGGGCATATTGGAGGATGGCGGCTGCGGAGGAACACCGAAAAGCTAGCCCCTGCGATAGACCCCGGGGGCTCGACCGGGCGCATCGCAACCTGACCGTGACGGGTGCGTTACGGGTTTGTCATGGAGGGGCAGCGGGCGTGCCCTGAGGCAGTCGATGTCATGCCTCCCAAGGGTTCGGACCTCCCGTCCGGCGAGCGCCTCTTCACCACCCCAAAAACAGAAACATAATTATGATTCGTATTCTTGGAGGGCTGCTTGGGAGCGCAGGAGCCCTGCTGGTCGTCGCCTGCGCCGGGGACCCCTCGGATCGAGCGGCCGACCGGGGTGAGGGGAGCTGGGCGGTCGAGCGCCATGAACGGGCGGGAACCGAGTTCGTACGCAATCTGGGCGCTTCCGACGCACCGATCTCGATGCACGAGGAGCTCCGCATCGGGAGTCTCGAGGGCCCGCCGCACGAGGCCTTCGGTTCGATCGACGGGGTGAGGGCGGCGCCGGACGGGAGCTTCGCGGTCCTCGATGCGCGCTCCTTCCAGGTCCACCGCTACGACGCGGAAGGTCGGCACCTCGGGTCCTTCGGCTCGCGGGGCGAGGGCCCGGGCGAGTTCACGGCCCCGAACGGGCTCGCCCGCCTCCCCGCCGGCGGCTACCTCGTCGTCGATGGTCGACCCGTGGCCCGGCTCCACCGCTTCACGGACGAGGGCACCCTGCTCGGAAGCGAGGCACTCCCGCTGAATGCGATGGGTGCTCCGGTCGTCGAGCGGGCGGGGGCGGTGCTCGTCCCCTTCCGGCTTCCGCCCGCACCCGGGGGGCAGGCCGCCACGGAGGCCTGGCACCGCATCCCGCCCGACGGCGCGGGGGCCGACACGCTGCGTCTGCCGGAGCTCGCCCTGAACCCGGCCTGGACGATCCACGTGGTTGACGAGACGATGAGGCGGGGGTTCCACGCGACGGTCCCCTTCACCCCGCGCGCGATGGCGGTGCGCCATCCCGACGGGGGGTGGGTTGCGGGGACGGGCGAGCGCTACGAGATCTTCCGGATCACGGATCAGGGCGATACCCTCCAGGTGATCGAGCGCGAGGCGGAGCGAGCCCTGGTCGATCCGGCCGAGGCGGACGACGCACGCGAGCGGATCCTCGCCCAGGCACGCAACGTGGACCCGGAGTGGCGGTGGACCGCGCCGGAGGTGCCGGGCGAGAAACCCTTCTTCCGTTCGATCGTGATGGGGCAGGACGGGAGCCTCGGGGTGTGGCGGCACACGGCCGGGGAGCCGGCGGAGCTCCCGGCCGAGGTGGCCAATCTGCCCCCGGGCCAGGGGCCGCCGCGGTGGGTGCAGCCCCCGGTGCTCGACCTCTTCGCACCGGATGGGTGCTTCATGGGCACGCTGGCCCTCCCGGTCGGAACGGGGCTGATGGCGTTCTCGCTCGAGCGGGCCTTCCTCCGGGAGAGGGACGCGCTCGATGTGGAGCAGCTGGTGCGCGTCCGGCTCGAACCGGCGATCACCTGCCCCGACTGAGCATGGTCCGGGGCACGCTCACGCTGGTGTCCGGAGGGCAGACGGGGGTGGACCGCGCCGCCCTCGAGGTGGGGGTCGCCCTCGGGGTCCCGGTGTCCGGGTGGGTGCCAGCCGGCCGCATGGCCGAGGACGGGCCCATTCCCTCGCACTTCGCGGGGCTGTGTGAGACGGCGACGGCCGACCCCGCCGAGCGCACCCGGCTGAACGTGGAGGAGTCCGACGCGCTCGTGGTGATCACCCGCGGTCCGACCAGGGGCGGAACGCGGCTGGCGCTTGAGGTTGCGCGGGGGCTGGGTCGGCCCGTCCTCGTGCTCGACCTCGCCGAAGTGGGCGAGAGGGAGGCGGCCCGAGCCCTCCGCGGGTGGCTGGCGGAGCGTGCCTTCGTCCGGCGGCTGAACGTCGCGGGCCCCCGGGAGAGCGAAGTGCCCGGAATCGGCATGGCGGCCCGGCGCGTGCTCGGGCCTGCCATGGGATACTTCTGCACCTGAAGGGGAGCGCCAGGCAGGCCATCGGCCTCCATGTCCAATCTCCACGGCCGCGGTGGTGTGTCGGGACGCGCCGCGGGATGGCACCCTGCCCGGTCGTACAGCCGGTCCCGGCACGTCCTTTGCGAAGGACGGCGTATTATGACCGAGTCTCTCCTTGCGCCTCCTCGATGACCCTCGTCGCCGGCATCGTCCCAAGACCGGGTGGGCCATCGATCCCGTCCGAGATCGAGCGCAGCCTGATCGAAGAGATCTCGCGCGACCCCACCCACGCGCCGGAGGTGGTTCGGCGCGGAGCTTCGCTGCTCCTGAAGGTGGACCTCGGCGCCTTTCCCAGCCCGGCGCTCATTGACGAGCCGCAAGGCCCGGCGACCGCAGTGTGCGGTGAACCACTCCTCCTGGGCCAGGACCACCGTGCCTGGCGACCCCGAGAGGTGGATGTGGCGGAGCTGCACCGAAGTGCGGCCAGAGGAGCATGGCTCGAGACACTGCCGTCGGCCACGGGGACCTTTGCTGCGGCGCATCTCTCGGCCAACGGCCAACAACTCCTCCTCGCGAGTGACTCCCTTGGGGTCCGCCCGCTCTACCTGTGGGAAGGGCACCACGGCGTGATCTTCTCGTCGACACTCCGCCTCCTCCTTGCCCTTCCCGGCCTTCGACGGAGCCTCGACCTCCTCGGCGCACTCGAGTTTGCGGTCAAGCGCACGCCGCTCGGAGCTCGCACCCCCTACCGCGAGATCCGCCGGATTGGTCCGGCCGAGGTCATGACGTACGCAGCCGACTCCGGGGCCTTCCGGATCCATCGCTACCGCGACTTGCCCGGCGGGAAGAAGGCTGGCTCGGGCGCTCCTGACTCGAGGGAGTTCCAGCGCACACTCCTTGACCGTTTCGAAGAGGCGATCGCCCGGCGGCTGCGAGGAGATCAGGCCACGCTGGCCTTTCTCAGTGGGGGCATGGACTCCCGCGCCATCGTCGCCCTGCTTCGCGACCTCGGTGCGGAGGTGCATACCTTCAATTTCTCCATTCCTGGGCAGCAGGACGAGGTCTATGCGCGCGAGTTCGCCAAGGCCGTCGGGACGCTCCATCGAACGGAGGCTCGCCGTAAACCGGTCTCGCTGTGGGCCGGCGACTGGTCGCGCATGCTGGCGCAGGCATGGAACGATCCATCTCGCCGGGAAAATCCCGGGGTCGAGCGGCCCCGGATCGCATGGTCGGGAGACGGGGGGAGTGTCAGCGTCGGTGGGTCCGCGGCCCACCGGGACGAGATCGCACTAGCCATGAGCAGGGGCAACCTCGACGAGGCCGCACGTCTGTACCTTCCTCGCCTGCCGAGGCGCATTCTGCGACGCCCGGTACGAGAGGAGCTGGAGGCACTTCTGCACGAGGGCATGGTGCGCGAGCTCGAACGGCTGGCGGTGGACGACCCCCTGCGCACGTTCCACCTCTTTCTCATGCTGAACGACCAGCGCCGTCATCTCGACGGGCACTTCGAGGAGATCGACCGCCACGGGCTCGAGCTCCAGCTTCCCTTCTTCGACGCGGCGTTCCAGTCGCTGCTGGCAGAGATCCCGATCCACGCCCTGCGCAAGCATGCCTTCTACAATGCCTGGTACGATTGCTTTCCGCCCGCAGTGAGGGCCGTGCCCTGGCAGGCGTACCCCGGGCACCGCCCCTGTCCGACTCCCGCGCGGGCGCAGATCTCGGATCAGTGGAGTCGAGCCGGGGGGAAGGGTGCCGCTGTCGTGGAGCGCGCCGGCTACCGCCTCGAGCGCAGGCAAATCCTTGAGCTCCTGCATGGCCGGGGGTTCCCGAGCACACACCTTTCGAGGAGTGCGGTGCTCCTCGCGGGGTTGCTCTCCCAGTTGCGCCTTCGGCGGACCGGTCACGCCGTGGAGTTCGCGTGGTGGATGACCCGGGTCTCGAGTGGAGAGGCATCGGGGGGAGCGTGGGGGTAGCGCCGTGCTGACAAGGGTTCTCGACAAGACAGGCCGGGTCGTGCGCTCGCACCTCTGGCGAGTGGAGTGGTACGCCAAGCGAAGGCCATGGTCGGGGCGGGGGCTGGCTCGAGTCGCACACGCCCTTTCCAGTCGGCCTTCCCGCCGCCTCGGGCTGATCGGGGTCACGGGCACGAATGGCAAGACCACCACGGCGTGGATCGTCCACGAGGCCCTCGAGCGCCTTGGGTCCCCTGCAGGGCTTCTCAGTACGGTCGAGGTGCGAACCGGGCAAAGGGCGGCGGCGGCCTGGCTCACGACACCGAACTCGATCGACCTCGCGTTCCTGCTGCGAGAGATGGTGCGGGGGGGCTGCCGAGCTTGCGTGATGGAAGTGTCATCGCACGCGCTGCAGGAGCACCGGACGTCAGCACTCGAGTTCGACGTAGGCGTGTTCACGAACCTCAGCCGGGAGCACATGGACTACCACGGGACGCTGGAGAGCTATGCCGACGCGAAGGCACGGCTCTTCGAGCAGCTCTCGCCCGGAGCGGTGGCTGTGCTGAACCGGGACGATCCGGCCTGGGAGCGCATGGCCCGTGACACCAGAGCTCGCATCGTGACCTTCGGACAGGTGGGGGGCACACGCACGGGGGCCTCACGGATGCCGAGGAATCCGCCGGGGACACCAGACGTGCCCTGGAGTCTCGAGAGCGACACGCTCGACGGACTCGCGATGACCCTCGACGGGGAGCGTCGGCGATTCCGATTGATTGGAGCGTTCAACGGTGCCAACCTGGCGGGGGCATACGGGGTGCTGCGTGCTCGCGGACACTCCCGGGACGATGCTCTGGAGGCGCTCACGCGGGTCGAGGGGCCGCCGGGCCGCATGGAGGTCTTCAGGCCGGTAGGCGAGGGCAGCGGCCCGACGGTCGTGGTCGACTTTGCACATACGCCGGACGCATACGAGCGACTCCTGTTGTCGGCCCGAGGATATCTGCGTCCGGGGGGGCGACTGTTCATCGTCTTCGGGAGTGGTGGCGGGCGTGATCCAAGGAGTCGGCCACTCCTCGGCGAGGTCGCATCACGGTTGGCAGACGGCGTCGTCCTGACCGAAATGAACCCTCGCAACGAAGATCCGGATCGAATCATCGACCAGATTCGGTCCGGGATGGTCACCGAGCCGATGGCGATCATTCGCGGGAGAAAGGCGGCCCTGCGCCATGCGATCGGGTCCGCGGGATCTGGCGACCTCGTCCTGATCACCGGGAAGGGACACGAACGCACGGAAGAGATCCGTGGCGTGAAGTTCGCACATGACGACCGCGAGGTTGTGCGGGCCTGCGGCTACACGCGAGAGCGGGTTCCCGAGGCGTCTGGCACGTGCCCTGCACGATCTGCCGGGGAGAGCTAGGTTCGTCCGGTCGCGCTGCGGTTCGGTGAGCCGCTGCCGCCGTCCCATCCAAATCCTGGAGAAACCCCATGCTGCTTCGGGTTCCCCCCCCTCCGAGGCTCTTCGCTGCAGCGGTCGTGGCGGTCCTCTTCGTCTCCGGGTGCGGTGGTGACTCGGGCCCTGCCGGCCCCGGAGATCCGCAAGAGTATTCGCTCGATGCCAGTCGAGTCGGAGCAGGCACGCTGGTGTCGAGCCCGACGGGGATTGCGCTGTCGGGGACGAGTCCGAGCGGCGCGACGGACTTCATCGAGGGGACCGAGGTGACACTCGTGGCGACACCCGCGACCGGGTGGGAGATCACGGGGTGGGGCGGCGCGTGCTCGGGGGCAGGAGCGGGCTCGACCTGCGTGGTGACGATGACGGAGAGCCGGACGGTGTCGGTGACCTTCGAGGAGCTCCCGCCACCGGAGTACACGCTGATCGCATCGCTCACCGGCGAGGGCACGCTGGTGTCGAGCCCCTCGGGGATCGCGCTCTCGGGGTCGAATCCGAGCGGCGCAGCGGACTTCGTCGAGGGGACGGAGGTCACGCTTCTGGCGACCCCCCCGCTGGGCTGGGAAATCACGGGGTGGGGCGGCGCGTGCTCGGGGGCAGGAGCGGGCTCGACCTGCGTGGTGACGATGACGGAAGGCCGCACGGTCTCGGTCAGCTTTGCCGAGCCCGGGGGTGCGAGCGTGACGATCCTGACGGACTCCCTTCCGCAGGGCTTCGAGGGCTTCGCCGTCGCACTCGACCTCGAGGCCGAGACCGATCCGCCGGGCGCTGCGGTCACCTGGAGCCTCGGGAGCGGCACGCTTCCCGCCGGGCTCGCGCTCAGTCCGGGCGGCGCGCTTTCCGGAACCCCGACCGAGTCCGGGACTTTCGCGCCGCAGTTCGTGGCGACGACCACGGGCGGGGGACAGGCGAGCGTGACCCTCGACCTAGAGATCTGCCCCGGAGTGGCTGACCTTGCGCCGGGGGAGACGGCGGTGCTCGCGGCACCCTCGCCCTGCGGGCTACTCCTTCCCGATGCGACGGGGCAGCGCTACACGGTCGGGATCATGCCCCGTGCGGAAGTAACCTCGGGGCTCGACCTGGTCAGCGTCCCGGGCGGGGTCCGCCTGACGCTGCGTGCCGGGGCGCCGGGGGCCTTCGCGGAGCCTCCGCCCTCGCCCGCGCTCGTCGCGACGGCCGAGGACCCGGCCCCCGCGCTCGCGGCCCGCCAGGCTCTGGACGAGGCGATGGCGAGGGTGCCCTCCTCCGACGAGGTGCGGTTCCCGAACACGGAGGCCTACCATGTCGCGCTCCGCGAGGAGGAGGTGCGGGTGTTCAATGCGCGGCTCGGTCCGGTCGAGCTGGGGCCTGCGGAGGCGCGCGACGGGCCGCTTCCGACCCCGGAAGCCGAGAAGGACTTCTTCGTGCGCTTCGAGGGCACGGCGCACTCGATCACCGCGCAGCTTCGGGGGGTGAGCGACCATGTGCTCTTCTACCAGGACGAGGTGTCGGTCGCCGCGGGTGAGCTGACGCAGGCCGAGATCGACGGGTTTCTGGCCTTCTACGATGCCTACGGGCACTCCGTGATCGAGAATGCCTTCGGCGGGCTCGGCCCGGACGGGACGATCAGCACGGTGTTCCAGGATGACGGCGGGACCCCGCTGTCCGTGTCGGCGCGCGACATCGACGGGAATGGCCGGCTCATCGTGCTCTGGGTGCGGGAGGCGCTCTTCCCGCAGGGGGTGGCGGGGTACGTAGCGTCCTGCGACCGATTCCCGCGGCCAGGGAACCGGCAGCCGGGCTCACCGCTTGGGGTCTGCACGGGGAGCAACCAGGCCGAGATCACCTACATGCGCTCGCTTTCGCCCCATACGCTCGTGCACGAGGTGAAGCACATCTCGAGTCATGGGTGGGCCGCCTACGGGCCGCGGTGGTTCAACCAGTCCTGGATCGAGGAGGGCACGGCCGAGATCGCGAAGGAAATGGCGGCGCGTGCCGCGCGCGGCTACGGGCCCGACGACCGTGCGGGCGCGGAGTTCTGGGACGGGAGCGAGGGAGCGCAGGGCATGTGGCAGCTCGTCTCGCGCGCGAACTCCTGGCTCCTCGCGCAGCCCGACAACCCGCTCTTCGGGCGCTCGGCGACGAACCGCTGGGGGTTCTACGGTGCGGCATGGCTCTACCACCGCTACCTGGCCGACACCTACGGTCGGGCGAACTTCGCCTCGGATGCGGCCTTCTTCCGCTACATGAACGAGGGGTACACGAGCCGCGGGGCGATCGCGGCGGGCACGGGGGTCAGCGTCGAGGCGACCCTCCCCGGGTTCCTCGCGGCGGTGGCGACGGGCGGGGCGCTCGGGACCCCGGGCGACCTGGTCGGCTGGAACTTTCACAGCTTTGGACCGCTCACCTCGCACGCCGCGAACTGGCCGAAGCCTCTCTTCGAGGAAGGCTTCGTCTCGGCCGACATCGATCTGGCACCCCGCTACTCCTCGACCCTCCACGGGAAGCTGGAGAACGGGCAGGGCACGCATCTTCTCCTGAACCTGCGTCGGCCGGACGGCGGAGCGCTCGCGCCAGCCGATCTCTTCGTGCTCACAGTGACGCGGATGCCGTAGCCGGGGGCCGGGGCCCCTCGCCTCGCACCATCAGCACCCCTGCGTCGGTGTGTCGGCCTGAGTGCTCGCGAAGGCGAGGCGGTCTGCGACGAAGGCGGTGCGGGAGGGCGGGGTGCCTTCTGCCCGGCAGGTGAAGGCGGCGAGGATGGCGCTGTCCACGAGGGGTGTGGGGCCGATCGGGTCGGCGCGCAGCTTGAGGTGGGCAAAGAAGGTGAGGGATGTGGCGTCCGGACGCAGGTGCCCGCGCGCATCGGGGAGGGCGGGAAGCACCTTGAGGCTGACCGAGCGCAGGACATTGCCTCCGATCGCGAGGATGCGCTGGCCCTCCTCGTCGACCTCGACGACGATGTCGCAGTGGCTGCTCGCGCCCTGGCCCATCTCGCGCCGGCGCTCGGCGAGGTTGCGATAGACGGGGCGGCGCGCGGTGCACAGGAGGTCGCCGGGCTCGACGGGCTGCTCCCCGATGTCGTAGGCCACGTAGGCGGCCTCGGGGGCCTGGCCGTCGCGCGCGCGGATCGCCTGGTCGATGTAGCTCCGGTGGGCGATGGCGCGCCGGAATAGTGTGTTCGTGCCCAGTCCGCCCTCGCACATGACCCACGAGATGAAGGCGGCCGACCAGGGGGCGTTCCAGCGGGCGGCCACGCCCTGGCGACCGTTCCACCGGTTGTTCTGCTCGGCGACGATGCCGGGGCCCTCGGGCGTGACGGCCCAGTACCCGGCGATCGTCGGGGCCACGCGCGCCGACTCGATCGGGTTCAGTCCCGGGGCGCGCCGCATGTTCGACTCGAACATGGGCTCGTCCGGGGCACGCACCGTTCCCGGCGGAAGCAGGCGGGCTCCATTCGCTCTGTCGAGGACGGGTGATCCGAAGAAGGCCCACTCCTGCACCGCGACCTCGATGATGCGCCGGCGCACCGACTCGATCGGAAGCGCCCGGCACTCGCGCGGTCGAATCGACATCTGCCCCGGGATCCCCTGGACCCACTCCGACGGGGCCACGACGTCGAGCACATCGACCGGAAGCCGGTGGAAGCCCTGCTCCTGCGCGACAACCCCTGCCGGAGCGAGGGCAAGGATGGCCAGGAACGCGAGGGCAGATCGTCGGGTCATGGCGCGTCGTCCGGGCGTTGCTGTTGGAAGCTTCAGCGGATGCATGGTCGAATCTGTCGGGGGTGCTGACGATGATGCAAGGGCACTCCCGAGCCCGGATACGTTGAGGGCCCCTCGCTCCGGGCCGCCTTCCCACCTACCTTCTTCGGGGACCAGAACACCGTCATCCACGCACCCCACGCTCGAGCGCGCATGCTCCTCAAGCCCCCGACCGAGGTCCTCCTCCAGCTCCCATCGCCCGACCCCGATTTGCAACGCGACTACGAGGAACTGGCGCGCCAGTTTCGCGCCATCGTCCGACCGGTCCCGGTTCGGATCGTTCATGGTGACGGGTCGGACGATCCCGAGCCCTGGCGTGGAGCGGCCCTCTACACACCGGGAGGCGTCGAGGCGCTGAAGCTGCTCGAGTCGATGATCGAGAGGGGGCGGGGCCAGGGCGACGGGTGGCGCTGGGTGCACTTGAGCACGCCGGATCCGCGTCCTGCCGAGGGCTGGCCGGCGCTCCCCGGCGACCCGCTCCTGACCTATGCCCGGGGCTCCCGGGCCCGATCGGTCGCCGAGTGGGGCATGGCGTCGCTCCTCTACTTTGCCCGCAACCTCGACCGCCACGGACGGGATGCCCGAGCCCACCGGTGGAAGCCCCTCGAAGCCCTCTCGCTCGTCGATCTGCGTGTCACCGTGCTCGGCGCAGGGATGGCGGGAAGCGAGTTCGCCTTCCTTGCCCGGCCCTTCGACCTGGACGTCTTCGGGGTGGCACGGCGTGGCGCACTGGCAGAAGGGTTCCGCGAACTGTATCCACCGTCCGAGCTTCACAACCTCCTGCCGACGAGCGACGTGGTCTTCGTCCTGCTCCCGAACACGGACGAGACGCGTGGTTCCTTCGGCGAGATGGAGATCTCCCTCATGCCCCCGGGGAGCATTCTCCTCGTGGCCTCGGCGGGCGGCGTCGTCGACGAGGGGGCCGTGCTGCGCGCGGTGCGCAGCGGTCACCTGCGCGGCGCTGCCTTCGATGTCTTCGCCGATGAACCCCTCTCACGGGGATCATCGCTGTGGGAGGAGCCCGGGATTCTGCTGACCCCGCATGTCGCGGGGGCCTCGGACGACCGCATCTTTCCCGCGCTCTCGGCCTTCGAGACCGTTTGGGAGTGCGCCTTCACCCTGGGGCTCCCCGACGATCTGGCGGAGTACGCGATCCGGGGGCTGCCCGATCGCCTGGCCGACACGGCCGGTCGGTCGTGAGGGTCGCCCCGGTCAAGGGCAGAAGGGGTACGCTCCCTTGCCGACCCTCGTCCAAGATCCCTTCGCTCGGTACCTTCCCTCGGTACCTTCCCTCGCCACACTCCAACCGTGAACCAGCCTTCATGAAGCGCCGCCTTCTTCCCGCCGCCCTCCTCCTTGCCACCGCCTGCAGCGCGGCCTCGGCCGAACCCGCCGGTCCCCGCGACGAAAACGGGGACGGGGGCACTCCTCCGCCCGAGCCCCCCGCGGCCTACTGCCCGGACCTCCCGTCCGGGGTCGAGCATGGCTTCGTCGGGGATCCGGGTGCGGCAGCAGGGGTGGCCGGAAGCCCCCGCATCGTGCTCATGGGTGGCTCCTCCGAGGTGAACCCGGCCTCGAAGCTCTTTGTCGAAGCGGCCGGCGGGGGCGACGTGCTCGTGATGCGTGCGAGCGGGAGTGTCACGAGCTACAACAACTACTTCAGGTCGAGCGTCGGCCCCATCCCGCCTCCGGCTGCCGTCACTTCGATTCGGATCAACGAGCCTGATGCCGGCGTGGCAGCGGGCGTGCTCTGTCACGTCTCGCGCGCGAACGCCCTCTGGCTTGCCGGGGGCAACCAGTGGAACTACCTCGGGGTCTGGCCTGCCGAACTCCAGGACTCGATCCGGGCCGTCGGGATGCGCGGAGGGATCGGGGGCACGAGCGCGGGTGCAGCAGCCCTGGGCGAGTTCGCCTTCGATGCCGCGGGCGGGGGTGTCACGTCGGCCGAGGCGCTCCCGGATCCCTTCGGTCCCCGCGTCTCCGTGAGCCGGTCGGCACTCGGCCAGCCCGCCCTGGCCGGCTGGATCGTGGACCAGCACTTCCGGGAGCGGAACCGCGAGGGACGGCTGCTCGTCTTCCTCGCAAGGATGCAGCAGGAACTCGCCAGCGACACGGTCTTTGGGGTCGGCCTCGACGAGCGCGCCGCGCTTGTCATCGAGGGAGACCGCTTCACCGTGCTCGCGCACACGGAGCGAGGCGCGCTCTTCTACCGCACGACGGAACGGGCCCCCATCGAGCCGGGCCGGCCTCTCGACATCGAGGGGATCGAGCGGGTGACCCTCCTCGACGGTGCCACGGGAAGCTGGCCCTTCGACTTCGACGCCTGGCCCCGGGACACGATCTCGGTGAGCGCGGGCGTCGTGACGAGTTCCCCGGCTCCGGGCGGCTGAGTCCGGCTCCGCGGCGGGGAGCAGGGGGGGCACGGGGCATGTCGTCGGCCATGACCCGACCCCCGCCGCACACCTTCCCGCAGCGCGCGATGCCGGTAGATTAGGGCACTCGTATTCTCGGTGGTTCGACCCGGGGCGCCCCTCCGAGGGAGCGTTCGGGTCTCTTCATAGGTGGACCTTCATGATCAAGTTTCTCTCCGACGCCTCCGTGGGTGCGTCCGCGGGGCGTGGTGCCCTCGATCCCGACGACTGGGAGGCCTTTCGCGCGTCCTGTCACCGGGTCGTCGACGAGATGGTCGATCGATTTCGGAGCGAGGGACGGGGGCCGGTCTGGCGCCAGGCCCCCCCGGAGGTCGAGGCCCGGCTCAGAGCGGCCCCTCTTCCGACGGAACCTGCGGGCCTGGACGAGGTGCTTGGCACCGTGCGCCGGGACCTCCTGCCCTACACACTCGGGAACACGCATCCGCGCTTCTTCGGGTGGGTCCAGGGGGGAGGGAGTCCGGCGGGCGCCCTCGCAGAGTTCATGGCCGGAGCCATGAATGCGAACACCGGCGGGCGCAACCACGCCCCGATCCGGATCGAGGAGCAGGTGGTTGCCTGGATGCGTGAGCTCTTCGGATTCCCGGAAGGGGCGACGGGGCTCGTCGTGAGCGGCACCTCGATGGCGACGATCGTGGGACTCTCCGTCGCGCGGCACCGGGCCACGGGAGGGCGAGACCGGGCACAGGGCGTCGGGCCCGGGGCCGGACGCCTCGTCGGATATGCGACCGAAGACGCGCACCTCTCGATCCGGGATGCCTTCAGCCTCCTCGGGCTCGGGGCCGACGCACTCCGCATCGTGCCCATGCGACCGGACGGCTCGATGGACCCGGAGGCGCTCCATCGGCAGGCAGTCGCGGACCGAGCTGCAGGGCTGAACCCCTTCGTGGTCATGGCCACGAGTGGCTCCGTCACCTGCGGCGCACTCGACGACCTCGAGCGGATCCGGGAGGTGGCCGACGAGACAGGGCTCTGGATGCATGTCGATGCCGCCTTTGGTGCGGCGCTTCGACTCTCGCCCGAACTCGCCCACCGCCTCGACGGGATCGAACGCGCGGACTCCCTCGCCTTCGACTTCCACAAGTGGTTCCACGTGCCCTACGATGCGGGCTGCGTGCTCGTGCGCGACGGGGAACTCCACCGGAGCGCCTTCGGGGGGCGCGCCGAGTACCTGGCCTCCCTCGACGAGGGCCCGGCGGGGGGCGACCTCTGGCCCTGCGAACTCGGGCCGGAGCTGAGTCGGGGTTTCCGTGCCTTCAAGGTCTGGTTCACCCTGCGGCACTTCGGGCTTCGCGCGATCGGGGAGGCGGTCGAGCTCAACTGCGTGCAGGCCGCGCGCCTCGCCGAGCGGGTCCGGACCGAAGCCGAGCTCGAGCTCATCGCCCCGGCCGACCTGAACATCGTTGCTTTCCGCTACCGCCCCGACAGGGCGAGGTCGGGATCCTTCGCCGCCGACCCGAACGAGCTGCCCCTCGCCGACCTCCACCCGGACTGGGAGGTTCCCGAGGCGGCTCCGGCCGACGAGGCGCTGAACGCCCTCAACCTCGAGATCCTCCTCGAACTGCACCGGGAGGGCATCGCCGTCCCCTCTCCGATCGCGCGCGACGGGCGCTTCGGCCTGCGTGTCTGCCTCTGCAACCACCGGACCCGCGACGAGGACCTCGACCTCCTCGTCGAGTCCGTCCTCGCCATCGGCCGCAGGCTGGTGCCCTGCGGGGCCGCAGTGTAGACTGCGGGCTCCATGAGCATTCTCGTCACCGGAGCCGCCGGCTTCATCGGATCGCACCTCGTCGACGCCCTCATCGCCGAGCGCGAGGACGTCGTCGCCCTCGACAGCTTCGACAGCTTCTACGCGCGCCCGATCAAGGAGGCGAACCTCGCCGAGGCCCGGGCCGCAGGCGGGCGCCGTCTCACCCTCGTCGAGGGCGACATCCGCGACCCTGCGCTCGCCGGCAGCCTCCCCGACGGGATCGAGGCGATCGTGCACCTGGCCGCACGTGCCGGGGTGCGCCCCTCCATCGCCGACCCGGTGCTCTACGCCGACGTGAACCTGATGGGGACGGCGCGCCTTCTCGAGTTCGCGCGCGAGCGGGGCATCGGCGCCTTCGTCTTCGCCTCCTCGTCGTCGGTCTACGGGAACAACCGCAAGGTCCCCTTCAGCGAGAACGACCCCGTCGACCGGCCGATCTCGCCCTACGCTTCGACGAAGCGCTCGGGCGAGCTCCTCTGCCACGCGCAGGCGCACCTCCACGGGACGAGCTGCGTGGCCCTCCGCTTCTTCACCGTCTACGGCCCCCGTCAGCGCCCCGACCTCGCGATCCGGAAGTTCGCGCGCCTGATCACCTCCGGCCGACCCCTCCCCCGCTTCGGCGACGGGAGCACGGCGCGCGACTACACCTGGTACGAAGACATCCTCACGGGCGTCCTCGGCGCCCTCCACTGGAGCCGGCGCGAGGCAGGGAAGGGGAGCTTCGAGATCGTGAACCTGGGCGAGTCCCGCACCGTCCGGCTTTCCGAGATGATTCGCACCCTGGGGGAGGCCTTCGACTGCACCCCCGAGATCGAGGCACTCCCTCCCCAGCCGGGCGACGTGGAGCGGACCTGGGCCGACATCTCCCGTGCGCGCGAGCTCTTCGGATACGACCCCTCGACCCCCTTCGAGGAGGGCATCCGCCGCTTCGCCACCTGGTACCGGGAGGTCGGCGCCGCCCAGGACGGGGTGGGATGAACACCCTGCCCGGCCGGCCCGCGCGCCCCCCGAGCCCGAGCCCGCGCGCACGCAGGCCGCATCGCGCGCCCCGCCGGCCCACACTCCTCCTCACCCTCGTCGCGCTCCTCCTCGCCGGTTGCGGCGCCTTCGACGGGGGCGCCGCCGGGTGGCCTGCGGGCGAGGGAACCCTTCCTCTCTTCGACGACCTGGAACGGTTCTCCGGGCTCGGGGAGCACCCGCGCGCAGGCGCCTCGGACGCCTTCTGGGAGGCCTGGGGCGATGGCCGGGCCGAGCTCTCCGGCTATCGGATGACGGTCACCCGCTACGGGGCCCCGCGCCCCGCCGAGCTCGCCCTCATCTACGTGACCGAGCCGCACGACCGGCGGAGCTGGATCAAGGATGACGGCGCCGAGGGACGCAACCGCGTCGAGGTGCTCAAGCTGAACCAGAATGTCGAGTTCATGACGGGGATCTACCCCTACTCCGTCATGACGAGCATCTTCGCACCGGTGGAGCCCTGGTTCGACGAGCCCTTCACCCCGGTGCGCGTCACCCACGCCGTCCAGGAGTGGTGCGGTGCCTACTCGCACCTCGTCTGGCCCGCGCCCGGGCGCTTCCGTTCGCTCCGGCTCTCCTACTTCGAACACGAGGGCGAGACCCTGGGCGAGACCCGAGTCGCACGCGGCACCCTCTACGAGGACGCGCTCCTCATCCAGCTTCGCGAACTCGACGGACCCTTCGCCGATGGGGGCGACTGGGAGGGCGAACTCGTTCCCGAGCTCTGGCGACTGCGCACCGGCCATCGGGGCACCGAGCCCGTCGCGGCCCGCATCATCCGGGACGAAGGCACCTGGGACCACGCAGGGACCGAGGTCGCGGTGACCCGCTTCACCCTCGAGGCGGGCGACTACCGCCGCGTCTTCCGGGTCGAGCGCGACGCCCCGCGCCGGATCCTCTCCTGGGAGACCTCGACCGGGGAGTCGGCGGAGCTGATTGCGACGGAGCGCCTCGCCTACTGGGAGCTGAACCGGCCCGGCGACGAGGCGTGGAGGGAGCGGCTGGGGCTGAGTCCGCGGGGATCGCTTCCTCCCGGAACGGACCCGGGGCCCGCCGGAGGGTGCGCGCCGGGCTGACGCGACGGCGCCCCATGCCCGGCGACGGGCAGGGTGCAGATGGGTTGCGGGAGGCGGGTGCGAGGGGTACTCTGGCTCGATTCACCCCGCCCCCCCCCGATTCCGGAGCGCTCCATGCACCGCCAACTCCCCCTCTCGCAGCGGGTGGTCCTGGCCCTTGTCGGTCTTCTCTTCGTTGGGGGGTGCGGGGAAGGTGTGGCCCCCGAGCCCACGGACTTCGAGAGCCTCGCGCGGGCTTCGCTCGCCCAGATCGAGGGACGGGTCGCGCTTCAGGGGCTCGCCGAGGAGGTCGAGGTGATCCGGGACCGATGGGGGGTGCCGCACATCTATGCGTCGAATGTCGACGATCTCTTCTTCGCCCAGGGCTACGTCCAGGCGCAGGACCGGCTCTGGCAGATGGAGATGTGGCGCCGCTATGCGGAGGGGCGCTTCGCGGAGGTGCTCGGGCCGGACGCCCTCGATCATGACCGGCTGGTGCGGACCCTGGCCTTCCGGGGATGGGACGACCCGGCCGAGTTCGAGAGCTACCATCCGGAGGGGAGGCGCATCTTCGAGGCCTTTGCGGCAGGGGTGAACGCCTTCATCGAGGAGGCGCTCGAGGGGGAGGGCGCAGGGCTTCCGGTCGAGTTCCGGCTGACGGGCGTCGAGCCGACGCCCTGGGATGCGACGACCCCGGCGCTCCGGATTCCGACGCGGGCGCGGGGGGCGGCACGCAGCGAGATCCAGCGGGCCCGGCAGGTGGCCTCGCTCGGGGCCGAGGAGGCGGCGAGGCGGATGCCCTCGGATCCGCCCCGTCCGCTCCATGTGCCGGCAGAGATCGACTACGGGCTCGTGGGCCAGGAGGTGCTCGATGCGCTCGACGGGCTTCGCGGCCGGAGTCCGCGGGTCCCGATCCTCGAGCGCTACGAGGCCTGGCTGCGCGGCGACGGGGAGGCCGAAGAGGGAGCGGTCGAGAACGATCCGGGGAGCAACAACTGGACGATCAGCGGGGCGCTGACGGAGTCCGGCCTTCCGATCGTGGCGAACGACCCGCACCGGCAGGTGACGAACCCCTCGATCCGCTACATCGTGCACCTGAATGCGCCCGGATGGACGGCGGCCGGGGCGACGGAGCCGGCCTTTCCGGGGGTCATGATCGGCCACAACGGACGGGTGGCGTGGGGGCTCACGATCGTCGGGACGGACATGGAAGACGTCTTCGTCGAGCGGCTGAACCCGGAGAACCTGCGCGAGGTGTGGCGCGACGGGGGGTGGGTGCCGATGACCCGCTACCTCGACACGATCCGGGTGCAGGGAGCGGAGCCGGTCGAGCACGAGGTCTGGCACTCGCCGGCCGGCCCGGTCTTCCATGTCGACTCGGCGAACGCGCTCGCGTACGCGGTCGCGACGGTGATGCAGGAGCCGGGCGGGGCGGAGTACCTTGGTGCGCTCCGGCTGCACCAGGTCGAGGACTGCCATGCCTTCATCGAGGAGCTGCGCTACTACCTGGCTCCCTCCGAGAACATGGTGTGCGGGGATGTGCATGGGAACATCGCCTGGCAGGCGGCGGCGGCCTCGCCCCGTCGGGTCGGCGGGTGGCACGGGCGGCTTCCCGTTCCGGCCTGGACCGGCGAGTACCGGTGGGACGGGTTCCGCGACGACCTCCCGACCGAGATCAACCCCGAGCGGGGATGGATCGCCACGGCGAACCATGACATCCATCCGCCCGGCTACGACCCGCCCCTCTACTTCAAGGGCGGGCCGCCCTACCGGCGCTGGGACCGGATCGAGCATGCCTTCAGCGAGCCGGAGGCGTGGTGGGCGGGGATCGCTCCGCGGACCGGGGCCGAGGCCGGGGCGCCGGCTCCGGGCGACGGGGGGCCCCTGCCCTGGACGGTCGACCACTCCCGCGTGCTCATGCTCGATGCCTGGTCGGCGCCGGCCGCCGAGGCGATCGTGCTCCTCGCCGGGTGGGAGGCGGGAGATCCGGAGCTCGAGGGGTTCCGGGCCGAGATCGCGGGGTGGGACGCCTTCTTCGACCGGGAGAGCCGGGCGGCGGCGCTCTACACGCACTGGCGGCGCGCCCTTCCTGGCCGGGCCCTGAATCCGGCGACCCCGCCCGCCGAGGCACGGGAGCTTGCCGAGGCCGCGCTCTCCGAGGGGGTGGCCTCGCTGCGGGATGAACAGGGCGACGATCCATCGGGGTGGCGGTGGGGACGGATGCACCGGAGTACCTTCCCCCATCCGCTCGTGAGGGCCTACGACATCGCGCCCCGCGAGCGCTCGGGGGGGAGCGGGACGGTGGCGGCCACGGGCGCGACCTTCCGCGAGATCTTCGACCTTGCCGACCTGGACCGCTCGCTCGTCGTGAACACGCCGGGGCAGTCGGCCCAGCCGGGGAGCCCCTTCTACGACAACCTGGCCGAGATGTGGGCTGCGGGGGAATTCTTCCCCCTGCTCTGGAGCCGAGATGCGGTCGAGCGGGAGGCGGCCTTCCGCCTGCGCCTGGAGCCCCTCGATTGAAGCGCTGGGTCGGGCGTGCGCTCGGGCCGGGCCTCTTCGTCCTGACCCTCGTGACGCCTCCGCCGGCCGGGATGGAGGTGGAGGCGTGGCGGGTGGCGGGGGTCGGGCTCCTCATGGCGGTCTGGTGGGTGACGGAGGTGGTGCCGATTCCGGTGACTGCACTCCTCCCCCTCGTGCTCCTCCCCCTGCTCGAGGTCTCTTCGATCGGGGACGCGGCCTCGCCCTTCGCGAACCCGATCATCTTTCTCTTCATGGGCGGCTTCATGATTGCCCAGGCGATGCAGAAGTGGGACCTGCACCGCCGCATCGCCTTTGCGATCATCGAGGTCACGGGCACGGGTCCGACCCGGCTGATCGCCGGTTTCATGACTGCGGCGGCCTTCCTGAGCATGTGGGTCAGCAACACGGCGGTCGCGGTCATGATGCTTCCGATCGGGCTCTCCGTGATCGAGGTTCTGGCGGGCACGAACGAGCCGGACGAGCACGGTCCTGCGGACACTCCCGGGTCCGCGAATGAGCCCGCACCCGCCCGCGCTCCAGCCGGGCTGCCTGTCCCCGGGCATCGTCCCGACCCCTTCGCCGTCGCGCTCCTCCTCGGGATCGCCTACGGATGCAGCATCGGCGGGGTCGCGACCCTCATCGGCACCCCCCCGAATGCGCTCCTCGCCGGATTCCTCTCCGAGGAGCTCGGAATCCGGGTGGGCTTCGCGCAGTGGATGGTCGTCGGGGTGCCGATGACACTCGTTCTTCTCCCGCTGACCTGGTGGCTCCTGACGCGCGTGATCTTTCGCGTCGACCCGGCGGGACCCGCGCTTCCCCCGGGGCTCCTCGAGGGAGTCCGAGCCGGACTCGGACCCATCTCGGCCGGAGAGCGCCGCGTCGCCCTCCTCTTCACCGCAACGGCCCTCGCCTGGATGACCCGACCCCTCCTCGAGGAGTGGATCCCCGGCCTCACGGACGCGGGGATTGCGATCGGGGCCGCGGTGCTCCTCTTCATACTCCCTGCGGGACGCGATCGGCCGAGAGGCCGGCTCCCCGAAGGCGAGGCGGCAGGCGGCACGGGCGAGGCATCCCCGGCCGTGCCGGGGGTGGGGGAGGGGCTCCTCGACTGGGCCTGGGCACGGCGCATCCCCTGGGGGATCCTCCTCCTCTTCGGGGGGGGACTCTCCCTGGCGGGCGCGATCACCCGGTCGGGGCTGGCCGTCTGGATCGGGGAGGCGCTCCAGGGCGCGGGGGCCCTGCCCCTGCTGGTGCTCCTCCTCATTGTGGCGGCGGTGATCGTCTTCCTCACCGAGCTCACGAGCAACACCGCCACCGCGGCGGCCTTCATTCCCATTCTCGCCGGTCTTGCGGTGGCAGTTCAGATCGACCCAGTCGTGCTCACGATCACGGCCGCCCTCGCCGCGAGCTGCGCCTTCATGCTTCCCGTCGCGACACCTCCGAACGCCGTGGTCTTCGGGAGCGGACGGATCCGGATGGGCGAAATGGTGCGAGCGGGGGTCGTCCTGAACATGGTCGTGATCCTGGTCGTACCCCTGCTCGTGCTCGTCTTCGCGCAGATCGCCTTCGGTTGAACCAACCTGCACGGCGGATCCCTGCCCATTCCGCGGGAACCGCGGTCGACAGGGACGCGAGGTCGAAGCGGGCTCCGGCCGGACTCAGCGCGCTCCCACGGGGTCGTCCACGCGCTCGGCCCGGAACTGGCCCTCGGCCTCGAAGGGAAGCTCGTTCCCGTCGTCGTCCATCAGGATCATCGCCGCTCGGAAGCTCCCATCGATCCGGTCGCCGACACGTCCCGTGAGCCGGAGCGTTCCCCCGGAGCTGTACCCACCACCCGTCAGTCGCTCCAGAAAGGCCTCGATGTCCTGCGCCCCGGAGCGCGCGATGGCCGCGACCTCTTCCCACGAGCTCCAGGTGCCTGCCGTGTACGAGATCATGAACCCGTCGGGGATGTTCGCGAACTCCGGGTCGGGCTCACCCGGAAGCTCGTCGAGGGAGCGGATCGGAAACTCGCCCGGGCCGGGGTTCGCGCCCTGCAGGTGCGCCGCTTCGAGAATCCTGAGCTCGTTCCCGACACGCACCTCGAAGATCAGGGTGAAGATCGGGATCCCCCGCTGGGGGTGGTTCATCTCGAGCCACACGGCCCGTCCTGTCTCGCTGCCCTGGAGGGCTCCCGAGAACCGCACCTCCACCTCGCCCCCCGCCACCTCCCACGTCGGGCCTGCCAGGGAAGAAGGCACCAGGGGCACCTCTCCGCGCACGAGGTGTCCCTCGGCGCCCGGCAGGGTCCCCGTCGCGGCGACCAGGGCAGCACCCGTGAGAAGGGCAAGGAAGGGGAGGCGGGTGATCATGGGCAGTCCCGGTTCCGATCCGATCAGGGGGAGGGTGTGAACTTCTGGACGCGCTTCCCCGTGTCGACCTCGCTCGTGAAGACATTTCCGTTCGAGTCGACCGCCAGGTTGTGGACCCACTGGAACTGTCCGGCGTTTCGTCCCTGGCGCCCGAAGCGGTTCACGATCTCGAGCGTCTGGCGATCGAGCACCCAGACCGTGTAGTTCGTCCCGTCGGGGACGTAGAGGTAGCGCTGCTCGGGGTCACGCGAGAGGGCGACGTCCCAGACCGAGCCCATCGAGCGGGTGTCGGTCGCGATGAACCCCTCGCGCAGGAACTCGCCGTCGCGGGTGAAGACCTGGACCCGGTTGCTGCGACGGTCGGCCACGAACACCTCTCCGTCGCGCGAGATCGCGATCCCGTGAACCGGTCCCCGGAACTGCTGGGTGGGGGTCTCGCCGGGCTGGTAGGCACCGAGCGGTCCGTCTTCGGGCACGTTGCCGTACGCACCCCAGTGGCGACGATACTCCCCGGTCTCGGCATCGAATACGATGACCCGGCGGTTCACGTATCCATCCGCGATGAACACCTCGTTCGTCTCGGGATCGACCTCGAGCGCCGCGGGCCCTCCGAGGAGTTCGGTGTTGTTGCTTCCGCCTGTCTCTCCGGCCCGCCCGATCTGCAGCCGGAACTCCCCGTCGGGGGTGAACTTGAGCACATGGGCCATCGTTCCGCCTGGGCCCGAGCCGATCCACACGTATCCGTTGTGGTCGACATGGATCCCGTGCTCTCCCACGCCCATCCCGGTCTCGGGCCAGTCATACCCCTCGCCCGGCCCGCCCCAGGCGCGCACGACATTCCCCTCCGGGTCGAACTGGATCACCGGAGGCGCCGGGTCGCAGCACATGCCCGTGGGCGGATTCGTGTAGGAGCCGAGCTCGCGGTCCGTCAGGCTACCCGGGCGGTGGACGATCCAGACGTGGTCATCGGCATCGACGGCGATGCCCGTGACCTGTCCGATCACCCAGTTGTTCGGCAGCTCCTTCGGAAACCAGGGGTCCACTTCGAAGTTCGTTGCGGCCTGCGAGGTTCCGCGGGCATCGGACTCGGTGCCACAGCCGACGACGAGGGCGCCGGCGGCAAGCGCGAGCACGAGGCCCCGGAGTTTCGGTGCATTCACGTGGGGAACTCCTCTGAGAGTGTGCGATCGCCCGGTGCCCCGACGCGGGACCCGGGCTTCGATGCTTCATGGGAGCATCATGGGGCGCGGCGAGCCCGACGGAAAGGGGGGAAGGCGAAATCCCCTCCGGCTTCCCCTGCCGTGCGAGCCCGAACCCGAGGCCACAGCCGAGGCCACAGCCTTCTAACCATCGTCTTCCGGCAGGGGGCGAAAGAGCACGGCAGTGCGTCCGATCGTCTGCACGGTCGAGACGTCCTCGAGCCCCTGCTCGATCTCCGTGGCCGCTTCGCGCACCGAGACGGGCGCCCCTTCGAGCACCTTCACCTTGAGGAGTTCGCGCGTGCGGAAGGCTTCGTCGAGAGAGCCCAGGAAGGCCGGGCTCACGCCCTCGGCTCCGACCTGCAGGATCGGCTTGAGGGAGTGGGCCAGGGAACGAAGTCGGGCGCGATCCTTCGATGTCAGCGGCATGGGAGCATTCCTGTGGTCTGGTTGGTTCGTGGAACTCATCGACTCGGCCTACCCCGCGCACGGCTCCCCGCTCCCCGGCTCGGATTTTCGGGGTGTGACCCTTCGGTGACTCGTCCGTGATGATTCGGTCGCGCGGGAACGCTATACTTGACAGGTCGAAGAGCCCGCGCATTGCGCGAGGAGCGCAACCCAGCCCTCCCCCCGACAACCCTCCATCCGGGATCGATCCAGCATGACCGCGCACCGTCGAGAGGCACGTCGCCTCGTCTTCCTGATTGTTCTTCTCCTTCTCGCTCCGGCTCACCTTCTCGCCCAGCAGGGCCGGGGTGCCCCGATGGGGCTGCTCCTCACATGGCAGCAGGACCCGCTCACGACGATGACGATCGACTGGCACACCGGCGACTCTCCGGTCACGCAGTCCCTCGAGTTCCGCCGCGCGGGTGCCTCGACCTGGCAGGCAGGTCCGGCGCCCGAGCGGTTCCCCTTTCCGCATCTGGACGACACCCATGTCCACCGGGTCGAACTTACCGGGCTCGAGCCGGGGACCCAGTACGAGTTCCGCCTCGGCGAGGGAGGAAGGGTCTTCAGCTTCCGCACGATGCCAGCCGACCTCGCCCGCCCCCTGCGCTTTGCCACCGGAGGAGACGTGCGTCACTCGCGGGAGATGATGGAGCGAACGAACCGGGTTGTCCTGGACTGGGACCCCGACTTCATCGTCTGGGGCGGGGACCTTGCCTACGCCGATGGGCGCCCGGACCGCGCTGACCGATGGGTCGAGTTCATCGGCGCCATGCAGGAGACCCTCGTCACGCCCGAGGGACGCGCGATTCCGGTGCTCGCCGCGATCGGCAACCACGAGGTTCGCGGTGGCTACCACCACAACTCGGAAGAGTATGCCCCCGGGCCGGAGTGGCAGAGGGACTTCGCACCCTACTACTTCTCCCTCTTCGCCTTCCCGGGGCATCCCGGCTACGGGGTACTCGACTTCGCGGACTACCTTTCGATCGTCCTCCTCGACACCGACCATGCGGGTCCGGTCGACGGTGCCCAGACCGACTGGCTCGATCGCACGCTGCGGGATCGACGCGCGGTGCCCCACGTTTTCCCCGTCTACCACGTGCCCGCCTGGCCCTCGGTCCGCAGCCCGGAGGGGCGCGGGCACCAGCGCGTTCGCGAGCACTGGGTCCCCCTCTTCGAGGAGCACGGCATCCAGATCGCCTTCGAGAACCACGACCACGCGTACAAGCGCACGGTTCCAATCCGGGAAGGCAGGATGCACTCCGGGGGGATCGTCTACATGGGCGATGGCGCCTGGGGGGTGAACACTCGCACGATCGGCCGCAGCCACCGGGAGGCGGCCTGGTACCTCGACCGCGCCCACACCGACCGCCACTTCATCCTCGTCACACTCCACGGAAACCAGCGCCACCTTTTCGTGGTGAACGAGGAGGGACGCGTGATCGACGAGTTCCCGGAAACGCCCGTGCGGCGCTGAACGCAGGGCGCCGCTGTACTTCCTAAACAGCCTCTTAACCGTCCGGCCCCGAGACCCCTCCATCGCGCCGCGGGTCGGCGACCCCGGTCCATCGTCCACGTTCCAGGTCGAAGGAGACCGCGTGCACCCGGCCGAACCAGGTCGACGCGGCGGTCGAGACCTCGAAGCCTCGCGCGCCCAGGGCATCCCGAAGCGCCTGGGGCCAGAGGGCGCCTTCGAGGCGGAGCTCGCTCCCGCCCAGGGGATGCAGCCGCGGTGCCGCCACCGCCTGCTCAAGCGACATCCCGTGGTCGAGTACGCGCGAGATCGACTGGATCACGGCCGAGATGATCCGGCTGTCCCCCGCACCTCCGAGGGCCAGCTCGACCCGCCCCTCGGCATCGAGCACCAGGGTCGGCGAAATCGTCGACGAGGGGCGCGAGCCCGGCGTCGAGCCGAGGCGTGTGGCATAGAGGAACCCGACCCCGCTCGCCGCGAGGCGCGTCCCTGCCGAGGGCCCGATCGACTGCGTGATCGCGACCGCCCGCCCCTGGGCATCGGCCACGCTCAGGTGGGTCGTGCTCTCGAGGTCTCCTCCGAAGAGATCGTCCGTGCCCGTCCCCGCGAGCGCCGCCACCGGCGCGCCGGTCGCACCCGGGGCCATGTCGGCGGCACGGGTCCGAGCCCAATCCCGCGAGGTGAGCACCCCCGCGCTCTGCTCCGCCGTCCCGAAGCTCCGGTTCCGGTCTGCGATCGCGATCCGCATCGCCTCGCCCACGAGGGCACCCCACCCCGCGGGATCCGTGCGTGGGGGCACGGGGAACTCCTCGAGGAGGTGCAGCGCGAGCACGACCGCATGCCCCGAGGCGGGCCGGAAGTTCGAGACGATCTGCCGCCCCCGGTAGCTCCCGATCGCCGGGATCGCATCGAGCGCCTCGTAAGCGGCCAGCTCCTCGCGCGTGATGAAGCCCCCGTTCAGGACCATGTCGGCATGGATCGAGTCCGCGATCCACCCGTGGTAGAACACGTCGATCCCGCCCTCGGCCATTGCGCGGAGGGCACGGGCCATCTCCGGCTGAACGAAGTGATCGCCAGCCGCGTAGGCCGTTCCGTCCGGCCGGAGGAAGGCACGCCGGGAGGCCTCGTGCTGCAGGAGGTCACCCCGCGCCGAGGCGAGCCGGGCTGCCTCCCCGGGGGGCATCGGGAACCCCTCCTCGGCCAATTCGATCGCCGGGGCCAGGACTTCGGCGAGGCTCCAGCTCCCATGCTCGGCGAGCGCCCGCGCGAGCGCGGCCGGCACCCCGGGCACCGCGGCCTGGTTGTAGCCGGGGGGCGCGCCCCCCGTGAAGTTCGTCGGCACGCGGTTCAGGCCATCGATCCCGTGCGTGTTCCCGGCCGCATCGCGGATCACGATGCTCCCCCGCCCCCCGAGCCCCGACATCGTGGGCTCGACCACCGCGAGGGCAAAGGCGGTCGCGACCGCCGCATCGACCGCCGTCCCCCCCCGGGCGAGCACGCGCGCCCCCACCTCCGTCGCCAGGGGCGAAGCGCTCGCCACCATCCCGTGAGGGGAACTCGCGACCTGGGCGGTCGGGCTCGTGATCGGCCGCGGCCCGGGGATCCCCGTGCTCGAGTCCGAGCACCCCGCGAGGGCGAGGACGAGTGCGGAGCAGACGAGCGTTATCGTCCGCAGGGTTCCGAACCGGGCGGTCGTCCGTCGCGAGGGGCGACGCTCCGGGGGAGCGGGGATCCGATCGGGGGTGCTTTCCATGGGGCGAGGGGTCCGGGTCGAGGCGAACGTCGAAGCAACCGAACCCATCATAGCCCGCGCCCGGGACGAAGGAAATCGGGTCGCCGCCCGGTCGCCCGACCCCGAGAGACTCCCACGACACCTTGCCCCCCCTTCCGGCCCGGAGTCAGATTGCAGGGCCTGGAACCGAGTCCGGGCCGGATGCCGACCCAAGACCCAAGACCCGAGCGACCCGCATGACAAGCACGTCCCCTCGCCCCGTCCGCGGTGCCCCCCGCCCCCTTCTCCTGGTCGCCGTCCTCCTCGGCGCCTTCGTCCTGGCCCCCGCAGCGGGCTTCCCGCCCGGAGACGGGCTCGAGGCGCAGGTGCCTTCTTCCCAGGAGCGGGGGGCGCTGACGGCGGCCGACTACGAGCGGGCCGAGGCCTTTCTCTCGGGGAACCTCTCCTCGAGGGTGCACCGGGCCCAGGTGAGCCCGCAGTGGCACGACGACGACCGGTTCTCGTATCGGGTGCAGATCCCCGGCGGGCACGAGTTCATCCGGGTCGATGCGGCGCGGGGCACGCGGGAGCGGGCCTTCGACCACGAGCGGCTCTCGGCGGCCCTCTCGCGCGCGGCCGACGACGACTTCGAGGCGCTCCGGCTCCCCTTCTCGAGCTACACCGAGATCGACGACGGGCGCGGCATCGAGGTCTTCTTCCGGGGCACGCCCTGGCGGTGCGACCTGAGGGAGTACGAGTGCGAGCGGGGCGAGAGCGCGGGGCCGCAGGGACCGCCGGGGGTCCAGTCGCCGGACGGGCGCTGGGTGGCCTTCCGCCGGGCGAACGACCTCTGGGTCCATGACCGGGAGAGCGGCGAGCAGGTGCGGCTCACGACCGACGGGGAGGATCGCTACGGATACGCGACGAACTCCCAGGGGTGGACCCGCTCGGAGCAGCCGATCCTTCTCTGGTCGCCCGACTCGCGGCGCATCGCGACCTTCCGCCTCGACGAGCGCGGGGTGGGGGAGGCGCACCTCCTGCGTACCCAGGACGGGCGGCCCGGGCTCGTGAGCTGGCCCTACGCGATCCCGGGCGACACGATCGTGCCGATGCTCGAGCGGGTCGTGATCGATGTCGAGGAGCGACGCGTGGTCGAGCTCGACACCCCGCCGGACCACCAGCGCACCTCGTCGTGCTGCGGGATGACGCGCGGGCCGGCGTGGGCCGATGTGGAGTGGAGCCCCGACGGGGAGACGCTCGCCTTCGTCTCGGTCTCGCGCGATTACCGCACGGCCACCCTTCGGATCGCCGATCCGGTGACGGGGGCGGTCCGCACCGTGCTCGAGGAGTCGCACCCGCAGTTCTTCGAGTCGCATGCAGGGGGGCGCGGGGTCCCGAACTGGCGCGTCCTGCATGACCGGGGCGAGGTGCTCTGGTTCTCGCAGCGCGACGGGTGGGGGCACCTCTTCCGTTACGACCTCGAGAGCGGTGATCTCCTCGGTCGGGTGACGGGGGGCGACTGGAACCTCCTCGACATCGTGCGCATCGACGAGGGGGCGGGGACCCTCCTCTTCACCGGGATCGGTCGGGAGCTGGGCGACCCCTACCACACGCACTTCTACCGGGTGAACCTCGACGGGACCGGACTCACCCACCTCACCCCCGAGGACGCGGACCACCAGATCTCCCTCTCGCCCGACGGCCGCTGGTTCACGAGCCGCCATTCGACGGTCGACACCCCGCCGGTCACGGTGCTCCGCCGCACCCGCGACGGCCAGGTCGTGCGCACCCTCGAGGAGGCCGACGTGGCCGAGCTCGAGGAGCTCGGCTGGCGCGCCCCGATCCCCTTCACCGCGAAGGCGCGCGACGGGGTGACCGACGTGTACGGCCTCATGGTGCTCCCCTCGGACTTCGACCCCGAGAAGCGCTACCCGATCATCAACGCGATCTACCCCGGCCCGCAGGCGGGGAGTGTGGGCACCCGCTCCTTCTCGGTCTCGCGCCGCGGGCAGGCGCATGCCCTCGCCGAGCTCGGCTTCGTGATCGTGCTCATCGATGCGATGGGGAACCCCGAGCGCTCGAAGCGCTTCCACACCGCCTACTACGGCGACATGGGCGACAACGGGCTCCCCGACCAGATCTCGGCCATGCGCGAGCTCGCCCGCCGCCATGCCTTCATCGACCTCGACCGGGTCGGGATCTTCGGGCACTCCGGCGGAGGCTTCGCGAGCGCGGCCGCCCTCCTGCGCCATCCGTACTTCTTCCACGTCGGGGTGGCGAGCGCAGGGAACCATGACAACGCGGGCTACACCTTCTACTGGGGCGAGAAGTGGCACGGGCTCCTGGAGGAAGGCCCCGGGGGCTCCCACAGCTACGAGCGCCAGGCCAACCACCTCCAGGCGGCCAACCTCGAGGGGAAGCTCCTGATCACCTACGGGACGATGGACGCGAACGTACTCCCGAACACGACACTCCAGCTCGTCGACGCCCTGATCCGGGAGAACAAGGACTTCGACCTCATGGTGTTCCCGAACCGCGGGCACGGCTACTCGCAGGAGCCCTACCACATGCGCATCACCTGGGACTACTTCGTGCGCCATCTCCTGGGGAAGGAACCCCCGCGCGGCTACCGGATCGGGCGTTGAGCGCACCGGACCCGGCCGGGGCCGGGCCCCCCCTGGGGGTGATCGGGGGGAGTGCCTTCCTCCGTGGGGTGGGGGAGCTACCCGGCCTCGGCGGGGGTGACGGCCCCGCGCGCGATGGTTCAGGGACCGAGCGGCCCGACGTCGAGCGCATGGAGGTCGCGACGGACGAGGGGCCGGTCACGGTGCGCCGGATCGGGGGATGCCTCTTCATCCGGCGGCATGGGGAGGAGCGCTACCATGCCCCGCACCGGGTGCGGCACCATGCGCACCTCCTGGCACTCGAGGCGCTCGGGGTGCGGGAGGTGGCGGGGCTCGCCTCGGTCGGGGCGCTCACCCCCGAGCTCGCGCCGGGCGACGTCGTGGTGCCCGAGGACTACCTCTCGCGGCACGCTCCGCCGAGCTTTGCGGGTGAGGAGCCCCTTCACATCGTGCCCGAGCTCGACGAGGCGATGCGGGCGCGGCTCGCCCGGGTGGCGCGGGCGGCCGGGTCGGAGCGGGTCGTCGAGGGCGGGGTCTATGCCGAGACGCGGGGCCCCCGCTTCGAGACGCGCGCCGAGGTCCGGGCGCTCGCGCGCGATGCGACGGTGGTCGGAATGACGGCGGCCTCGGAGGCGACGCTCGCACAGGAACGCGGGATGCGCTACGCGGTGCTCTGCATCGTGGACAACATGGCGCACGGGATCGGGGAGGGGGCGCTGACCCTCGAGGGGTTCCGGGCGATGCAGGATCGGAACGCGGGGCTCGCCCGGCGGGTTCTCGCGGTGCTCGCGCGGGGCGGCTGAGTCGCGGGCGCGGGAACCGGCGAACGCGGTGGCGCGTTTGACCAGGAGCGGGCGGGAGGCGGGGTGCCTTCCTCCAGTGGAAATGAACCTTTGACGGGGAGTGCGATGTCGGATCACTACTACAACGCGCCGGACCTGGACCGCTTCTCGGAGATCGGGAAGGAGGCGCCGGAGCTTGCCGAGGCCTTCTTCTCGTGGTACGGGAAGGTCTTCGAACCGGGGGCGCTGACGGCGCGCGAGAAGGCGCTGATCGCGCTCGCGGTCTCGCACGCGGTCCAGTGCCCCTACTGCATCGACGCCTGGACGGAGGGATGCCTCGAGAAGGGGTCGGATGCGGAGGAGATGACCGAGGCGGTGCATGTGGCGGCCGCGATCCGGGGCGGGGCCTCGCTCGTGCACGGGGTGCAGATGCGCAACCATCTCGAACGGCTGGGGATGTGATGGGAAAGGTTCTGCCAACGCTGCAGAAACGCCGGGTGCCTCTGGCCTCGGGGCGCGCGCAGCAGGCGGTGCTCGACGAGGTGCCCCTCGAACGCGGCTTCGCGGAGGCGCTCGCGGACTCGGGGCTCTTTCCCCTCCATGCCACGGGGATCGAGATCCTGCAGATCAATGTCGGGAAGAAGTGCAACCAGACCTGCCACCACTGCCATGTCGACGCGGGGCCGGACCGCACCGAGATGATGCCCGACGAGGTGGTCGAGGCGTGCCTGGGGGTGCTCGAGCGCACGGAGATCTCGACGCTCGACATCACGGGGGGCGCGCCGGAGATCCACAGGCGCTTCGACGAGATCGTCGTGCGGGCGCGGGAGCTCGGACGCAAGGTGATCGATCGGTGCAACCTCACGATCACGCAGCTTCCGAACTACCGGTACCTGCCCGCCTTCCTGGCAGAGCACGGGGTCGAGGTGGTGGCTTCTCTGCCGTACTTCAAGGAGGGGCAGACCGACCGGCAGCGGGGTGACGGGGTGTTCCGGCAGTCGATCCAGGCGCTGCGGGACTTCAACGAGCTGGGGTACGGGATGGAGGGGAGCGGGCTCGTCCTGAACCTCGTGACGAACCCGGTGGGGGCGTTCCTGCCGGGGAACCAGGAGGCGCTCGAGGTGCGGTGGCGGCGGGAGCTGCGGCTCCGGTACGGGATCGAGTTCAACCAGCTCTTCACGATCACGAACCTCCCGATCAGCCGGTTCCTCGAGTACCTGCAGGAGAGCGGGAACCTGGAGGAGTACATGACGCGGCTCGTGAACGCGTACAACCCGGCGGCGGCGGCGAACGTGATGTGTCGCAACACCCTCTCGGTGGGGTGGGACGGGGTCCTCTACGACTGCGACTTCAACCAGATGCTCGAGCTCCCCGTGGGGGCCGGGGTGCCGCGGACGATCGGGGACTTCGACCAGGCGCTCCTCGACGAGCGGGAGATCGTGATCGGGCCGCACTGCTTCGGGTGCACGGCCGGGGCGGGGTCGAGCTGCGGGGGCGCGGTGACCTGAGGGGCCGGGGGTGACCCGGGGCCGGAGGCCGGAGGCGCGG
>SLDT01000151.1 GCA_007125125.1 Gemmatimonadota bacterium | reverse complement strand
GGCCACCGAGCTCGCCCTCCTCTTCGGGGTCTCGCAGATGGTGATCGGGCTCTCGATCGTGGCGATCGGCACCTCGCTCCCGGAGCTCGCCACGACGCTCGTGGCGGCGGTGCGGGGCCAGTCGGACCTCGCGATCGGGAACATCGTTGGGTCGAACATCTTCAATCTGACCTTCGTGCTCGGCGGGACAGCCCTCGTCCATCCGATCACCGTACATCCCGGGGTGACGAGTGCCGAACTCCCGGCGCTCCTCGCGATGTCGCTCCTCCTCGTGCCCTTCATCGCGCTGGGCAGAAACGTGACGCGGTGGGAGGGTGTACTCCTTCTTCTGGCGTACCTCGCGGCCTGGGGGTGGATGCTTCCTGCCGTGGGGTGAAGGTGGAGTCATGCCGGGGTGGCCCGGGGTGCCTTCTTCCGTGATGACGAACCGAAACGAGGAGAGAGACGAATGCGGATCATGAGGGCGGTCGGGGCGGTGTGGGTGGCGGGGGCGCTCGTCGCGGGTGCGCCCGGGGGGGCGCTGGCACAGGACCATGCGCATCACCACCAGGCGCATCCGGCCCTTCCGGACGGGTGGATGGCGCACTTCGACGGGGCGGCCGGGCATGCCGGGCATGGCGCGGACGACGGGCTCAGTTTCGAGGCAATGGAGCCGGGGTGGCACATAACGACCGGGCCCTCCGGGATCTTCTACCGGCACGAGTTTCGTGCCGAGGGCACGTACGTGCTCGAGGCCGAGATCCGGCTCTTCGATCCGGGGGCGCGGCGGGAGTCCTTCGGGCTCTTCTTCGGGGGGAGCACGCTCCACGACCCCGAGGAGCAGCGCTATACCTACTTCATCACCCGCCGTGACGGGCACTACATGATCCGGAACCGCGAGGGGACGGGGGTCTCGGACGTGCAGGGCTGGACGGAGCACGAGGCGATTCCGACCTGGGATGGACGGCCCGAGGGTGCCGATGCCGTGCCCTATCTCCTGCGCGTGGAGGTGGGTGCCGACGAGGTTGTCTTCCGGATCAACGGGGTCGAGGTGGACCGGCGGCGGCGCGACGGGCTCGCGCTCGACGGGCACTTCGGGCTGCGGGTGAACCACGGGCTGAACCTGCACGTCGTCGGGGTCGACGTGACGCGGTAGCAGGGGAGGCCCATTCAGCCATTCCCGCACTCCGGGGAGGGGTGATCCTGCGATTCGGCGATTTGCCGAGAACCGCCGCGGCGCAGTGAGCCCGGGGGGTCGTCGACGGGGCGGGGCATGGGCGGAGCGGGGGGTGGTTGCGGCGTTGAGCCCTTTCGGCGCGAAGCTGCGCGTGACCGGAAGACGGGGACAGCGTCGGCCCGGAGGTCGGAGCGTGGCTGCGCGTCCCGCCCTTCGATCACTCCAGCCGTCGGAACGCCATGTGTCCCCGAGTCCCTCCCGCGCACGCTGCCCCTGCTCCCCTCTCCATCCGCTCGAGGTCGGCACTCCAGTGCGTGGTGTTCGCCCTGGCGACCGCCGCCTGTGGTGACGGAAGCCCCACGTCGGCTCCCGACAACCCCGCTCCGACGATCACGAGCCTCTCTCCCGCTTCGGTGAGTGCGGGAGGCCCGGCCTTCACGCTCACCGTCAACGGGAGTGGCTTCATCGAGGGGTCGACCGTGCGGTGGGCGGGCTCCGCGCGTCCCACCACCTTCGTTTCCTCGACCCGGCTGACGGCGCAGATCGCCGCGTCGGACATCGGCACGAGCGGCATGGCGGCGATCACGGTCACGAACCCCGCTCCGGGGGGCGGGACCTCCTCCTCCTCCTCTCTCGAGGTCGTCGCGGTCGCGGTGGCAAGCGTCGAGGTCAGTCCCGCCTCCGACTCCATCGTGCCGGGCGAGACCCGTTCCTTCACGGCGACGCTCCGGGCGGCCGACGGGACAGTCCTGACGGGCCGCGAGGTGACGTGGAGCGTGGCGGACGCAGGGGTGGCGTCAGTCGACGGGACCGGGGTGCTCCTCGGGGTGGCTCCGGGCCAGACGACCGTGAGCGCCCTCTCGGAAGGGGTGACGGGCCAGGCGGGGCTCGCCGTGCGACCCGGAGGCGTCGTCGATGGGGGCGAGACGACGCTCGGGAGTCCGGGCGGGGACCTCACCCTCCACTTTCCGCCCGGTTCCGTCTCGACAGCCACACCGATCGCGATTGCCGCGCACCCGAACCCGCCCGCGCACCAGAGCCTGATCGAGGGCACCGCATGGGAGCTCGCTCCGGCGGGGACGACCTTCGCCGCCCCCGTGACGATCACGATCGAGGCACCGACCGGGATCGGCTCTGCGGGGGTCCACCGCTGGAACGGCTCCGAGTGGGTGCCGATCGATGCACATGCGCAGTCCGGGTCGAGCGTCTCCGGCACCACCCTCCAGACCGGGCTCTTCGCCCTCCTCTCGATCTCGCCGCCCGCGCTCCGGGCCCTCGAGGTCACCGCGGGCGGAACCCAGAGCTGCGCCATCGACACCCAGGGCCAGGCATGGTGCTGGGGCTGGGGAGGCGACGGTCAGCTCGGCAATGGCGAGAGGGACGACGAACTCCGTCCGGTGCCGGTCTCGGGAGGCCACGACTTCGCGACGATCACGGCCGGGTTCTACCATACCTGCGCGATCGACACCGACGGGGATGCCTGGTGCTGGGGCTGGGGCGACTCGGGTCGCCTGGGGACGGGGTCGCAGGCACGCGAGCTGACTCCGGCCCGGGTCACGGGGTCCCACCGATGGGAGCATCTCTCGGCCGGAGGGGCCCACACGTGCGGGGTCACGGATCAGGGTGAGGGCTTCTGCTGGGGCTGGAGTGTGGGAGGAAGGCTCGGCGGTGGCAACATCCACTCCCAGGCCAGCCCCCATCCGGTCTCGGGCTCGCACACCTTCTCGATGATCGAGGCGGGTGGGATTCACTCCTGCGCCCTTGACGATCAGATGCTGGCCCTCTGCTGGGGGAGTGCCGCGGAGGGTCAGCTCGGGGACGACTCCAACCCGGCCCAGGTCCCCGTCCCGGTGGCGGTGAGCGGGGGTCTCGACTTCACCTCGATCGGTGTGGGAACACGCCACAGTTGCGCGCTCGGGGCGAGTGGCGAGGTGTACTGCTGGGGACAGGGCGCGCACGGCAAGCTCGGGAACGGGGACACCCAGAACCGCCTCGTTCCGACGCAGGTCGCCGGAGGCCGGACCTTCGCCCAGCTCTCCGTCGGGTGGGAGCACAGCTGTGCGCTCACCCCCGAGGGGGAGGCATGGTGCTGGGGCGAGGGGGAGTACGGGCGGCTCGGCAACGGGGCGCTCGGAGACCGGGCCGTGCCGACTCCGGTCGACGGCGGCCTCCTCTTCAGGTCGATCGCTTCGGGCGACTGGCACACCTGCGGGATCACCCTCGACGACGAGGTCTACTGCTGGGGGTGGGGCGACACCCTGGGCACCGGAGAGCGCGAGGATTCCGCGGTGCCGGTGCCCGTACCCTGGCCCGGCTAGGGAGGCGATCTCCCGGGGCGCGGCTTCGGCCTCACGCAGTATGTAAACACCCTCTCAGAGCCCGAAGGCGAACCAGGTGGCCAGCCCGATCAGGAGGAAGCCGGAGACCGCCTCGGCACCCCTCCCGAACCAGACCACGTTCAGGCGGCCGAGCCAGAGTCCGGTCAGGGTCGCGCCGAAGACCGATCCGGCGGTCAGGAGGCCGAGGAGGAAAGTCGCTCCCCCGTGCAGCCCAAGCCCAAGTCCGACCAGGAGATTGTCACTCGATAGCCCGACGGCCAGGAGGACGAGGCTCGCGAGGGGGAGCCGGTCGGACCGGGAGGTGCCTTCGCCCTCGTGAGGCGGGATGCCCGCCGGCTGAAGCGCGAACGGGAGGTGCCCGGGGGGGTGGTCGGGATCGCGCCAGGCGGCGAACACGAACCAGAGGCCGAGCCCGGCGAGGACGAGGACTCCCAGCCACTGCGCGACCTGCGCCAGGAACCCGGCAGCGAGAAGCCCGAGGGTGAGCCCGAGGACCGGGAAGAGGCCCCCCGAGATGGCGAACACGGTCGCGATCCGCAGCCACCCCGCCGGACGGGTACGGGTCCCGAGTGCGAGGGAGGCCGCGAAGGTGTCGAGGCTGATGACGACCGCGAAGAGATAGAGTTGGAAGGCTTCGCTCACGCGGGACGGGGCGGGGGGTTCAAGAGGGGCCGGCGCCCGCCCTGTACCTCGCGGACCGGTCTCGGGGTCCCGCAGGAGCCCTCGGGCGGGGTGCGCCACTCCCACCGGCGCCTTGATGGCGGGTGCGTGCGGGTCTCGCCCGTCCCTCGCGCGAGCCCACCCCGGGGTGCCCTGCACGTCGCGTTCGCCGGGCCACGGCCGATCTCGGGCCCCCGGGTCGTTTCGCCTGATGCAGAAAACAAAAACAGAAGTATAATTCTGTTTTTGTGGCCTGGAGCGCCCCTTCTCCGGCTCCGCCTCCCCGGACCTTCCGGGCGCTCCCGCCCCTCACGGTTCTCGTCGCCGATGACGAGGAGGGGATCCGGTCGATCGTGCAGCGGGCCCTCGAGCGCGCCGGGCGCACCGTGATCACGGCAGGTCACCGCGGCCATCGCTCGCGCGCTTCAGGCCGGCGCGAAGTCCGTGAAGGCGAATCGGCCGTCGCGGAGTACCTGCTCCCCCTTTCTCACCGCGAGGGCCCGGGCCAGCATCGGTCCCTCCGTCACGAGGGTGTGGAACTCCCCGCGCTCCCCGCACGGGTCGACCCCTTTCGGGAGCGCCTCCAGGAGCCCTTCGTCGAAGGCGTGCCCACTGAACTTCGCATCGAGCTGCTCGGTGTCGACGCAGGTCAGCACCCCCCGCAGTCCCCCCTCGACCATCTCCCGGGCCAGCGCCCCCGTTTCCCGCCCGAAGAGCGGAAAGAGCGCACCCCAGCCGTGCCGAGCGCAGAGCGCCTCCCGCCAGCTTCGCACATCCTCGAGGAAGATGTCCCCGAAGGCGATGTGCCCGACCTCGCCGAGCCGCTCGCGCGCTTCGGAGAGCGCTGCCACGAAGGCCCGCTCGTACGCCTCGTTGTCGGGCCGCTGCGGCTGCCATGCCTCGATGACGGGGAGCCCCGTCGCACGAACCTGCTCGAGGAGCAGTTCGTGCCGAATCCGGTGCATGGCCACCCGGTCGTGGCCCTGCGTGAGCGTCGTCACGAGCCCCACCGGCTCGAAGGCATCCGAGCCCCGCAGGGCATGGAGGGTCCAGGCGGCGTCCTTGCCACCGCTCCAGGAGACGAGGGTAGGGGTCATTCGTGAACAGGCTCCCTGGGCCATTCTTGTGGGAAAAAGGTGTGCCCGGTACGTTGACGGGTCGCTGTGCTGCTTAACGGGCCTCTCGAGGCTCGCCAGCGTTCCCTCGGACAACCCCCCGCCTGCTCCCGGAGTTGCATGTGGCTGTCGACAACATCCTCGTGACCGGTGCGACGGGCCGCGTGGGCCGGGAGCTCGTTCGTCTCCTCCTGCGCGAGGGCGTGGCCGTGCGCGCCGCCACTCGCCACCCCGCACGGGCACGCGAGCTCTTCGGAGACAGCGTGGAGGTGGTCGAGCTCAACTACTGGCACACGGAGACCTACGACGCTGCGCTGACCTGGGCCGATCGACTCTTCCTCGTCCCACCGCCTTTTACCCCGCGGGCTCATGAGGCGATCGGCCCCCTCCTCGACTGGGCGGTCTCGACCCGGGTGCGGCACGTCGTGCTGCTCTCCGGGATGGCCGTTCCCGACGATCCCGAGCTTGATCTGAGGCGCACCGAACTGCACGTCATGGCGCAGGAGACCGAACACACGATCCTGAGGCCGAACCTCTACATGCAGAACGTTCGTCCCGGCTTCATTTCTCGTCAGGCCGCCAGGGACGACCAGGTCATTCGGCTCGCCGCAGGTGAGGGGCAGGTCAGCCTGGTTGACGTCCGGGATGTGGCTGAAGTCGCGGCAAGGGTCCTGACCGGGGACGAGGGCTTCGGGCTCGAGCTCACACTCACCGGTCCCGAGGCCCTGTCCATGGCAGAGGCCGTGCGTCGCCTCGAGCGGGAAGCGGGGTGGAGTCTTCGTTACCGCGCGGTCGACGACGAGGCCTTCCGCCTGATCCTGCTCGAGGAGGGATGGGGTCAGGGCGAGGCCGAGGTGATCCTCGAGCTCTTCCGTGCGATTCGTGAGGGAAGGAGGGCCCCGGTGCACCCCGACCTGCCGGAGTTCCTCGGGCGACCGCCGCGAACCTTCCGCGACTTCGCGCGCGAGATCCGGGTCCGATGACGAGTGCGGAGGCCGCCGGGTTCGATGTCATAGCGCACCGAGGTGCATCCGCGTACGCCCCGGAGCACAGCTGGCCGGCCTACGAGCTCGCGATGGAGATGGGGGTCGACTTCCTCGAGCCCGACCTCCAGATGACTGCCGACGGGGAGCTCGTGGCTTTCCACGACCCCACCCTCGACCGAACCGCGAGCCCGCCCGGAGGTGGTCGCGGGGAGCGCGCTCGAGGGGCGGTGCGAGAACTCACCCTCGAGGAACTGCGGCGCCTCGAGGTCGGGCGGTGGTTCAACGAGCGGCACCCGGAGCGGGCCCGGCCCGGCTACGAGGGCCTCACCGTCGTCACCTTCGAGGAGCTCCTCGAGCGGTGGGGCGACCGGGTGGGGTGGTATCCCGAGATGAAGAACCCCGAACTCACCCCGGGGATGGAGGAGGCGCTCGCGACCCTCCTCGAGCGCCACGGCTTCACGGGGGCCGGCGAGGAACGGGGTCGGGTCCTCGTGCAGTGCTTCAGCCGTGCCGCCCTCGAGCGTTTCCGGGAGTTCGCGCCTGCGCTGCCCAGGGTGCAGCTCCTCGGCCCGGAGGCAGTCTCGGACCGGGCTGTGGAGGGGGTCCTGGCCGAGGTCGCGGAGTACGCACAGGGGGTGGGCCCGCACCACCGCCTCGTCGATGCCCGTTTTCTGGAGGCCGCGCACATCCGGGGGCTCCTCGTGCATCCCTGGACGGTCGACGACCCCGCCGAGATGGACCGGCTGATCGGGCTGGGGGTCGACGGCCTCTTCACGAACGCCCCCGACAGGCTCCTCGAGAAGCTCGGAAGGCGACCCTGATCGGGACCGTCCCCGCGAGGGTCGGGTGCGGGTGAGAGTTCAGACCTCGAGGACCTGGTCGATGAGGGCGCGAGCGCCCTCGATCTCGTCGCGGTTCACGAGGTGGCCCATCCCCGGATAGATACGTGTGTCCACCTCGGCTCCCATCGCCTCGAAGGCCCGGGCCGACTCGTGGACGCGGGTCTCGGGGATGTGGGCGTCGACATCGCTGCACCCGAGAAGGACCGGGGTGCCCTCCATCGAGCCGTGCGGCTCCCAGCTCGTACCCTCCGGGCCGATCAGGCCTCCGCTGAAGAGGATCACTCCGCCGTAGCGGGCGGGGTGCCTCCAGGCGAACTCCCCCGCGAGGCAGGCCCCCTGCGAGAACCCGAGCAGGAGGATTCGCTCGCGCGGAATGCCGGCCTCCTCGATCCCTTCGACCAGCGCACCGATGGCCCGCAGTCCGGACGAGAGCCCGGGCTCGTTCAGCTCGCGCTCGGCCATGAAGGAGCGGGGGTACCAGGCGTGCGGGTACGCGGTCTGGGTGCTGGCGCCGGGTGCGAGGTAGCAGAGCTCGGGGCGGGCCAGGACCCCGGCGATCTCGAGGATGCTTTCGGCCGAGGCGCCCCGGCCATGCACGAGGACCATCGCGGCCTTGGCGTCGGCGAGGGAGGCGCCGCGGTGGGCGGTCGGGGCTCCCCCGTGCGGGGGGCCGGCGGCTGCTGTCGAGGGGATTCCGGTCGGTGTCGCCATGGGTCCCGCGTACCCGCGGAAGGGGGAGAGTTCCGGACGCGAGGCCGGCGCTCACTTCGGGGTGCCGCGCACCCGCGCGAGGCGGGACTCGGCGCGCAGGGTGAGCTCGTGCTCGGCGCCCCGCTCCCTCCTGAGGACCTCGATCGCGGCGGCGAGGAGGTCGGCGCCCTCCTCCGTGCGCCCCGCCACCCCGAGGCAGAGTCCGAGTGTACTCTCCGAGGAGGAGATCGCCCAGTGCCCCTCGGGGAGCGAGGCCCGGCGCGCCTCGACGGCGGCCAGGGCGAGGTCGGCCCCGCGCAGGCCATCGGCGGGGGAGCCCTCCTCGCAGAGGATCGCGGCGAGCACCCCGTTCGCGTAGGCGATCGCGGGGTGGTCGGCCGGGTGCTCGCTCGTTGCGGTCTCGAGCACCGGTTCGAGGAGCTCGATCCCGCGCGGGCCCTGGCCGGTCTGGCCGTAGAGGTCGGCCAGGGAGGTCGCGGCGTAGATCACCGAGGGGTGTGCGGGCGAGACCACGGTCGCGAAGAGGTCGAGGGCGCGCAGGTACTCCCGTTCGGACTCTTCGCGCAGCTCCATCGCCCAGAGGACGGCCGCTCGGTTCGAGACGAGGGTGCCGAGGGCGAGGGCACTGGCGCCGGACTGCTCCGCGAGCGTCACGGCCTCCTCGTACGCGGCGGCGGCCTCCTCTTCCCGGTCCGGCTGAAGGAGGAGTGCTCCTGCCAGGTTGTTGAAGACGACGGCGAGCTGGGCGGGGTCCTCGCGGCCCGTCGCCTCGTGGATCGCGACGGACTGCCGGAGCCACGCCTCGGCCTCCTCGTGGCGCCCGAGGTCGATGTCGATCGTCCCGAGCTGGTTCAGCGCCTCGGCACGCTCCCGCCAGGGGGTGGCCGGGTCGGCCTCCATGCGGGCGAGCGCCTCGAGGGCGAGGGGCCGGGCGGTCTCCGTCTCTCCTGACTCGCGGAGTGCCGAGGCCCGTGCACGGAGGATCGTCCCGGCGCGGGGGTGCTCGCCCCCGAGATCCTCGTCGAGGAGCCGGACCGCCTCCTCGCTGAAGCGCGCGCTGCGCTCGAAGTCGCCGCGGCCAATCGCGATCTCGGCGAGGGCGGCCACGATGTAGGCGCGCGCCGCCGGCTGGTCCCCGAGCGCCGGCCCGATGTGCTCCTCGGCGTAGCGGAGCACGTCGTCGATCGTCTCGATCGGCTCATCCCAGGCGTCGAAGGGGTTCCCGGACCAGAGCACCGTGCGCAGGAAGTCGACCGCCGAGGCTGCCGTCGCCGTCTCGGCGCGGGCGATGTCGCGCTGCCGCTCGGCCTCCGAGGCAGACCAGAGCGCCGAGCCCATTCCGCCGACGAGGGTGAGGAAGATCGCCGCGACCGCCCCGAGCCCGGCCCAGTTCCGCTCGGCGAAGCGCCGTGCACGGTAGAGCGTTCCGTGCGGGATCGCGCTCACCGGACGCCGCTCGAGGACGCGCTCCAGGTCCTCGGCGAGGGAGAGGGCCGACCCGTAGCGCTCGGCCGGGTCCTTCCGGAGCGCCTTCAGGACCACCGCGTCGAGGTCGGGCCGGAGCCGGCCCTCTCGGCCGCGGGCCGGGGGTGCCTGTTCGCTCGGCGGGCTGGGGACCGTCTCGCAGACGAGCCGCTCGGCCTCCTCGAGTGTGGAGTCCTCGTCGATCCGGTAGGGGGCCGCGCCCGAGACGAGCCGGTAGAGGAGCACTCCGAGCGAATAAATGTCCGTGGCGGTCCCCACCCTCTCGCCCCGGAACTGCTCCGGGCTTGCCCAGGCGGGGGTGAGCAGGCGCATACGGGTGAGGGCCCGCGTCGCCTCGGGGATCCCCGAAGCCGCGTGCTCGAGCCCACGCCCGCCCGGCGTGTCGGGGCCCCCGACATCGGGCTCCGCACCCTCGTCGAGCCCGGCCGACGCCACCTCCGCGATCCCGAAGTCGAGGAGCTTCGGGATTCCCTCGTCCGTGACGAGGATGTTCGAGGGCTTGATGTCGCGGTGCACGATCAGGTGGCCATGGGCGAAGTGCACCGCCCGGCACACCTCGATGAAGAGCCGGAGCACGCGCTCGAGGGGGGCCTGTTCGTCGGCGCACCAGCGGTCGATCGGGCGCCCCCGCACGAGCTCCATCGCAAGCCAGGGCAGTCCGTCCGCGGTGGTGCCCCCGTCGAGGAGGCGTGCGATTCCCGGATGCTCGAGGCGGGCGAGGAGTCGCCGCTCCTGGGCGAAGCGCTCCACGAGGCGCGGGCTCTCGAGTCCGACCCGGATCACCTTGAGGGCGGCGCTCTGTTCGAAGTCCGCACCGGTGCGGTCGGCCCGGTAGACCGTGCCCATACCCCCACGGTGGATCACCTCCCGGATCTCCCAGACCCCGAGCCGCTCCCCGATCAGTTTCCGTTCGGCCTCGTTCCGGAGCACCGCGCCCGCCGCCGCGGGGGGGCGGTCGAGGAAGTGGGTTCCGGCAAAGTGCGCCCTGACGAGGGTGGCCAGCTCCTCGCCGAGCACCGGGTCGCGGCCATGGAGCTCGGCGAGCCAGGCCTCTCGCGCCTCCGGGTCCTCGATCGCGATCGCCCGCTCGAAGAGCTCCGCGATCCGGTCGAAGCCGGGGCGGGACGCAGATGGCCCTGCGCTCACCGTCCCCCGGCAGGGCGCGTACCCGACTGACCGGCGGAGTCGGCCTCGACCCGCGTCCTCAGCCATGCGCGCGCGAGAGTCCAGTCGCGCTTCACCGTGGCCGGGGAGAGCTCCATCACCTCGGCCGTCTCCTCCACGCCCATTCCGGCGAACCAGCGAAGCTCGACCACCTGTGCTCGGCGTGCATCTTCCCGGGCCAGCTCGCAAAGCGCCTCATCGAGCCGCACGATCTCGTCGGCCTCGGTCTCCGACATCAGCACCGGTTCGGGGACCCCATCGAGGGGTACCTCCCGGCGCCGATCCCGCCGCTGGGCCAGCCGGCGGCGAGCATGGTCACAGAGCACCCGCCGCATCATCGTGGCCGCGAGGGCGAAGAAGTGGGCGCGGTTGCGCCAGTCCGTGCGGTTCTGGTCGGCAAGGCGCAGGTAGGCCTCGTGGATCACCTCCGTAGCCTGGAGGGTGACGGGCGCACCCTGCCTCCGGAGCTGGCCCTCGGAGATGCGATGCAGCTCGGCGTAGACGAGCGGGAAGAGCCGGTCGCCCGCCGCGATATCTCCGTCGGCCCACGCATGGAGGAGCCCGGTGACGTCCCGAGGTTCAAGGGTCGGAGTGTCCATGCGGGCCAAACTATGTCAAGCTGTGCGCGCCCGCCACCCGTTCCGGAACCTCACCCCGCGCCCGGTGGGTAATCGACAGACTTGCCCCTCGATCATCGAACCGGAGCGCGCGTGCGACGAATCAGCCTCGCCTGGGTCATTCTGCTCGCCCTCGTCTGGGCCGTGCTTGCCGCGCCCCGCTTCGACGCCTGGGGGGCCGGGCTCCTCGCCGTGGTCTGTGCCGCGGCGCTCCACACCGGGCTCGGCGGACGCCGCGGGGGATTGATCAGCCCGCTGGGCTTCGCCGCCTTCGTGCCCTTCTTCCTGGACCAGTCGGTGCGCGGGGGGGTCGACGTGGCCCGGCGCGCCTTCACCCCCTCGCTCCCCCTCGAGCCCGGCTTCCTCGACTACACCCTGCGGCTCCCCGAGGGCCCGGCGCGCGTCTTCTTCGTGAACTGCATCTCGCTCCTGCCCGGCACCTTCAGCGCCGATCTGGCGGGAGGAAGGGTCCGCGTGCACCTCCTGGCCGAGCCGCAGGAGGGTCCCCGGCGTCTGGCCCGGCTCGAGGGGCGGGTGGCCGCGCTCTTCGGGGTGCCCCTGGGCGGAGAGGAGGCGCAGGAGGCGCGCGATGGATGACCTGCTCCTCCTCCTGGCGGCGTTCCTCGTCCTGAATGTCGCGGGGGGGCTCGTGCGGGTCGTGCGGGGGCCCTCGCCCGCCGACCGGATGCTTGCCGCGCAGCTCTTCGGGACGACGGGGGTGGCCGTGCTCCTCCTCCTCGCCGAGGCGATGGGTGAGCCGGCACTGCGCGACGTCGCCCTCGTCTTTGCCCTCCTCGCGGTCGTCGTCTCGGTCGCCTTCGTGAAGCGGGGGTGGGTGCGCACCGCCTCCGAGCGGGACGAGGGAACAGAGCGATGAGCGGGTCCCTCGACCTCCTCGCCCTCGCACTCCTCCTCGGCGGGGCGGTCTTCTTCCTGGCCGGGACCGTCGGGCTCCTGCGCTTTCCCGACGTCTACTGCCGGCTCCATGCCCTCACGAAGGCCGACAACCTCGGGCTCGGGCTCATCGCGCTCGCGCTTGCGCTGCGCGCCGAGGGGTGGGCCGCCCGCCTCCAGATCCTCCTCATCTGGCTCCTGGCGCTCGCGGCCGCCGCGACGGTCTGCCACCTCCTCGCCCGCAGCTCGCTTCGGGAGGGAGTCGAGGCCGTGGGGGTCGGGGTG
>SLDT01000269.1 GCA_007125125.1 Gemmatimonadota bacterium | reverse complement strand
GCCGAGATCGCCTTCGGCCCGAGCGGGACCGGGCGCTTCGCGAACAGTACCCTCGTCCTCAGCAGGGGGCGGGAGGAGGTGCGGATCGTGATCTCGTCGTACGGGAGGGTGCGACGGTGAGACGGGGGAGGGAAGGGCATGCGCTGATGGAGCTCGTCATCGCGATCCCGATACTCGGGATCGCAGGTGCCGCGGTGACCGGGTTCATCCTGCTGAGCGCGTCGCTCCTCCTCGAGTCGGAGCGTCGCCTCGAGACGGCCGGCCGGGGGCTCGCCCTCCTCGACTCCCTCGCCGCCGCGACCCCGGGCGACACCCTCTCCGGCGCCTTCGAGGCGGGGGGGCGCGCGGTCCCCTGGAGCTGGGACGGCGCGGGCGGGCTCGAGCTCCACCTCCCGGAGCCGGCCGTCGAGCCCTGGCGGCTGATCCGGGGCCGCGAGGTCGAGCCATGACAACCGGAGGCAGGCCCGGAGGGCGGCAGCGCGGGGAGGGCTTCACCCTGGTGGAGCTCCTCGTTGCGCTCGTCCTCGGGGTGCTCCTCCTCGGTGCCGCGATCCAGCTCTTCGGCAGCCTCTCTCGAGCTGTCGAGGCGGGGATCGTCCGAAGCGACCGGATGGATGCCCTGCGCACCGCATGGATCACCGTCGAGCGGGAGGTCCGTCCCGGGCTTCCCGGCCGGGACTGGCACCTCACCCCCGACGGGGCCCTCGAGCTGCGGGGGTTCCGGGGAATCGGGAGGGTCTGCCCCGGGGAGCCGGAGCCCGGGGTCTGGGGGATCCTCTGGACCGGAGATCGACTTCCCGTGCCGGGGCGGGACTCCCTCCTCGTCCTTGCCGGGGACGGGGGCTGGTACCCCGCGGCGCTCACCGGGTGGTGGGAGGGGTGGGCGCCCTGCGTGCCGGTCCCCGGGGAGCGGGACGCGCGGATCCGGATCGAGGGCACGATCCCGGGGCGCCCCGTCCTCGTGCGCCTCTTCGAGCAGGGGAGCTACTCCTTCCACAACCGGGCATTCCGCTGGGAACGGGGACAGGGCGGGCGCCAGCCCCTGACCCCCGAGCTCTTCGCCGGCGGGAGCCGTTTCGAACTCCTCGGCGCGGGCGAGTTCATGCTGCGAGCCGAGTTCACCGCCCTCCCCGGCGTGGCCGGGGGCGGGGGTGTGATCGCCTTCCCCTTCAGGATCGACCCATGAGCGCGGCGTCAGGAAGGCTCGGCGGCCGCGCCGGGGTGATCCTTCCCGCGGCCCTCTTCATCCTCCTCGCGGGGACCCTCCTCGGGGCCTCGCTCCTCGCGACGGCCCGGGTCAGCCTGATCCTCTCGGACGGGGACCGCCGGCTGGCCGAGGCACTGGCGCGGCGCCCGCTCTCGCCGGAGGGGCTCGCGGGGGCGCTCGAGGAGGGGGGCGAGGCGGTGGCGGTGCACGCCCTTGGAGATGGGTTCCACCTCGTCGAGGAGCCGGTCGAAGGGGTGGGGTGGAGGCTCTGGAGCGTCGGATGGGTTCCCGGGATGGCGCGGCTCGCCGCGGAGCTCTCCGCGGCGGCCGTCACGGGCGAGGGGCTCGAGGTGGATGGGGGAGATCTCCTCGCAGGGGGCCCCGCCGAAGGGTGCGCGGGTACGGATCCCCTCGACCCCTTCGCCCTCCACCGCCGGCGAAGTGCACCCCTCCCACCCTTCCCGGAGCCCTCGCTCCCGGGCCGGCCCCGTCTCGGGCCCGTCTCCCTCGAGGCGCTCCTCGAGCGGGCCGACCCGGTCCTTCTTCCCGGCGCGGAGCTGCCCGGCGGGTGGGCCGGCTGGGGCGACGATGGAGGGCGCGCCCTCGTCGGTGCGACCGGCCCGGCCGGGCCCGGGGGGCCTCCGGGGCCCGGCCGGATCGCGGGGGGAGGGGGTGGCGGTCTCCTCGTGTCGGCCGGGGACCTCGTGCTCGAGGGAGGGGCCCGCTTCGAGGGACTCGTCCTGGTCCGGGGCACCCTCGTCCTGCGTGACGGGGCCGGGGTCCGGGGCGCGGTCGAGGCCGGCGGCGAGGTCCGGATCACGGGAGGTGCCCGCCTCGTCGGATGCCGCTCCCTGGTGGCGGGTGCCGGCGACGGGGTCGCGGTCCTCGGGGTACCCTTTGCCGTGCCCGGGGGCGGGTTCCTCGGGCGCTTCTGAGCCGCCGAACCCCGGGGGACGGCTCCCGCATCCTGCAAGAACGGTCCGGACAGGAGTTCCAGATAGCGGAACTTTTTTCCGAATCGGAGAAGGCAGTCCAGGAAAATCAAGGGGTTTCGGAGTCCCCCGAGCTGGCACGGTTCTGGAAAGGAAAGTGAGGGACGACGTTCCCCTCTTTCCAGAGTTCCGATGTCTCGACCCCGACGCACAGCCGGCTTCACCCTGATCGAGATGCTCATCGTGGTCGTGGTCGGCGGCCTCATGAGCATGATCGCGATCCGCAGCTTCAGCCAGGTGCACGGGGCGCTCGGGGCACGGACCGCCCAGACGACCTTCATGACGATCCATGCCCAGACGCGGGCGCTCGCGGTCGAGCGGGGCGAGGCGATCGTCCTCCGCGTCGACCCCGCCTCCGGGGTGGTCTCGGTCACGACCGAAGGGGGGACCGTGATCCAGAGCCGGAACTTCGCGCAGGACTACGAGGTTGCGGTGACGACGCCCGGAGGGGTGGTCGAGCTCTGCATGACGCCCCGGGGGTACGCAGACACCCGCTGCGGGAACGTGACGACGCGCACGGAGATCGTCTTCACCCGGGGTGCGCGGACCCGGCGCGTCGCACTCCTTCCCCTCGGGCAGCTCCAGGAGGCATGATGGGCCGGGATGCTGCGGGAGTCGAGAGGATGACCCTCGGAGACGTGACCGCGGGGGGCGTCGTGGCCCCGGTCAAGGGCGGTGCAGGGGTCAACGGTGCCAGGGGTGCCGGGCCACGCGGGCGTGCGGGGTTCTCGCTCGTGGAGGTCATCGTGGCGCTCCTCGTCCTGACGATCGGACTCCTCGGGCTCGCCGCGGGGACGGGATGGATGATCCGGACGGTGCACTTCGGGCAGGTCGAGACGGCGCGAAGCACGGCGCTCCAGTCTGCGGTCGAGTCGGTCCGTGCGATGCCCTACGGGTCCGTGGTCGATGGCTCCGAGGCCTTCGGGGATCACACCGTCGCCTGGGAGGTGACCGCGACCGGACAGCAGTCACGCGTCGTTCGCTTCATCGTGACCGGCCCCGGCCGGCAGGCATCGGCCGGAGGCGGGATGCCCGAGGTGACCCCGAATGCGGTCGACACCTTCACCTACCGGCTCATGCGGAGGGACTGATGAAGAGGCATGGGTTCGAAGGGGTGCGGGTCGCGGATCGTCGGGGGATGACCCTCGTGGAGCTCCTCGTGGCGATGGTCGTTGCGGGTGCGCTCATGGTCGCGATCTACCAGGTGATGATCACGAGCCAGAGGGTCTTCACCGTCCAGCGGGAGCAGGTGGCGGGACACCAGACGGTGCGGGCGGGGCTCGACCTCCTCTTCTCGGAGTTGCGCGAGGTGAGCGCGCCCGAGGGGGACCTCCTCGCGATCGGGGCGCAGGAGATCGGGTTCCGTGCGATGCGCTCCTTCGGGCTCGTCTGCGCGATCAACCCCTCGCAGTCGCGCCTTTCGATCTGGGTTCGGGGCGACGACTTCGAGGCAGGGCAGGGGATCGCCGTCTTCATCGACGACGATCCGGAGATCTCGTCGGACGACGAGTGGGCGCTCGCGTCGATCCAGAATGCAAGCGAGGATGCGGGGGCCTGCCCCCTCGCGGGGACGATCCAGACGATCACCGCCTCCGGCCTGGCAAGCGGGGACTACGGGGGAATGCGCACCGGAGCCCCGATCCGCGCCTTCGAGGACTTCACCTACGGGGTGATGCAGATGGGTGGGGAGTGGTACCTCGGGCGGCGGCGGGGGACGGAGTCGTGGGTTCCCCTCGTCGGGCCCGTCGATGGCTCGGGCGGGGTGAGCTTCGAATACTTCGACGGCGCCGGGAGCGCGACGACGACTCCGTCCGACGTTCGGCGGATCCGGGTCACGATCCGGACCCGCTCCGATGCGCGGGACGCCCAGGGGAATCCGATCGCGGACGCCCTTTCGGCCGACGTCTTTGTGCGGAACTGAGAGCAGATGAACGAGACTCTAGCGGGAGAACGTGGAGCAATGAAGACTCACATGCCGACACCGGAGGCCGGAGGAGACGAGGGGTTTGCCCTCCCGGCGGCGATCCTGGCGATCGCCGTGGTGGCGATCCTCCTGACCGGGGGGTTCCACTTCGCGAACCAGGAACAGCGCGTGGGGATGTCGAGCGACCGGGCGACTCGGGCCTTCTACATGGCCGAGCACGGCCTCGGGCAGGCGCTCGCGGCCTTCTCGCCCTCGATGGCCGGGAACTGGGGCTTCGGGACTCCGATGACGGTGAACGAGCCGCACGGGAGCTATACGATCCAGGCGATGCGGGTCGACGAGCAGCTCTACTACATCGAGAGCACCGGGCAGGTGACGGGCGGGGCCTTTCCGGCGCCGGCGCGGCGCACCCTCGGGATGATCGTGCGCCGAAGCACCGCGGACCTGAATGTGAACGCCGCCCTGACTACGCAGGGAAGCGTGGAGCTCCGAGGGAACTCCGAGATCCATGGAGTGGATCGGGTCCCTACCGGGTGGGACGATTGTCCGCCCGCGACCGACTCGGTTCCGGGTGTTGTCGTTGGAAGTGGCGGAAGCGTCGGGATCCGGGGGGGGAATCAGGCGAACCGGCTCACCGGTGATCCGCCCTGGACCGAAGACGAGTCCGTGACCGACGAGACCTTCACGACGTTTGGGGATCTCGGGTGGGCCGATCTCGTTGCCCGTGCGAACGTCATCGTTCCGGCGGACGGAAGCTACGGCGGGACGCACACGATCAACAACACGGCCGCGAGCCTGAATGCCGACGGTGACTGCGACATCTGGGACCTGGCGACAAGCACGGGAGACATGTGGAACTGGGGATACCCCTACGAACGGGGGGACCCGACCGCGACGCTTGCCCCTTGTCACGACCACTTCCCGATCGTCCACGTGCGTGGCAATGCCCGGATCCAGTCCAATGGCTATGCGCAGGGAATTCTCCTGGTCGAGGGAGACGTGGACCTCCGGGGGAACTTCAACTTCTTCGGGATCATCATCGCACAGGGTCAGCTTCAGACTCAAGGAGGAAACAACCCCCGAATCGTCGGCGGCGCGATTGCCAGGAATGCGGACCTCGACCTCCAGACCTACGTCGGGGCCTCCGTGATCCAGTACTCGTCCTGCGTGGTAGGACAGACGATGACGCACGCGCAGGGACTGAGCTGGACCGAACCGCTGGCTCGGAGAAGTTGGGTCGACCTCTCCGGGGCGGCATTCTGAGCGGATGCTGATCCCCGAGAGTCATCTTTTGCTTGACGCCATTAGCCCCTCGCTGTAAGGTGAAGCGACGGGGCTGGAAGTATCTGTTTCCCCCCTCACCCCGGACAGGATGCCATGGTCTTCTTCGGCCGCAAGAAAAGTTCCATCGGGCTCGACATCGGCAGCGGCTTCGTGAAGCTCGTGGAGGTGGACCACTCCGGTGACCAGCCCGAGGTGGTGCGTGTGGCCATGCGCCCCTTGGTCCCCGACGCCATCGTCGAGGGTGAGGTCATGGACTCCGGGGCCGTTGCCGACACCGTGCGCGACGTGATCGAGCTGACCGCCCTGAAGTCGGCTTCGGTCGTGACGGGGGTGGGCGGGCACGCCGTGATCATCAAGAAGATCGAGATGGACCGGATGCCCGAGTCCGACGCACGCCAGGTGTTGCCCTTCGAGGCGGAGCGTCACGTCCCATTCGACATCCAGAGCGTGCAGCTCGATCTCCAGATTCTTGATCCCGAAGGGACGGATCCGAAGATGGAGGTGCTCCTGGTGGCCGCGAAGCGGGACCTGATCGACGATCGGCTCTCGCTCCTGGGCGAAGCGGGTGTGCAACCGAGGGTGGTCGATGTCGATGCCTTCGCGCTCCACAACGCCTTCGAGCACAACCATCCGGAGGTGAGGCAGGGTATCGTCGCCCTCGTTCACGTTGGCCACGAGATGACGAACGTGAACATTCTGGTCGAGGGCACCCCGATCCTGACACGCGACATTCCCTTCGGTTCCCGGAGCATCCGGGAAGACCTGCAACGGGAGCGGGGCCTCACCGCCGAAGAAGCCGAGGAGGTCGTGCAGGGAAGGAAGACCCTGCCCGACTTGCGCATCTTCGTGGAGCGAGGGGTCGAGGACGTGGCCATGGGTGTCGAGCGCGCGGCTGCCTTCCTCCTGACGCGCGAAAGCGGAGAACAACTCGGTCGGGTGTTCCTGAGTGGTGGGGGGGCCAGGATTCCGGGACTCGCGGAGGTGCTGGGAGCCCGCATGGGCGTCGAGACGCAGGTCGCGAATGCCTTTGCCCGGCTGCCCGTGCGTGCGGGGGCCGCATCGGGGATCGATCTGGACCAAAGTTCCCCGATGATGCAGCTTTCCGTGGGACTCGCGCTCAGGAAGCCATGACGATGACGTGGAGGGGTCTGTGATCGAGGTAAACCTCCTTCCAGGGGGGCAGAAGAAGGCGGCCGCACGACGGCGTCGTCGTGCCGTTTCGATGCCGAGGGCCCCGCAGCTTCCCGGCGACCGGTGGGTGGTCGGCGCCGCGCTCCTTGTGCTCGTTGCCTTTGCGTCGATCGGATGGATGCACCTCCAGGTGGCGGGCGAGGCGGACGAGCTCGGTCTCGAGATCCGGGCTGCGGAGGCGGACTCGGTGCGGCTCTCGGGCGTGATCGAACGCACGGCCGGGCTGCAGGCCCGGCGTGACTCGATCGTGGGCCGGGTCTCCGTGATCCAGGAGATCGACATCCACCGGTATCTCTGGCCCCACGTGATGGACGAGGTGGCCCGCGCCCTCCCCGACTTCACCTGGCTCACGCGCATCCAGCAGATCTCCGGCGGGCCTCCCGTCGTCTTCGAGGTGCGCGGTCAGGCCGGAACGTACTTCGCCCTGACCTCGTTCATGGAGGCGCTCGAGGCGTCGCCCTTCATCCGCGGGGTCGGGCTCATCTCGTCCGACCAGGCCTCGGTTGCGGTGGGTGGTGGAGCCCAGCGTCTCGTCTACAACTTCGTGCTGGAGGCCGAGTACCGGGACCCACCCCCCGAGGTGATCGTGACGGAGCCACTCTTCGGTCCACAGATCGACATGTTCTCCGGGGAGGGGGGCTGAGCCATGGCCTTGATTCCCCAGGAAAGGCACAAGCAGGTCTGCCTGCTCATCGGGTTCGTCGCGCTCGCGGCCATCTACGGATGGTTCGAATACATCTACACCCCACGCTCCCTCGAAATCGAGGAGCTCACCTCGCGACTCGAACAGATTCAGGACCGGAACCGACGAGCAAACATCGTCGCCCTGCAGGGAGAGGCTGAGCTGGAAGAGCGCCTCGTGGTGTACGAGCGTCATGTGCGGCGGCTCGAGGAGCTGATTCCCGCCTCGGAAGAGGTTCCGGCCCTCCTGAACACGATTGCAATGGAGGCCAGGCGGGCCCGCGTCGAACTTGGTTCGCTGCGCCCGGAGCCGGCTTCACCGGGAGAGTTCTACACTCGGCGAAGCTACGACATGGCCGCGGTTGGCGAGTACCATGATGTCGGGCGTTTTCTCACCTCGATCGCCTCATTGCCACGGATCGTCACTCCGGTCGACCTGGAGATCCAGCCCTTTTCCGGGCCACCACCGAGGCCGGGAGTCGAGAATCCGGTCGTCGTGCGCTTCCGGATCCTGACCTACGTGCTGCCCGAGGCCCCGCGCACGATCGCGACCCAGGCGGAGGAATCGAGATGACCAGACGACGTCTTCTCCCCATCGGTGTGGCCGTGGGGATCGGTCTTCCGGCGATCGCACTCTCGTCGGGAATCGAGCCGCTGGCGCAGGAGGCGCCGCCGCCTGCGGTGCGAAACGACACGGTGCAGCTGGTCTTCGAGCGCGAGGTGTTCGCGTATCCGGGCCATGCACGCCGCAACCCCTTCCGGCCCCTGACCGGAGCAGCAGACACGGGTCCTCGGTTCGAGGAGCTCTGGCTCATGGGAACGATGGTCGATCCGGCCCCGGGGGCGTCCGTAGCCCTCCTGGGACGAATCGGGGCTGGCGGGGCAGCGGGCGGGACGACGTATCGGCTCCGGGTGGGCGAACGAATCGGGAACGTCCGGGTCGTGGAGATCCGGAATCGCGAGATCATCGTCGAGGTCGAGGAGTTCGGCATGCGCGAACGCCGCACGCTCGAGCAGCGGCGCACCGCGCCCCAGGCCACCGGGGGGGATGCGCCTCCTGCGGATCCACCGGCGCGCGACGACCAGGCAGATACCACAACCCCGCCACCCGATACGATCCCGCCTCCGGGCGGAAGCGGGTACGAGGCGGACCTGAACGGGACCGGAGGAAACCGATGATCACCAGGATGCTCCGCGGGCCCTGCCGGCTGGCGGCCCTTCTCGGCCTCGTGCTTCTCTCGGGCCCTGGCGCTCTTGCGGCGCACGGGTCCCCGAATGGGGAAGTAACGGCGCTTCAGATTCTACCGGCGGCAGAGCGGACCGAGCTCGTCATCGGGGTGTCCGGAGCGGTCGAGACCCGGGACTTCACGATGGAGGGGCCCTACCGGCTCGTTGTCGACCTCCTTGGCGCGAAGTATGCCCTCGGCGAGGGAGCCTTCGCCCCGGTGGAGCGCGGAGGAGTCCGCGCGATTCGCGCGTCCCAGTACGCGGAAGACGTCGTGCGGGTGGTCCTGGAGCTCGACGTTCCTTCCGGGTACCAGGTCCTGACCGGCGACGGGTACGTGCGCGTGTCGCTCGACACCGGAGCGGCGTCCTTCGAGCCATGGGCCTCCGTGGCCACCGCCACGAACGAGCGCCCGTCGGCGACGGCGGTGGTGGCGGCGCCGGCCCCCGAGGTCCGTCGCCGGGCGTCGGGGTGGAGCGGGCTTCAGACCCAGGGTCAGGCGCGCCCGATCACGGTTTCCTTCACGGACACCCCGATGCGCGACGTCCTCTTCACTTTCGCGGAGTGGTCCGGGCGCTCGATCGTGCCCGGTGCGAACGTGGGAGGGTCGGTGAATGCGACGATCCAGAACCAGCCCTGGGACATCGCACTCCAGACGATCCTCGAGTCCTACGCACTCGCGGCCCGGGAGACCGAGTCCGGGATCATCCGGGTCGACCGGCTCCAGGACCTGACCGAGCGCCGGGACGTGGAGCAGCTCGTGACCCGGCCCTTTCGCATCAGCTTCGGCAGTGCGCAGGACATGGTCGCGGCGGTTCAGAGCCTCCTGAGCGACCGTGGGCAGGTTGCGGTGAGTGCGGCGACGAACTCGCTCGTGGTCACCGACGTCCCCGGGGTTCTCGAGGCTGTCGAGGAGTTGCTCTCCGGTCTTGACATGCAGACGCCGGAGATCACGATTTCCGCGAAGATCATCTTCGTGAACAGGACTGACCTCGAGCGTTTCGGGGTCGTCTACGACCTCAAGGACACCCAGGGGAACCAGATCAACCGCGCCTTTCCCGGTGGGTTCGACTTCGATGGCGACGGGAACATCGACGAGATCGTCACGGACGACTTCGGGATCACCCTCCGGGGCAACTCGATCGCGGCTCTCGGGAATGCAAACCAGGTGTTCTCGGGGGCCTCGATCGAGTTCCTGACGACGCTCGTGCTTCGCCGGATGAGCCTGATCGCCTTCGTCCAGGCGCTCGAGCAGATGAACATGAGCGACATCCAGGCCTCGCCCCAGGTTCGAGTTCTGGAGAATCGGCTCGCGAAGATCCAGGTCGGCGAACGCACGCCGGTGGCGGGCGTTCAGACGGGTACGGGGGCACAGCAGGGCGAAGGCCTCTTCCTCGGCCCGGCCCCGGTCGAGCTGGTCGAAACCGGGATCATCCTCGAGGTGACGCCGACCGTGACGGCCGGTGACCTCATCTTCATGACGCTTCGGGCCGAGCGCTCGGGTGTCGAGGTGGTCAGCCCGGAGCTGGGCTATCGCTTCAACACGCAGGAGGCCAACACCCACGTGCTCGTGGAGGACGGCGAAACGGTGGTGATCGGTGGGCTCACCGTGACCGAGATCGACGAAGTGCGGAGCGGGATCCCCGTCCTGATGCGGCTCCCTTTCCTGGGCCGCTTCTTCCGGACGACCACCGAGTCGAGGAACCAGCAGGACCTGATCATCCTCGTCACGCCGGAGATCGTTCGCCGCTGAGCCTCCGGGAGGGCACCCGGTCCGCTGCCGTGACACACACGGTTCGACGCCCGGTCTGGACAGGCTCCGGACCGGGCGTCAGCTTTCGGACCCAGCATCCGACCTCCGAACCTTCGAGCCGATGTCTCTTCTTCGAATCCTTTCCTTCCACACCGCCGGCGAATCCCATGGGCGCGGCCTGACCGCCCTCATGGAGGGGCTCCCTGCAGGGCTGTCCCTCGAGATGGCGCGCGACGTGGACCCCGAACTGAGGCGTCGGCAGGGAGGATACGGTCGCGGTCGTAGGATGCAGATCGAGTCGGACCGCGCCGACCTCCTGAGCGGCGTGCGCCTGGGCGAGACGCTGGGATCACCCCTCAGCATGGTGATCTGGAACAGGGACTGGGAGAACTGGACCAAGGCGATGAGCCACCTTCCGCCTGACGAGGAGGAGAATCCCAAGGCGCTCAGGGCGATGTATCTCCCGCGCCCGGGCCACGCGGACCTCGTGGGCGTGCTCAAGTACGACCGACGCGACACGCGCGACATCCTCGAGCGGGCGAGTGCAAGGGAGACCGCGGCGCGGGTGGCCTGCGGGGCCGTTGCCCGCCGCCTCCTCGACGAGTTCGGGGTCCGAGTCGGGAGCTGGGTCCGTTCGATCGGGGACGTCGAGGCCACGGCGCCCGAGGATCTCCCGGACGACATCAACGCGGCGGTCGACGACTCCCCGGTCCGGACCTTCGACCCGGAGGCCGCGGAGCGAATGATCGGTGCGATCGACGCGGCGCGCGAGGCTGGCGACACCCTCGGGGGGATCTTCGAGGTCATTGTCACCGGCCTCCCGGTCGGTCTCGGAAGCCACATCAGCTGGGACCGCAAGCTCGACAGCCGCCTCGCTGGCGCCATGATGTCGATCCAGGCGATCAAGGGGGTCGAGATCGGACTGGGATTCGAGGCCGGACGTCGCCTGGGTTCGCAGGTCCATGACCCGATTCTCCGAGACGACGAGGAGGGGCGACGCGGTGGGTTCGCGCGTTCCTCGAATGGTGCCGGAGGACTCGAGGGCGGGGTGACGACCGGCGAGCCCCTCGTCGTGCGAGGAGCCATGAAGCCGATCTCGACCCTCCTGCGTCGCCGGCTTCCCTCCGTCGACCTGCGTGACGGCAGCGCGCGAGAGGCAGCAACGGAGCGGAGCGACGTCTGTGCCGTTCCCGCGGCCGCCGTGGTCGCCGAGGCGATGGTCGCGCTTGTCATGGCCGATGCCTTCCTCGAGAAGTTCGGGGGGGATTCGATCCACGAAATCCGACGCAACTTCGAGGGGTACCTCTCCCACCTCGGCGAGCGCGGCTGGGGGGAGCGCTGAACGGGAGCGCCCTCTCCACGCCACCGAAGCCCCTGAGGCGGATCGTCCTCGTCGGATTCATGGGAAGTGGGAAGAGCGCGGTCGGGAGGCGTCTCGCGCGCGGCCTGGAGTGGCGGTTCATCGACATGGACCGGGAGGTGGTTCGCGAGGCGGGGCGTTCCATCGCGGCGATCTTTCGCTCCGAGGGAGAGGAGGGCTTCCGGGCACGCGAAGCCGCCGTGGGCGAACGGCTTCAGCGCCTGAGCGGCGTCGTGATTTCGAGTGGTGGAGGATGGGCCTGCGTTCCCGGCCGACTCGAGTCCCTTGCCCCCGGGACACTCTCGGTCTGGTTGCGGGTCTCTGCAGGCGAGGCGTGGCGCCGCCTGGAGGGGAGCCGGGTCCGTCGTCCTCTCCTCGAGGTGGATGACCCGCTCGGCCGGATCCGGGTACTGCTCGAGGAGCGTGAGCCACACTATCGCGAGGCTCTCTGGCATCTGGACACGGATGGACGCACCGCTCGGGTGATCGCGGAGGAGATCCGCGACCGGCTTGCAGCCTTCGGTGCGACAGGCTGAAGGTGCAATCGACTGATTCTGCTTCATTGAACCGACGCAAGGACATGACGAAGGGAAACGGAGACCGGAGTCGACATCTCGTGATCGTGGAGTCGCCCGCGAAGGCGCGCACGATCGGAAAGTACCTCGGGCGCGACTTCGAGGTGGCCGCGTCGGTCGGTCACGTGCGGGACCTCCCCACGAAGGAGCTGGGGGTTGACGTCGAGGCCGACTTCGAGCCCCGGTACGTGACGATTCGCGGAAAGGGCAAGGTGCTCGCGGAGCTGAAGAAGAAGGCGCGCTCTGCCGACTCCGTGCTTCTCGCCACCGACCCGGACCGGGAGGGAGAGGCCATAGCCTGGCACGTCGCGGAGCAGCTCGGCTGGGCCCGGGACCCCTCTCGATTCCGGCGGATCGAGTTTCGCGAGATCACGAAGCGGGCAGTTCAGGCCGCACTCGAGTCCCCGGGCGAGCTCGACCTGAAGAAGGTCGAGGCCCAGCAGGCACGCCGGATCCTGGACCGGATCGTTGGCTACCAGGTCTCGCCCTTTCTCTGGAAGCCCATTCGCCCGGGGCTCTCCGCGGGACGCGTCCAAACCGTGGCGCTCCGCCTCATCTGCGAGCGGGAAGACGAGATCCAGGCTTTCGAGGCCCAGGAATACTGGTCGATCCTCGCACATCTGTCGAAGGATGACCAGTCCTTCGAGGCGAAGCTGCACAAGATCGACAACAAGAGCTTCACCCTGCCCGATGAAGCGGCTTCGAAAGGCGTTCTCGATGCCGTCACGGGGTTGCCCTTCGAGGCCACGGAGGTTCGACGTCGGGAGCGGCGCAAGAACCCGCCACCGCCCTTTACGACCTCGACCCTCCAGCAGGAGGCGGCGAAGCGTCTTCGGTACTCCGCGAAGCGCACGATGACCTCGGCGCAGCGACTCTACGAGGGGGTCGACCTCGGGTCGCGGGGAACCGTCGGGCTCATCACGTACATGCGAACCGACTCGACTCGTGTCTCGCTCGAGGCCGCGGAAGTCGCACGGAGGTGGGTGCATCGGGAGATGGGCGAACGCTACACCCCGGCAGCACCCCGAGCCTGGGCCGGGAAGAAGCAGAAAGGCGCACAGGAGGCCCACGAGGCGATCCGCCCCACCGATCCCAACCTTCACCCCGATGAGGCCCGCCGCTGGCTCGACGAGGGAGATGCGCGCCTCTACGAGCTCATCTGGCTTCGCTTTGTCGCGGGCCAGATGTCTCCCACGATCTACGACACCACGACCGCGGACTTCGACCTTCCGGGGAGCGACGGGCGCCTCTTCACCTTCCGGGCAACCGGCTCGGTCGTGAAGTTCGACGGGTTCACGCGCCTCTACCGGGAAGCCACGGAGTCCGGTGAGCACCGCCGGCTCGATGACCTCGAACCCCTGCCCCCGCTCGACCGGGGCGATCGCGCGGAGCTCCTCCGGCTGGAGCCGAGGCAGCACTTCACGCAGCCGCCCCCGCGCTTCTCCGAGGCCTCGCTCGTGAAGGAGCTCGAAAAGCTCGGGATCGGGCGCCCTTCGACCTATGCCCAGATCCTCTCGACGATCCGCGAGCGGGGGTACGTCGAAATGGAAGAGCGCCGCTTCCTGCCCACCCCGCTCGGGGACACCGTCGCGAAGCTCCTCGTGCGCGTCTTCCCGAATCTCTTCGATGTCGCCTTCACCTCCCGCATGGAGGGGGAGCTTGACCGTGTCGAGGAGGGTGAGGTGGAGTGGCGAGAGCTGCTCAAGGGGTTCTATCCGCCCTTCCGGGACCGGCTCGAGCAGGGCAAGTCCGAGTCCGAGGACATCGTCCGGGAAATCCTGGCAGCCGAGGGCGAGACCTGTGACAAGTGCGGGGGGCCGATGCTTGTGAAGTGGAACAAGTTCGGGCGATTCCTTGGCTGCGCGGCCTACCCCGAGTGTCGAAACACCCGCTCCCTCGACGGACCCGAAGAGCTGGCGGATGACCAGAGGCTCGGGGAAGAGCCCGGTACCGGCCTGCCGGTCCTCCTCAAGTCCGGTCCGTATGGCCCCTACGTGCAGGCGGGCGAGAGCGCGCCAGAAGGAGAGAAGCCGCGTCGTTCTTCCCTCCCGAAGGGACTCGAGCCGGCCGACGTGACCCTCGAGACGGCCGTTCGCCTCCTCTCTCTTCCGCGCGACCTCGGGACCGACCCCGCGACGGGAAAGCCCGTCAGGGCGGGCCTCGGCCGCTACGGGCCCTACGTGAATCGAGAGCGGACCTACCGTAACCTCGGGTCCTGGGAGCAGCTCTTCTCGGTCACCCTCGAGGAGGCACTCGAGCTCCTCGCAAAGGACCAGGGGCCCGCGGTGCTGAAGACGTTCGGTGTCCACCCCGAGTCCGGCGCCGAGCTGGTCCTGCTGGACGGCCGCTACGGTCCCTACGTCACGGACGGCGAGAAGAACGCTTCCCTTCCGAAGGGTGCCGATCCGGCCGATTGGAACCTCGAGATGGCAGTGACGCTCCTCGAGGAGTCAGGCAAGAAGCCCCGTTCCCGCCGCGGCCGCACAACCGCTCGCAAGGGTGCGAAGGGCTCGAAGAGCACTGCGAAGAGCTCCGGAAGCTCGAGGGGAGGAAAGAAGCGTGGCTGAGTCTTCTCACCCCGTCGTCGTCGGCGGAGGGCTCGCCGGCTGCGAGGCCGCCCTGCAGCTCGCGAATCGTGGTCACGAGGTCACCCTCGTCGAGATGCGCCCCGTTCGCTCGACCCCGGCCCACCAGACCGACGGGCTCGGGGAACTCGTCTGCACGAACTCCTTCAAGAGCGAGGACCCCGCAAACGCACACGGGGCCCTCAAGCAGGAGATGCGGGCCCTCGGCTCGGTCCTCCTCGCCTCGGCCGCGGAGGCCCGCGTGCCGGCCGGGGGGGCCCTCGCCGTCGACCGCACCCTCTTCTCCGCGGCGATGACGCGTGCCGTCGAGTCGCACCCCCGCATCCAAGTCGAGCGCAGGGAGGTCACCGAACTCCCCGATGGGCCGGCGATCATCGCGACCGGGCCCCTCACCTCGGACGCCCTCTCCGAGGCGATACGGGCTCGGCTCGGCGAGGAGGGCCTCGCCTTCTTCGACGCGATCGCCCCGATCGTGGAGCGGGACTCGATCGACGAGTCCACCGTCTTTGCGCAGGGGCGCTGGGACCAGGACCCGGACTACCTCAACTGCCCCATGACGCGCGGGGAGTATGACCGCTTCGTCGCGGAGGTCGCAGCCGCCGATGTGCACGAGGGCGGGCACGACTGGGATCAGGTCCCCTACTTCGAAGGGTGCCTCCCGATCGAGGTCATGGTTTCTCGCGGTCCCGACACCCTTCGATTCGGCCCCATGAAGCCCGTCGGCCTGACCGACCCGCGCACGGGCGAGCGCCCCTGGGCCGTGGTCCAGCTCCGCCGCGAGGACCGGGCGGGCCAGATGTGGAACCTCGTCGGATTCCAGACCCGCCTGCGGATCGGCGAGCAGAAGCGCGTGTTTCGCATGATTCCGGGGCTAGAGGAGGCGGAGTTCCTTCGCTTCGGCTCGATCCACCGGAACTCCTACCTCAACTTTCCCGCGGCCCTGACCCCCCACGGCTCGCTCCGGGACCGATCCGATCTCATCTTCGCCGGACAGCTGACCGGAGTCGAGGGGTACACCGAGTCGGCTTCGTCGGGGATCCTGGCCGGGATCAACCTGAGCCGGATCCTGCGTGACGAGGAGCCCGTCGTGCCTCCACCCACGACGATGCTCGGCGCCCTCTACCGGTACATGCGTGAGGCCGACCCCGCCCACTTCCAGCCGATGAACTCGAACTGGGGGCTCGTGGACCCGCTCGACCGCCGGATCCGGGACAAGCGGCGCAAGCGCGAACTCCTCGGGGAGCGCGCCTTAGCCGACTTCGAGCGCTGGCGCGAGAGTGTCGGGATCGAGGCCCCGGAGGACGCGAGGGTGGCCGGATGAGCGGTGCCCCCGGACCCCGGGAGCGGAGCGCGCCCGTCGCTGCCTTCTTCCGTCATCTCACCGACGAGCGGCAGCTCTCGCCCAACACGGTGGTTGCCTACCGACGGGATGTCGCAGACCTCGAAGCCTTCCTCACGGAACACTTCGGTACCCCGGACTGGCAGTGGGGCCGGGTGGAGCGCCTCGACCTCCGCAGCTTCCTGGGGTGGGGAAGGGGACGGGGGCTGACCCGGCGCACGATGGCCCGAAAGCTCTCGGCGATCCGCACCCTCCTGGGCTTCCTGCATGCGGAGGGGATCCTCGAGACGAACCCCGCCGGCACCCTGCGCACCCCTCGCCGCGAGCACCACCTGCCGGAGTTCGTCCGGGAAGAAGGCATCCGGCTGCTCTTCAGGAACGCGGAGGAGCGCGCTTCCACTTCGAACACCCTCGCGGACCACCGTGCCCTCGTGATTCTCGAGTTCCTCTACGGAAGCGGGCTGCGGCTCGCCGAGCTCGCCTCTCTCGATCTCGAGGCGATCGAAGAGTCCGAGCGGCAGGCGCGCGTGCTCGGGAAGGGTCGCAAGGAGCGGATCGTTCCCGTCACAGGGAAGGCAATACGGGCCATGCGGGGTTATCTTCCGAGGCGCGAAGAGACGGGAGCACCCGCGGGGCAGGGACCGCTCCTCGTGAATGCCAGGGGCGGACGGCTTTCCCGGCGCTCGATCCAGACGATCGTGCGGGCACGGCTGCGGGAGGCTGGAGAGGCTGGAAAGGTCGGCGTCCACTCGCTCCGACACTCCTTCGCCACGCACCTGCTCGACGGAGGAGCCGATCTCATGTCGGTGAAGGAGCTGCTGGGGCACGCCTCGCTCTCGACGACCCAGATCTACACACACACCTCCAGGGAACGTCTCCGGAGGGTCTACCACGACGCCCATCCCCGACCCTGAGCCGGGGTGGGCCGAAGCGATGGAAGGCGAATGACTCGAACGAACGCGAATGAGCGGCGGGTGCGAGCCACGACAGTCGTGGCCGTGCGCGCCGGAGGCTCGGTGGCCATGGCCGCGGATGGTCAGGTCACGATGGGCGATACTGTCGTGAAGATGAGTGCGACAAAGGTGCGGAAGCTGAAGGACGGGACGATCCTCGCGGGGTTCGCCGGCGGGGTGGCCGATGCCTTCACCCTTTTCGAGAAGCTCGAGGAGAAGCTCGAGCGCTATCCCGGGAACCTGACCCGGGCCTGCGTGGAGCTCGCGAAGGACTGGCGCATGGACCGGTACCTGCGCCGGCTCGATGCGCTTCTCCTCGTGGCAGACCCCGACCATCTCTTCCTGGTGAGTGGCGACGGGAACGTTCTCGAGCCCGACGAGGATGTGGCGGCGATCGGTTCGGGAGGAGCCTTTGCCCTCGCGGCGGCACGTGCGCTGAGGGCCCGCACCGAGCTTGCGCCCGCCGAGATCGCGAGGGATGCGCTCAGGATCGCCGCCGAGATCTGCATCTACACGAACGAGAGGATCACGGTGCTCGAACTGGAGGGTGCATGACGAGGGTCACGGGTGAGCCGGGCGACGTCGCCGGAGGAAGTGCCGAGGACACCTCCGAACTCTGGCTTGACGAACTGACACCGAAGCAGATCGTGGCCGAGCTCGATCGTTACATCATCGGCCAGAAGGCGGCGAAGAAGGCGGTCGCAATCGCCCTTCGCAACCGGTGGCGTCGCCAGCGGGTCGATGCCGAGATGCGCGACGAGATTGTTCCGAACAACCTCATCCTGATCGGGCCGACAGGTGTCGGGAAGACCGAGATCGCTCGCCGCCTCGCTCGGCTGGCAGGGGCCCCCTTCGTGAAGGTCGAGGCCTCGAAGTTCACGGAGGTGGGTTACGTGGGGCGCGATGTCGAGTCGATGGTCCGCGACCTCGTCGACACGGCAGTGAACCTGGTTCGTGCCGACCGCGAAGACGAGGTCCAAGACCTCGCGGAGGAGCTTGCGGAGGAGCGGCTCCTCGACCTGCTCCTCCCGCCCGTGGAGGAGCCCCGGCGCGGTCCGCCAAGAGGGGAGAGCGGGAGCGGGGACGTACCCACAGGTCCGAAGATCTTCGTGGCCGGACCCTCCGGCGTGCAGGCTTCCGACCCGGCCGAGGGCGGCTCGCCCCGTGCCGATGAGGAGGAACTGACGCTGGCCGAGCGGCGGCGGCGGACCCGAGAGAAGCTGCGCACCCTGCTGCGCGACGGAAAGCTCGAAGACCGGATGATCGAGCTCGAGGTCCAGCAGAGTCCCAACCTCGACAGCATGATGATCCCGATGGGGGTCGAGGGAATGGACCACAACTTCACGGAAATGCTTCAGGACATGCTCCCGAAGCGGACGAAACGGCGAACGCTGAAGGTGTCCGAGGGGCGGCGGATCCTCGTCCAGGAAGAGCTCGACCGCCTGGTCGACATGGACGAGGTCGTGAACGAAGCGCTCGATCGGACCGAGGAGTCCGGGATCATCTTCCTCGACGAGATCGACAAGGTCGCAGGGGAACGGGCCACCCAGGGTCCGGACGTCAGCCGTGAGGGGGTCCAGCGCGACCTCCTCCCGATCGTCGAGGGATCGAACGTGCAGACGAAGTACGGTCTCGTCCGGACCGACCACATCCTCTTCATCGCGGCCGGCGCCTTCCACGTCTCGAAGCCTTCGGACCTGATCCCCGAGCTCCAGGGCCGCTTCCCGATCCGGGTGGAACTCCGAGCCCTGACCGAGGCCGACTTCGTGCGTATCCTGCGTGAGCCGAGGAACGCACTCCTCGAGCAGTACCGTGCCCTGGTCGAGACCGAGGGCGCGAAGCTGGAGTTCACGGACGAGGCGGTCGGCGAGATCGCTCGGATCGCGGCGACCCTGAACGCCCGAATGGAGAACATCGGGGCGCGCCGCCTGCAGACGGTCATGACGACCCTTCTCGAGGGGATCCTCTTCGGACTCCCGGACGAGCATGCGGGAGACAACCGGATCGATGCGGACTTCGTGAGGGAGCACCTCGCCTCGGTCGTCGAGGACGAGGACCTGCGCCGTTACATCCTCTGACCAGGAAGGAGGTCAATCGCCATGTCCTCGAACAGGAACCGTCACTTCCTGACCCTCCACGACCTCGGTCGGGACGAGCTCCTCGAGCTTCTCGAGCGCGGTGAGCGGGTGCGTACCGGCGAGGACGGGAGGGGCAGGCCCCTCGAGGGCCGCACGCTCGCGATGATCTTCCAGAAGAGCTCGACCCGGACCCGTGTGTCCTTCGAGGCGGGGATGACACAGCTCGGGGGAGCGGGCATCTTCCTCTCGCCCCGCGACACGCAGATCGGGCGGGGAGAACCCGCGCCCGACACGGCTCGCGTACTGTCCGAGTACGTGGATGCGATCATGATTCGGACCTTCGACCATGCGGATGTGGAGGAGCTCGCCCGCTGGAGCTCGATCCCGGTCATCAACGGGCTGACCGACCTCGTGCACCCCTGCCAGCTCCTCGCCGATCTCCTGACCCTCCGACAGCACTTCGGGAAGGACTGGCTCGAGGGACTTCGGGTCGCGTGGGTCGGTGACGGGAACAACATGGCGAACTCCTGGCTGAACGCGGCGGCGATTCTCGGCTTCGAGCTGCGGCTCGCAGTCCCCGAGGGGTACGACCCCGACCGGGAGACGCTCGCACGAGCGCGTGACCGCGCCTCGGTGCACCTCGTCCGCGAACCTGCCGAGGCGGTCGAGGGAGTCGACGTGGTCACGACCGACGTGTGGGCTTCGATGGGCCAGGAAGAGGAGGCTCAGGAGCGGCTTCGCGCCTTCGCAGGGTACCGGGTGGACGCCGAGCTCATGGATCGGGCTTCGGACCGGGCGGTATTCCTGCACTGTCTCCCCGCGCACCGAGGCGAGGAGGTGACGGCGGAGGTTGTTGACGGTCCGAGATCCCTCATCTTCCAGGAGGCCGGAAACCGGCTCCATGCCCAGAAGGCACTCCTCCTGCACCTCCTGACCTGAGCGCGAGCGATCCGATGAGCGACAACCTCAAACACACCCCCCTCCATGAGGAGCACCTTCGGCTCGACGCGAAGATCGTTCCCTTTGCCGGATGGGCGATGCCGGTTCAGTATCCCTCCGGAATCCGGGCCGAGCACGAGGCCGTGCGGGGGGCGGCCGGCCTCTTCGATGTGTCCCATATGGGCGAGTTCCACATCGAGGGGCCCGAGGCCCTCGCACTCCTCCGCACCGTCTGCGCGAACGACGCCGCTGCCCTCGAGGTCGGCCAGGCGCAGTACTCGGCACTCCTGACCGACGAGGGCGCCCTCATCGACGACCTCCTCGTCTACCGGACGGGCGACGAAGCGTGGCTCCTCGTCGTGAACGCCTCGAACCTCGAGGTCGACCGGACCTGGATCCTCTCGCATGCCGAAGGGCTCGAACTCACCTTCGACGATCGTTCCGACGAGACGGCCCTGCTCGCGATCCAGGGTCCGGCCTCGTCCGGGATCGTCGCCCGGCTGACGGAGGTCGACCTCGACTCGATCGGTTTCTACCGCTTCGCCAGGGGCGAGGTGGCCGGGGTTCCCTGCCTCATCGCCCGGACGGGCTACACCGGCGAGGACGGGTTCGAGCTCTACCATGACGCGGGTGATGCTCCGGGGCTCTGGCGAGCCCTTCTCGAGGCGGGGGCCCCCGATGGACTCATTCCCGCCGGCCTTGGTGCGCGCGACACGCTGCGCCTGGAGGTTGGGTACCCGCTCTACGGGAACGACCTCGATCGGGAGCACTCTGCCCTCGAGAGCGGACTGGGCTGGGTCGTGAAGCTCGACCGTGAGCCCTTCATCGGCCGCGATGCCCTCCTTCGGCAGAAGGAAGAGGGGGTCACCCGCCGGCTCGTCGGGATACGGCTCGAGGGCAAGGGTTTCCCACGTTCGGGCTATCCGGTCGTCGTGGGCGACGAGGAGGTCGGGGTCGTGACCTCCGGAACGATGAGTCCTTCGCTCGGAGAAGGAATCGCGCTGGCCTACCTCCCCCTCGAACATGCCGAGCCCGGCACGAGGGTCGCGGTACGGATCCGGGGCCGCGATCTGGAGGGGACGGTCGTTCGTCCCCCCTTCTACCGGGACGGGTCGCTCCGGCGCTGAAGGGGGCGAAAGGGTGAGCGGCATGGTCCTCGTCTCGACCCATCGCCTGGAACTCGCCGGGCGACTTCGCGATGCCTTTGCAGGGGAGGGCTACGCGGTCGACCTCATGCCCTCCGTGGAGCACCTGGACCTCGCGGATGACCCCCTGCTCCTCGTACTGACCGGAGCGGAGGGGGCCAGTGCATGGACGAGCGCGGGTCGCGAGCGACTCGGGGTCCCCGTCCTCGCGGTGGCCGAGACCCGCGAAGGACTGCGGGCGCTGCGTGCCGCCGGCGCCGAGACCGTCTTCACCGGCGAGATCGATGCGCAGGAGGTCGCGCTGCAGGGGCATCGCACGATGGAGCGCCGGCGCCTGCAAGCGACGACGGGAATCATCGGGGAGTCGGAGTCGATCGTCGAGGTGCTCGAGCGGGTCGTGCAGATCGCTCCCTTTCCCTCGACCGTTCTCATCACGGGCGAGTCGGGAACCGGGAAGGAGCTCGTCGCCCGGGGAATTCACCAGCTCTCGCCGCGCCGCTCCCGGGCCTTCCTCGGCGTGAACGTGGCGGCCGTCTCCGAGACCCTCCTCGAGAGCGAGCTGTTCGGCCATGAGAAGGGGGCCTTCACGGGAGCGATCGATTCGCGCAGGGGCTTCTTCGAACTCGCGCACCGAGGAAGTCTCTTCCTCGACGAGATCGGCGAAATGCCCCTCCAGACCCAGACCAAGCTCCTGCGGGTCCTCGAGCAGCGGGAGTTCCTTCGTGTCGGCGGAGAGCAGCCGATCGAGGTCGATGTCCGGATCATTGCCGCCACGAACCGGGACCTCCGGGAGCAGGTCGCCGTCGGCGAATTCCGGCGAGACCTCTACTACCGGCTCAACATCCTCCAGGTCGAGCTCCCTCCTCTCAGAGAGCGGCGCCATGACATCCCGGTGCTCGTGCGGCACTTCACGGATGAACTCTCCCGCCGAATGGATCGACCCTTTCCCGGGATCACGGACGAGGCGATGCAGCTCCTCGTGGACTATGACTGGCCCGGGAACATCCGGGAGCTTCGCAACCTCGTCGAGAGCATGGTCGTGCTCTCACCCGGGCGCGAGATTCGTCCCGACGACATCCCGCGTGAGATTCGCCTGCCCCGAGCGATGAACCGGCTCCTTCCGCCCCCCGCGAACACGGCGGGAGGAGGGGGCAGCGGCACCGTCACCTCGCCCGTTCCCCTGCCCGTCGAGGGGCCTCCTGCCCCTGCGCGCGATGCGGCCGCGACCGACCTCAGGCCACAGCTCGAGTTCGTCTTCCGGACCCTGGTCGACCTGAGGGTCGACATGGACGAGTTGCGGCGGGAGTTCGAGCTCTACCGGGAAGAGGTGGATGACCGCCTGGAGGATGGCCCGGAGGGATGGGCCCTTCCTCCCGTGGCGGCGGGAATCGAGATTGCGGCCGTCGAGCCCCCCACGACAGGGGAGGGGTCGGCGGAGGGCCACGAGGAGCGGGTCGGGGACGAGGGCGCGATCCGCTTCCAGGCGGGGATGACGATGGACGAACTCGAGGAAGAAGCGATCCGGGTGGTGCTTCGCGAGGTAGACGGCAATCGTCGTCGGGCGGCCGAGAGCCTCGGGATCGGCGAGCGAACGCTGTACCGGAAGATCCGGAAGTACGGGATCGAGGTCTGAGGGTCGGTCGGGGGTCGCGGCTCAGGGGAGGCGGGCGCGGATCCGTTCCCGCTCGGCCTCGACTCGTGTGAGGGTCTCTCCCCAGTTGCGCATCCGAACCTCCTGGTACTCGATCTCGAGCGAGGGATCGAGGGTGACTTCCGGGGGGAAGGCGTAGACCGCGAGCAGGGTCTCTCGAGGGAACACCACCCTCCGCGTCCAGGCACTCGACACGGGGCGAATGTTCACGGGTCGGTAGCGAAGTCCCCGGCTCACGAGCGTCACCTCCTCGGGCTCGAAGCCGGCGGGGACCGACTCGGCGTGCACGGCGACGAGGACGAGCTGGAAGTCGACGGCCGAGCCGGTCTGTTCACGGAAGATCACCTGGTGGCTGCTTCGCAGCCCGGTGAGATGCTGCCAGACCTCGGGGAGGGCCGTGCGAGAGACGGACTCCGTCAGGGGGGTGATGCGCATCTGGAGTTCGCCACGTCGGAGGTAGACCGAAATCTGGTCGAGGCGCAGCGTTCCGAGGCCACCCGGGATCCCCGCCGTGTCGGCAGCCGGCTCCGGTGTGGCGAGAGGTCGGGCCGGGGCGGGGCGGTCGGGGTCTTCCTCGAAGATCAGTCCGCACCCCGCACCAAGGGCAGCGAGGAGGAGAACACAGGCAACCGAGCTCCCCGGACCGGCGCGAGGGCGTCGGATCGTCATCCCTCGTCGAGGTCGCCGGCCTCCCCGGGGTCCGGCTGGAGGAGGGACTCGATCGCGGCCAGGAGGGTCTCTCGCCCCTCACCCGTCCGGGAAGAGAAGGGGATGACCTGCTCCTCGATGAGCCCGGTCTCTTCGAGGAGGGCGGGGAGCCGGCGAGCGCGCTCCGTGTTCTTCAGCTTGTCGACCTTCGTGAAGGCCACGAGGGTCGGGACACCCGCGGAGGCGAGGTAGGCGAGCATCCGGAGGTCGTCTTTCTGGGGAGGATGCCGCGCATCGATGAGTTGGACCACCGCGGCGGGGCCGTCGGGACGCGCGAGGTAGCCCTCGACAAGGGTGCGCCAGCCCTCCCGCATCGAGGCGGGGACCTTCGCGTACCCGTAGCCGGGGAGGTCCACGAGGAAGAAGGCGTCGTTGACCCGGAAGAAGTTGAGTGCCCGCGTCTTTCCAGGCTCGCCCGAGACGCGCGCGATTCGGCGGCGGGTGCGGCGCAGGAGGGTGTTGATCAGGGAGCTCTTCCCCACGTTCGAGCGGCCCGAAAAGGCGACCTGCGGGAGATCGCCCGGGAAGGGGGCCTTCGGATCGACGAGGGTACCGGCGTACTCGACGGAGCGGATCTTCACGGAAACCTCATTGCGAGAGGGGTGGAGTGTGGACGAATGTACCCTCGGAGGTCCCGCTGCGCTCCAGTCGGTTGAACCCGTCGAGTGCGAGTGCGAGCACCTCGTCCATCTGCTCCGCGCATCGGATCGAGAGGCCGTTGCGGACCTCGGGAGGGAGGCGTTCGAGTTCGTTGCGGTTCCCGGCCGGGAGCACCACGGTCCGGACACCGACGCGCAGGGCGGCCACCGTCTTTTCCCGGATCCCTCCAACGGGGAGGATGCGGCCCCGGAGTGTGATCTCGCCGGTGAGCGCGACCCCGGAGCGAACCGGGGCGCCCGTGAGGGCCGACACGAGGGCCGTCGCGATCGTGATCCCCGCCGAAGGGCCGTCCTTCGGCGTGGCACCCTCGGGGATGTGGATGTGGATGTCGACCTCGCGATGGAAGTCCGGTCGGAGCCCGAGAAGCCTTGCCCGGGAGCGGGCAAAGGTGAAGGCGGCGATGGCCGACTCCTTCATCACATCGCCAAGGGTGCCGGTGAGCCGGATCTGGCCGTTCCCCGGTACGACGGCGACTTCCACATCGAGGGTTTCGCCGCCTGCGCTCGTCCAGGCGAGCCCGGTGGCGATCCCGATGCGGTCCTCGAGCATCCGGGCCGACTCGGGGTGGGGTGGCGGGCCGAGCAGCGTGCGAAGCTCCGGGGGGGTGAGGGGTCGGAGAGGGTCGTCGTCTCCTGCCGCACGGCGCCGGGCAAGCTTGCGTGCGAGTCGCGCCAGAACGCGGTCGAGCTCGCGCACACCGGCCTCCCGGGTGTGCTCACGGATGATGCCGGAGAGCGCCGAGTCGGGGAGCTCGATGTCCGATGGATCGATCCCGTGACGCCGGAGCTGGCTCGGGAGCAGAAAGGCACGGGCGATCGCCTGCTTCTCGGTCTCGAGGTAGCCGGGGATGCGGATCACCTCCATGCGGTCTCGGAGTGCAACCGGGATCCCCGACAGGGTATTCGCCGTGGCGAGGAAGAGGACCCTGCTCAGGTCGATCTCCAGTTCGAGGTAGTGGTCGCGAAAACCGGTGTTCTGCTCCGGGTCCAGCACCTCGAGGAGAGCTGCCGTGGGGTCGCCATGACCGTCGCGGGCGAGCTTGTCGATCTCGTCCAGGAGGAAGACGGGGTTCGACGAGCCAGCCTGTCTGAGCCCCTGCACGATTCGCCCCGGAAGGCTTCCGATGTACGTGCGCCGGTGACCCCGGATCTCGGCTTCGTCCCGGACCCCGCCAAGGGAGACGCGGACGAACTTTCGTCCGAGGGCGCGCGCGATGCTTCGACCGAGTGATGTCTTGCCTACCCCGGGGGGGCCGACCAGGCACAGGACCGGGCCCTTCATCTCGGAAACGAGCGAGAGCACCGCAATGTGATCGAGGATTCGATCCTTCACCTCGTCCAGTCCGTGATGGGCCCCCTCGAGCACGTCGCGTGCATGGGCCAGCTCCGCGTTGTCCTCGGTGTGCACTCCCCAGGGGAGTTCGAGGATCCAGTCGAGGTACCCGCGAATCACCCCCGCTTCGGGGGACACCGGGCTGAGCTTCCGCAGCCGGCCCAGCTCCCGCTCCGCTCGCCGGAGGGCATCCGGAGGAAGGGAGGCCGCGGCGATCCGTCGTTCGAGCTCGACCCACTCGTCGTCCTCGTCCCCCAGCTCCCGATGGATCGCCCGCAACTGCTCCTGCAGGTAGACCTGCCGGCGCTCCTCGTCGATCTGTGTCCGCATCTCGCGATCGAGCTTCTCCTCGATCCGCAGGATCTCGAGCTCCCGCTCGAGGACTTCCAGGGTCACGCCGGCCGCCGCCTCCAGGGTTGGCGCCTCGAGCACCCCTTGCTTGTCTCCCGCAGGAACGAGGAGGTGGCCCGCGATCAGGAAGATCGAACGTGCGGGATCGTCCGGGAGGGCAAAGGTCGCGGCCGGATCGCTCGGAAGGTCCGGGTGGAGGTGGGCGTACTCACGGGCCGCCCGCTCCAGGCGCCGCACGAGCGCGAGGAGCTCCGGAGAGTCCGGCGACCGTGCGTCCGACCAGGCGAGGCTTGCCGGTCGGGCCTCGAGTGGTCCCTCTCCCGGGACCGCGAGCTCTTCGAGGCTGATCCGTTCGATTCCCTCGAAGATGACCCGACTCGTTCCATCGCCCAGAGGGGAGCGCTGCACGACGCGGGTCAGGGTTCCGATGCGATGGAGTTCGGCCGGGCCGGGCTCCTCGATCTCGGGGTCGAGCTGGGCGACGAGCAGAATGAGGTTGCCCCGCTCCCGGGCGAGGTCGAGCGCTCGAAGTGACGCAGGCCTCCCCACGAGAAGGGGGAGGGTCATCCCCGGAAAGAAGACGAGATCCCGGAGGGGAAGGACGGGAAGGCGCTCCGGGCGCCCTGCGTCAAAGTCCCGGGGGGCTTCCCTCATCGCATCGTCACCGTGCCGTTGCCGGTCACGCCTCCTTCTTCTTGCGGTCCTCGGGGTGCAGGAGGAGGAGGGGTGGCACGCCCTTGTCGACACTCTCCGGGGTGATCACGACCTCCCGCACATCATTGCGGGATGGGAGATCATACATGATGTCACGCATGACTGCTTCGAGGATGGCTCGCAGCCCCCGCGCGCCCGTTCCCCGCTTCAGGGCCCGGCTCGCGATGGCGCGAACGGCCTTGGGGTCGAAGGTGAGTCCGACATCCTCGAGGTCGAACATTCGTGTATACTGCTTGATCAGGGCGTTGCGAGGCTCCTGCAGGATGCGCACGAGCGCGTCTTCGTCAAGATCTTCAAGGGCCACCATGACCGGGAGCCGGCCGACCAGCTCGGGGATGAGTCCGAAGCGCTGGAGATCTTCCGGCTCGGCGCGCGACAGGAGCTTCGCGACGTCGTCGCCCGGGGCCTCGAAGTCTCCGTCCACCGTGGCGTCCAGCTCTTCGAAGCCGATCCGACGCTTGCCGATTCTCGACTCGATGATCTTCTCGAGGCCATCGAAGGCACCACCGCAGATGAAAAGGATGTTGCGGGTGTCGATCTGGATGTATTCCTGCTGGGGGTGCTTCCGACCTCCCTGCGGCGGAACCGAGGCGATTGTTCCTTCGAGGATCTTGAGGAGGGCCTGCTGCACCCCCTCGCCCGAGACGTCCCGGGTGATCGACGGATTCTCCGACTTGCGGGAGATCTTGTCGATCTCGTCGATGTAGATGATCCCCCGCTCGCAATCCGTCACGTTGTAGTCGGCAGCCTGGAGGAGCCGAACGAGGATGTTCTCCACGTCCTCTCCGACGTATCCCGCCTCGGTGAGGGTCGTGGCGTCCGCGATCGTGAAGGGGACGTTGAGGGTGCGGGCGAGCGTCTGGGCGAGGAGCGTCTTCCCGACACCGGTGGGACCCATGAGGAGGATGTTCGCCTTCTCGACTTCGACGTCGTCGAGCGCACCCTGATTGTTCACCCGCTTGTAGTGGTTGTAGACCGCCACGGACAGTGTCTTCTTCGCCTCTTCCTGTCCGATGACGTACTGGTCGAGGACCTCCTTGATCTCCTGCGGAGTCAGGGTGGGCACGGAACTCGTCTGAGTTTCCCGCTCCTCTTCCTCGGCGAGGATTTCGTTGCAGAGTGCCACGCACTCGTTGCAGATGTACACACTCGGGCCCGAGATGAACTTGCGGACCGAGTCCTTGGACTTTCCGCAAAAGCTGCAGCGCAGATGCTTGTCACTCGCCATGTCGGGTCTCGCTTTCCGGTCAGGACTTCTTGTCCGGGGCCGTGGGAGTCGATGCAGCGTCGTCGGAGTCCTTGGGGGGCGCCACCGGCTCCCGGTGCTCCAGGACGCGGTCGATGAGTCCGTATTCACGGGCTTCCTGGGGACCCATGAAGTAGTCGCGGTCGACATCGACAGCGATCCGCTCCTCGGACTGTCCCGTGTGCCGCGCGAGGATCCGGTTCAGCCGCTCCCGGATTCCGAGGACTTCCCTGGCAGCCACTTCGATGTCCGCTGCCGTACCCTGGTACCCCGAGGAAGGCTGGTGGATCATGATCCGGGAGTTCGGGAGTGCGCTTCGCTTTCCCGGGGCCCCACCCGCGAGAAGCACCGCCCCCATCGAGGCGGCCATCCCGACGCAGAAGGTGGCGACGGGGGCCCGGAGGTGCTGCATCGTGTCATAGATGGCGAGCCCGGCGTAAACGCTTCCGCCCGGAGAGTTGATGTAGAGGTAGATGTCTCTCTCGGGGTCTTCGGCATCGAGGAAGAGGAGCTGGGCCACGATGATGTTCGCGACCGTGTCATCGACCGGGCTTCCGAGGAAGACGATCCGGTCCATGAGAAGGCGAGAGAAGATGTCGTAGCTTCGCTCGCCCCGACTCGTGCGTTCGATGACGTAGGGAGGATAGATCGGCATCGGTGGTAGGCTCCCGGGTGTGTCGCTTCAGAGGGTACAGGAGGTCGGGTCAGTCGACCGGGACAAGGGTCGATCCGCCCTTCAGGAACTCGATCACCTTTCGTTCGGTGATGCGGCTCTCGATCTGTTCGAGGCGCCCCGAGCTCTGAAAGAGGGAGTAGAGGCGCTCCACCGGCATGTCGAGCTTCTCTGCACGCTCTTCGAGTTCACGGTCGAGGTCTTCGGGTGTTGCGTGCAACTCCCGGGCCCGGGCGATCTCCTCGATCACAATGTGACGTTTCACCTGTTGTTCGGCCTGGTTCCCGATCTCGCCGCGCGCAAACTCGATCTGCTCGTCCGGCACTTCGTCCGGATCCTTCCCGTCCGAGATGACCATGCGGATGTAGTGGTCGACCATGGACTGGGGCACGTCGAACGCATTCGCCGAGATCACCTGGTCGAGCAGGGCATCGCGGACGCCTGCCTCGATCCGTTCGGCGAGATCGGCCTCCATGTCTTCACGGATCTTCGACCGCAGTTCTTCGAGCGACTCGAAGGACCCGACGGACCGGGCGAAGTCGTCATCCAGTTCGGGGAGTTCGATCTGACTCCGTTCATCGAGATGGATGCGCACTTCCTGAGCCTCGCCCGCCTCCTCGGCTCCTCGCACTCCCTCGGGGAAGGTGATCGTGAATGTGCCCTCGGTTCCCACCGCGAGGGAGCGGATCGCCTCTTCGACGTCCGGGATCGCCTCGCCTTCTCCGAGCGTGAGTTCGTACTTGCGGGGCTCCGCGGAACCTCCCTCGTCGAGCCGCTCGATGCGCACGGCGACCCTTTCGCCCTCGACGGGCTGGCCCTCCTCGACGGGGTGCCAGGTGCCCTCCCGACGCCGGAGGCCTTCGACCACCCGGTCGACCTGTTCGTCGGTCACGGCCGCCGAAGGAACCTCGGCCTTGAAGCCCTCGACGCGGGCGAGTTCCGGCCTCGGCTGCACGTCGAAGGAGATCCGGAAGGAGAGGTCGGCGTCGGAGGCGGGATCGAAGTTCACCTCGTCGACCTCTCCCCGGTTGATCGGGATGAGCTCGCGGTCCTGGAGCACGCTCCGATAGCTCTCTCCGATGACCCGGTCGAGCACCTCCTCGTTGACTGCGGGGCCGAAGCGCCGCTCCACGACCGCGGCCGGGATCTTCCCCTTCCGGAACCCCGGGAGCGAGAGGTCGCGGCTCAGGCGACGGATCGCCGCCTGACGCTCCTTGTCGACGAGCTCGCGGGGGATCGTGATGCTCAGGGTGCGGCGCCAGCGTTCACCCTCTTCCAGGGAGACCTGCAGGCGGGAGACTTCGATGGACATGCGTTCGCTCGGGAAGTGAGAAGGGCTCGGGAATCAGTGCGAAAGGGGGGACTCGAACCCCCACGGCACGAGGCCACGAGATCCTAAGTCTCGCGCGTCTACCAGTTCCGCCACTTTCGCGCCTCGGACCGCCCGGAAACATAACCGAGGGGGGGAGGAGCATCAACAAGAACACCCGCGCCCGCCGGAGCCGGCGGACGCGGGTGCGCAGGACGAAGGTCAGGGCCGGATCCCGGCCCCGACAGGATCAGTCCGGAACCCGGATGTTCACGACGCGGCTGTCACCCTGGGGAGTCTGGATTCGCAGCGAGATGATTCCCCCCGGCTCGATCCCGGCCATGGCACTCGAGGCCTCTTCGACCGTCGAGACATCCTGGCGGTTCACCTGAAGGATCCGATGCCCCGGACGGATGATCGTGCGCGAGGCGGGGCCGGACGGCGTGACCCGCATCACGAACACGCCTTCCGTGGACTCGAGACCGAGTTCGCCCGCCATTCGGTCATCGATCGTGCCGAGCTCAATCCCGATGCGCTCTTCGGCACGGGTCTGTGCCTGCTCGACCGGGCGGCTGCGGGGGGCGAGGTCGGCTTCGCCCAGCCGAACGCGGAGTTCGCGCGGCTCGCCGTCCCGGAAGAACCGGACGGTCACCTGGTCTCCCGGGCGGCGCTGGGCAATCAGGAGCTGGAGCTGGCCGGGCCGGTCGACGGGCTCGCCATCGATCGCGACCACGACATCCTCTTCGCGCAGACCGGCGCGGTAGGCCGGCCCATCGGGTGAGAGCCCCACCACGAGAACACCGGTCGTGCGCGGGAGTCCGTAGTACTCGGCGTCGACGCTCGAGATCGCGTCCATTTCGATCCCGAGGAGGGGTCGCCGGACCTGACCGAACTCGATCAGGTCTTCCATGATGCGCCGGGCGAGATCAATCGGGATCGCGAAGCCGTAGCCCTCGTAGCGCCCCGACCGGGAGGCGATCGCGGAGTTGATCCCGATCACCTGCCCGCGGACGTTCACGAGGGGCCCTCCCGAGTTCCCGGGGTTGATCGCGGCATCGGTCTGGATGAAGTCCTCGATCGCGAAGCCGGCGATGGCCTGGAACTCCTCCTGGCTCCGAAGCTCGCCCTGGATGAGCTGGAGTGGGCGACCAATCGCGCTCACGATTCCTGCGGTCACCGTGTAGTCGAGCGACGAGCCCCCGCCGAAGCCCGGGTTGCCGATCGCCAGGACCCATTCACCTACCCGCGTGTCGCGAGAGACGCCGAAGGAGAGGGTGGGAAGGTCCCGATCCCGGATTCGCACGACCGCCACGTCCGTGGTCGGGTCGGAGCCCACGAGTTCGGCGGAGAACTCCCGCCCGTCGGGCAGGAAGACCCGGATCGCCTGGGCGCCCGAGACGACATGGTCGTTCGTGAGAATGTAGCCGTCCGGCGTCACGATGAATCCGCTGCCCCCGGAGGTCTGCAGACGCGGCTCGCGTTCACGCTCGCCTTCGCGTTCCCGCTGCGGTCCGGGGCCGAAGAGGTCCTCGAATCCCGGTGGCAGGAATCCCGGGGGGACTCCCCCCGCCGCGGCAGTCCGGGCGGGACGCTCCACTTCGATTCGGACCACCCCGGGCGTGACTGCCTCGGCGATGTTGATGAAAGCCGCACTCAGGTCGACGGCGGGCTGAACGAGCAGCGAGTCGACCTGGGGGCGCTCGGTGATGGAAGGGCCGGCGATCGAGAGCGTGGTCCATCCCATGAGCGACGAGCCGACGAGACCGGCACCGCCGATCGCCGCCGCGAGAAGCAGGACCCTTGTCTTGAAAGCGAGAGGATCGAGTATGCGCATTGCCTTCTCCTGAGGTTCGGAAGACATCGGAGGACATGAGACCGTTTCACGAACCCTCCATGGCCGGCGCGCCCGCCAGCCACGTAGGACGAACACTCCTACACCTTCAGCCTTCCCGCGGTCCCCGCCCGGCACCGAAAAACGCGAGGGGGGCGGTGCGTCGACCGGTCACCCGGACCCGGCCTGCACCGCCCCCCTCCACCTCTTCAACAGCCTTCCGATGACCGGGATCAGCTCTTCTCGTCCTCGACGATCTCGTAGTCGGCCTCGACGACATCATCGTCGTCCTGACCCGCGGAGGCCGGCTCCTCTTCGACCGTGGGTCCGGCAGGCTCTCCGGCCCCCGATCCAGCCGCTTCGGCCTGCGCCTGGTAGACCTGCTGGCCCGCGGCACTGAACGCCTGCATGAGTTCGTCGCGGGCAGAGTTCATCGCTTCGGAATTGTCTCCCTTGAGCGCAGTCTTCGCGCGCTCCAGCGCTTCGTCCAGACGGGACTTCATCTCAGGGTCGACCTTGTCGCCCCACTCCGCCGAATCCTTCTCGACCTGGTAGATGAGCGTGTCCAGCGTGTTGCGGGACTCGACCTGCTTGCGCCGCTCCTCGTCTTCGGAGGCGTGGACCTCCGCGTCGCGGACCATGCGGTCGATCTCTTCTTCCGTGAGTCCGGAAGACGCCTCGATTCGGATCGTCTGCTCCTTGCCCGTTGCGCGATCCTTGGCCGAGACCTCCAGGATCCCGTTCGCATCGATGTCGAACGTCACCTCGACCTGGGGTACGCCGCGTGGCGCCGGAGGAATGCCCGTGAGCTGGAACTTCCCGATCGTCTTGTTGTCGAGCGCCATCTTCCGCTCGCCCTGCAGGACATGGATCTCGACCGTGGTCTGATTGTCCTCGGCGGTCGAGAACACCTCGGTCTTCTTCGTCGGGATCGTCGTGTTGCGCTCGATCAGCGGGGTCATCACCCCGCCCAGGGTTTCGATGCCGAGGGAGAGGGGGATCACGTCGAGGAGGAGCACGTCCTTCACATCACCGGCGAGCACGCCGCCCTGGATCGCGGCCCCGATCGCCACGACCTCGTCCGGGTTCACTCCCCGGTGCGGCTCCTTGCCAAAGAACTCGCGCACGACCTCCTGGATCTTCGGAATCCGGGTGGAGCCGCCCACGAGGATCACCTCGTCAACCTCCGAGGGGTCGAGGTCGGCGTCTCTCAGCGCAGCCTTCATCGGCGCGATCGTCCGCTCGACCAGATCCTCGACGAGCTGTTCGAACTTCGCCCGCGAAAGGGAGACGTTCAGGTGCTTCGGCCCCTCCTGCGTCGCGGTGATGAAGGGGAGGTTGATGTCGGTCTGCATCGTGGAGCTGAGCTCCATCTTCGCCTTCTCCGCCGCCTCCTTCAGCCGCTGAAGCGCCATCGCATCCTTCGAGAGATCAATCCCCTGGTCCCGCTTGAACTCCTCGACGAGCCAGTCGATGATCCGCTGGTCGAAGTCGTCCCCGCCGAGGTGCGTGTCCCCGTTCGTCGACTTCACCTCGAAGACGCCATCCCCGAGTTCGAGCACCGAGATGTCATAGGTCCCGCCCCCGAGGTCGAAGACCGCGATCTTCTCGTCCTTGTCCTTGTCCAACCCGTAGGCCAGGGCGGCGGCGGTGGGCTCGT
>SLDT01000024.1 GCA_007125125.1 Gemmatimonadota bacterium | reverse complement strand
TCTCCCGGACTCGCTGCGGCATGCGGTCTTCCACGTCCCTGATTCGGCGCTTCACCTCACCGGCCTTCTCTTCGAGCCCCGGCCGCTCGCCCCGTTGGATCTCCTCTTCGATGTCGCGGAGCGCCAGACAGGTCCGGACGTCCTCCCGAATCCGACCGTACCCCGTATCCTCGGGATGGGCAAAGAAGACCGTATTCTTGTACGTACGGAAGCCGTCACCCCTTCGCTGAAGCCAAAGGGCCAGGTCCTCCTGACGGGTGCCCGCCTCGGGATCGAGGACTGCGAGCTTCAACTCCATGTTGTCGGGAACGGCAGCCGACGTCTCGGGCCAGAGGAAGCATCGGAACCGATTGCCCAGCTCCCTTTTCACTCGGCGCTCAAGCTCGCTCCTTATGGCGTCGGCGCTGACCGCACCCTTCCGGTCCAGCACCATGCGGTTGAGGTTCGGGACGCTGGAGAAGTAGTACCGATCGTCACGGCTATTGAGATACCAGAGCTCGGCCCGCTGCTTCTGAAGCACCTCGGTGATGAGCGGCGCAACCGTCTCCGGCCTGAGCACGCCGAGCTTGATATAGTGCAGCGAGGCGCCGATCTCCATGTCATTGGCCGAGAACGAATGGAGAAAGACGGTGGTGGCAATCCGCTCGGCCAGACCCTGCCACCCATGGTTCTCCCGATCCATGAGACGGGACTTCGCGTCACTCCCCGAGATGTCGGAGGTCACGACACCGTCGTGTTGCTGGCCGATGTGCCCGAGGAACTCCCTCCGGATGTTGGACCGATTCAGGTTCACGTCGCCCGGAAGGATGAGATCGAGATTCTCTCGCTCATTCCAGAGGTCCTCGATGACATGGGCTAGGAGCCGAAGGACGCCTCGGGTGCGCTGGAAGGTCGCGAACGTGCCCCACTTCTCTTGCAGGATGTCGATGACGTCCGGATGGAAGGGATAGGCCAGCTCGATTTTCCGCCTGAAGTCTACGTCCCTGGCCTTGGGGGGGAGCTCGTTCCGATTCGCCTGATAGCTGTCTACGTAGGCCTGGGCGATGTCGCGGACCACCTTCTCATCCTTAACCGGCTCAAACAGGCGCCGGCGGATGATCGAGTAGACCTCGTCGCCCTCCACGGGGGTCGCGATGGTCTTCACACGGTCGAAGATGTGCTCGAGCTTGCCGAGGTTGAGCTGCTCCACCTCGCCGAAGTCTTCGAGCTCGCTCGACGGCAGCGTGGCGATCATCAGCGCCTTCGGAAGGCCCGAGACGGTGTCGGTGAGTTCCTTGAAGAAGGTCAGCGTCTGCGCCCCGAGCGTACCGTCATGGACCTCGACACCCCGCGCCTTGACAATGTACTCGAGAACCTCGTCGAAGAGGATGACGAAAGGCTGAAGCGGCTCGAGGACCTCCCGCAGTGCCTCTTTGCCAGGGGTCACCAAACCCCTGTCATTCTCCTCTAGAGCCCCGAAAGCCTCGACACCGCCCAACTGGTAGGCGACCTCGCCCCAGAGCGTCCGTCGCGTCACGCCCTCGGACGTGCGCCCTTTCAGCGGGTTGAGCTGCGTGCCCACCACCACGGCCAATGGCGGCTCGTCGAGGACCTCGACGTGATCCGGAAGCAGTTCACCGATCTCGCGTCCCGACTTTAGGTAGTGGAACACCGAGACGAGAGCGTGGGTCTTCCCCCCGCCGAAAGGCGTCTGGAGCTCTACCACGCCAGGGCCCTCGCCCTCGGTCAGCTTCCGGTGGACGGCGCGCAGCAGCGTCCGCAGTCCCTCCGTTGGGTAGGTCTTCCGATAGAATAGGTAGGCGTCCCCGTAGTCGGGCGCCGCCCGGCCTTCGGCCACATCTCCAAGATCTGCGGCGAACACAGCCTCGTCGAAGCCACCCTTCCGGATATCTTCGTGGGGCAGGGCGATATCAAACCAATTCTTCATGGGATGTCAGCGATGGAGGAAAATGGCATCATGTCGGATCTGCGGCTTTCCAGAGCCGAACGAGGAAACGATCCTCATGTTCTTCGAGATCGGGCTCGGTTCCGTTGTGGTCCCGCATGCCTTGGACGATTTTTCGAGGGATACCCAGACCGGTCGCCTCGATGTAGCGGTAGTCGCGCAAGATCTCTTTGACGAGTTCGTTGCGTGACGCGCGGTATCCCGCCTTCATTTTGGGGACGGTCACGGTGTTCGGCAGCCGTCCCGGTGAGATGACTTCCAGTCGATCCACGTAGATCGACAACTCGATGTCCATGACCGAGATCGTGTAGTCGCGATGGGCGACGGCGTTGACGATCGTTTCGCGAATCGCTTCCAATGGGTAGTCGGGACGTTCGTGACGCTGACCCCCGTCATCGACCCAGGCGCTGGCTTCCGTGTTCCGACGGACGAAACCGATCGCTTGCTCGATGACGCCAGGCTCCACGGTCGTCGCAGCAGGGCTTGCATGGGAGTCGCGCTCCCCAGCGGCAAACAATGACACGATTGGACCACGAAGTGTGGACCGCTCTCGAGCATCGTAGTCCTTTATTGCCCCGGAGTACGCGACCGCGCTGATCCCGGCCTGTGGAAGGAACCGATTCGGTTGGCGACCGAAGAGAAGGAGCCCCGCGACGCTCGGGACGATCCGGTCTCGGTCCTCGACCATGATCTCTGTGTTGACCAGCAGCCGTTCCCAAGGCGCACGATCCTCTGCCTCGGGGGTCCCCTGAACCCGAAAATCGCGGAAGTAGTTCACGAGTCGGCGGACATCGAGATCCTCGAAATCCGCTCCCGGCACGGACCGGCGATCATAAGACAGGCGCCCGGATTGCATGTAGAGTCTTGCTTCCTCTTCGTCCGTGGCGTCACGGGACGTGGTGCCGACTCGAACCTGAGTCATCCAGGCCGACCCCCGCTTCATCTTGTAGGGCTTGTCCGGGGCGTCGGCTGGGAGTGACACGATCCCGACGACCTTTTCATCGTCCCACTTCAGAGTTTCCCAGAAGGGGATCGCGGCAGGACGGAGATGGGTGCGTGCTGTCTCCATCACCCACCCCTCGGCCTCCTGTGGACCTCGCACGAGCCCCGAGACCGTGCCATCATCCTCCACGCCCAGAAGGATGTAGCCGCCCTCGAGGTTCAGCAGCGCCGCCATCTCCTTCGCGAGATGCTCCGGTCTGACATCGTCGCGCTTGAACTCGACACCCGAGTTCTCACCATTGTGGATCAGCCCCGCCAGATCGGTTCGGTTCATCCAGGCCCCCTCCTCAAAAACCGTACTTCCGTCGGCGACGCTCGAAGGCGTCCTTGCCACCTTCCAGGATCTCCTCCACCAGTTCGCGCACAGGCTGCGAATCGATGGACCCCATGTGGTTCGGGGCTATGCGTGCCCGCCCTTGCTCGGCCTCTCCGCTGGCGGACAATCCGACGATAAGTTCCGCATCGCCTAGAACCGGGATGTTCGCGTTGTGTGTGGAGAATACGAACTGGCGACGCTGCTTTTCCTCCCGCATCCGCGGCACCACACCCTCGGTGATGAACCGGTTGTCCAGATCGTCCTCCGGCTGATCGACGATTAGCGGAGCGTCTGATTCCAAGAGGAGGAGAAGGAGTACGGCGGTTGCCTTTTGGCCCTTCGAAAGCTCATCCAGCGGTTGCCAGGACGGCGGATCGCCGAGACCCGCAGTGTTCAACTGGATCGAAGTGACCGCGGGAAGGTCCAGTTCCTCGATCCTCATAAGTACTTCCGGATCGGCCTGGGCGAGGCGGCTCGCCTGTGTAGACGTCATGCCAAAGGCCTTGGAGAGGGTATCGGCACCGCTCCTGCAGGCCGCTACAAGAGCGGGCAGTGAGAGGTCGGCCTTAAGTCGAAGTGCATCGATCGCTTCGGACAATCGCCCGCCCACCTCGTCACGCAGCAGGGCGAAGAGTTCCTCCCGATCACCAGCCGCCGCCACTTGGACCTGTACCCGACCCCGTAACGCCCGGCCGACCTTCTTCGCGGCACTGTCGAGGCGCCGAAACTCCTGGGCCTTGAGATCTTCCCAATCGGCGAGCAAACTCGCCCGTGCATCAGCGTGCTCTCGCTCCAGCCGTGCCAGTTGCTCCTTTCGCTCCCTCAGAGGCCGCAGTTCTTCGATCTGCTTTCTCAGGCGGATGAACTCTTCACCATCCACTCGCGACTTTTGGAGGTCCCTCAGAATCCTCTCGTACTCCGCCTGGACCTGCCTTCTTCGAGCCTCCCATTCCACTCGGACCTCGCCCACACCCTTGTCAAACTGCTGAAGCGCGGAAGCCAACTCTTCCCGAATGCGCGTGACCTCTTGGTCGAGGCGCTCCATGACGGGGTTGAGCCGCGCGAGGATATTCTTTCCCGGAAGATCTTCCAGGGCCTTTTCCGAAAGGAATACACGGTCGATCGGTAGTTCGCCCGTAAGTGCAGTCAGGCATTCCCGGAAGGGTGCGACGCGATCCGGGACCGAAGCTAGGAGCCTTTCCTCCCGCACGATAAGGCTTTGCTCCTTGAGGCGATCCTCGAGTCCGGCATCCCTGTACTTTCTTAGCGTCTCCTCGATCCCGGGCAGTGCAGCGAGTCGATCCTCGATCCGCTCCATCTCCGCCCGGGCTTCCACCAGGCTTCGTCGGTTCTGCTCAAGCTTTCGCCGTAGAGCCTCCTTCCGACGGAACAAGGATTCGTCCCGTTCAAGGAACCGATCGAGAAGGCGCGTGAGTTTGCTGCCATCCCGGGTCAGCTCCGAGATTTCGTGCTGGCCGAACACCTCGATCCCAGGCAGCACGTCCTCCGGCGCGAGGCTTGACACTCGTCCGTCAGCGTCCTTCACCACAGGCGGGTTCGGGATCGTGCGCTCGATCCGGTATTCCCGGGTCGCGGGGCGATGAGCTCGGGCCAGTAGGGAGACTTTCGTGCCGCTCTTGAGGACATGGCGTACGACACCCTGATGTGCCTGCTTGGCCTCTTCTCCGATCGGGTGCAGGCCCAGAACCGCACGAACGCTCTCGACGACCGTAGACTTCCCCGTTCCCCGCCCACCGATCAGAACGTTTAGGTTGGGGTTGAAGTGGATGGCTTGCCCATCGAGGAAACCGCCTTCCCAAGCAATTGCCACGAGTTCGGCGTGCCGTTCCTGTTCGAGCACCCCTTCTGACGGATTCAGCCGGATCCGGGATCCCGGGTCCAAAAATGCCTGACGCAGCCCCTCGACGCTCACCTCGGACATCTTGATCCAGCACGTAGCCGCGCGATCCTCGAGGTCGACGGCCCCGACGACATCCTTGGCATTCACCACTGCGACCGCGAGATCCTCCGCAGCGGCCTGTTCCCTCTGGTAGTCCGAGTTCCGGTTTCGTACGATGTCGCGGTCTGCCTGGGGTAGGTCATCGACGGTTCCCGGGATTTGGATCGCCAACAGGTCGGTACTCCTCCAGGCGCGGATCCGCGATTGACCTGCCAACTGCCGTAGAAGGCCCTTGCCGTTCGTGACGTGGGCGGCGATGGAGATGCCCCCCTGCTCATGGACAGTCGCCAGGACACCCACGAACTCCTTCTGACAGAGTCCAGAGGTCCCCGTGGTATCCCGGATCCCGAACTCCCCCAGGAACCGTTCCAGCTGCTCCTGAGGCGTGTCGGGCGGGTAGATGCAGAGCACGTGCACACCGTCGGTCGACTCCAACTCAAACCCGGGAAGGATGTGGACATCCCGTCCCTCTGCGGCCGCCTGGAACGTCGGGACTCCGCTCACGTCATTGTGGTCGGTGATCGCCAGCACGGACACGCCCAACTCGACCGCCTTGTCGACCACCGATCGGGCGTGGTCAGCTTCCGTGCCCTGCGGGCTTTCGCCACGAAAGTCCCCTGCGTAGCGGTGCGGATTGACTTGAAGCGCGCACCGGTGAAAAACCGCCCCCCCGGGGAGCTCCAGCGCCTTCGCGATGGGATCGATGTGGTTCACGTCATGCTCCAGAGAATCGGGTGGTGCGCGGCCACGATCATAGCCCCATTTCCGTCTGGGTCCCACCGCGCGCCTCGCCGCGCCCGTACTCGTCCCTCCCCAACAGGAGTCCCTCCAGAAGTTGCTTTTCCTTGCTCCCCTCGAGCAGACATTCGGCCACAGCCTGACACATCTGCCAGAAGGCGTTGCTGGAACCCCACCCGTGTTCGGCAAGCAGCGCGGTCACCTCATCCTTGCGGCCCGCCTGCCAAAGCTGACAGGCACGGTGGAGGCCGTCCACCATGTTCTCAACCTTCTTGATCTTGCCCCGCTTGTCGGGGCCGAGGACGGAAACGCTGGAGCCGCGCTTCCGCACGAAACCTCCGTCACCCCAGAGCGCCTCCAGGTCGATCCCCTCTGCTGCCGCGATGCGGCGAGCGTCGTCGAACTCCACTGTGTTGTCGAGGAAGGTCCACCGGTAAGTGAGGTAGAACTGCGCTTCTTTGTCGATGGACTCCGCGGAGGCGTCGGCCAGCAGATGGTGCACGAGGAAATCGGTGGCCACCTTTCGGATGTAGTGGAGGAGCTCGAGGACGCCGACCTCCTTGCCGTCGTACGTCTCGACCCGTTCGTATCGGCTGTAGTGCTCCATTCCGGGGCCGATGGCGCTGATGAAGAAGTCGCCACCTCGGACGAGCCCGGACCTCCAAAAATGATCAAGCTTCTCCTCGACGCGCGCCTTCACGAGCGGCTGGATGTCGTTCCAAAAACCGACACCTTCGCGAGTAGTCTTCCGGCACACCATGTAGATGGAAGAAGCGAGGGCGGCGGAGGCCGCCGCGCGGAGTCGGGTCTTCATCTCGGTGTGGAGGGGCCATGAGCCCGTGACCACGAACCCGGCCCCGCGGAGTCCGTTGAGCATGCTCTCCCAACCTGCCGTCGTCTTGTGCGCGTAAACGATCACCGCAACCCCATCGGGCGTTAGGACCCGATGCATTTCAGCGAACGATGCCTTCAATTGGGCTTCGAAAAATTCACCGTTCTTGTTGGCGTACCGTTTCGGGTCCCAGCTCGCCATCTCAACAGCTTCTTCCGTCTTCGGCGTCAATGGCGTAGAGAACAACTCGGGGAATGCGTGTCCCACGGAGCGCTTCAACCACACATAAAAGAAGTCTGACAAGTCCGCGTACGGTACGCTGTTGTAGTAAGGAGGATCTGTGAGGATAGCATCAAATGAAGCGTCAGCATGAGGCAAATCTGTGGCGGAGGCCCGCCCAATCCGCGAAGGAGCGGGCGGCACCCAATTATTCCCCTCGACATACCGCAGTACCCAGTCCCGATTCGAAGACCAGTCTCCGTTGATGCCACTGAAGGGATTAACTTCCGCAAAGTCCCACATCATGGGGAGCGCCTGCCTCGAAAACGTCCCTTCGATCTTCTCACCCGAATTGTGCCAACGGGCCAATACCGAGCCCTTGTCGGCCGTGCGATCAAGACATATTGCAAGCAATCCCAACACCGCCTTGGCCAGCCCGTCCGCCTCGACTCTGTCGTCTATCCCCGCCTGGTCAATCACCCTACGGCAGTCTTCCAAAATCGCGTCATCGCTAGTCCGCAGCTTGTCCACAAAGGTCACGAGCGCCAGCTGCTGCCTCTGGTTGAACAAGGTACTCCAGCGGTCGAGACCGTAGATTGGGACGTTGAAGGTGCCGCTCATCAGCGGGATGGGCTCGAGCGGGAGGGGCTCCTCCAGGTGGGGCCACGACGCGAGTTCGCGCGTTAGGAACTCAGCGGCCGCTTCGAAGATCTGGACATCCAACACAGTGGCGAGACGGTAGCGCTTCCCGGTCTCTTTCGGATGGTGCAGTACCATGGCCACCATCCGGTCGCCCATTGCTCCAGACCGGGCAAGCCTGCGCACCTGGTTCGCATTCGTCACCTGCCCGCACACGGGGCACGACGCATTAGCCCGAGATACCGTGCCGTCCTTCGGGTCGAAGCCATCCTTCATGGCCTGTTTCAGCTCCCCACCCTCGAGGATCTCGAACTGGATGGAGTTCGACGCTTCATCCACGACCGGGCGGTAGGCCACCTTCTTGTTCTCCTTCTTGGCGAGCCAGAACTGACGGATGAGCGGAATCTCGGTGCGGCACGACGGATTCTGACAAGGAATCGTCCGAGCCCAGAGGTAGCCGACCGGTGTCCATCCGCCCCGCCCCATCCCAGTTTTGCCTCCCGCCAACCCCTCTCCCTCTTCGGTCGGATAGAACCGGCCGATTTCACTTCGGGCCGCTTCGAGGATCCGATTGGCCCACCGCTCCACCAGGAAGGCGAGTAGGTTCACGGATACCGTGTCTCCGCCATCCTTCAGCGCAAGTTGGCCATCTGCGACTCCGTCGCCCCCCTCCACCATCGCGCGAGGGAGCTCGACCTGGACACCATACCTCTGGGGCCACTCGAGCGTGGCTTTCTCGATGAACACTGCCACCGGATTGTAGTCGCTGGCGAAGGTCTCGCACCCGAGACGGAGCGCCTCCAGCGGAATCGATCCCCCGCCGGAGAACGGGTCGAGCACCTTCGGCGGGCGACCGTACTGCTCGGCGATCATCTCGCGGGCACGGAGCACCGCAGGGGAGTTGCCATCTTTCACGGCCTCCCAAGGCGAGATCTCTTGAATCAGCTTCCGGATCTCCTCCCTCCTCTCTGGATGCTCCTCCCCCGGGTCATCGATGAGCGCCGCGAACGCGGTGGCACGAGAGGCCGCCAGCGGCCGCCGCGCCCACCAAATGTGGAGAGTGGACGGATGACCGTGCCGGATGTTTTTCTCCCGGGCCGATTCCTCGGACACCTCGGCCAGCGGCAGGTCATGCTCGATGAACTTGCGCTTCAAGATTCTGCCCCTTCTGAGTCGTCGATTCGATGCGTGCGCCAACGGTCTTCGGGAATGATGAAGCCGGTGGCGAAGATATCCTCGTCTTCGGTGAAGGCGCGAGCGGGGTTCCGAATGCGCTCCAGCGTCGGCTGGCCGGATCCCGCGCCTGTCACCACGTAGAGCCAGTACTGGTCCCCGAAATGACGCGCCTTCTTCCACTCGTTCGCTGTCAGACGGATCGCGCCGGTTCGGGACCTGGCCTTGACCTCGATGTAGCGAACGTCCCGGAACCCGCCGTCTTCGTCGAAGGACAGAGACCGGAGATCGAAGCCGCCGTGGGCTTCGGCCGAGACGTCCTCCACCGTTCGCCCCTCCGTCTCCTCGTAAGCACGGGCAACCCGCATCCCCACGGCCTCGATCTCGTCGTCGCGCTGCATGCCGTCCGGTGAGCCGCTCTGCCCCTCCGGAGCTCCCCCATATCCGTCGTCCGGCTCCAGGGCGGGATCGGCAGCCGGGAGTACGGCGGCCACGCCGAGCACCTTGGGCTCGGAAACCGCCAGATTGGCCTCTAGCTCGATCTCTCGGACGAGGTCTTCGCGCCGGCGGTGGAGCTCATCCAGACGCGCCCGTTCGTTGCGGATCACGATGTCCATGGACTCGCCCGAATCAGCGCGAAGCTCGTAGTCCAGGATTTTCCCGTTGGACTCGCCGATGAGGTAGTCGAGAGACCGCAGCCCGTAGCGGCGCTTGATCTCTGCGTCGCGCTCCCGGCGCTCCTGGATCTCCTCACGGTACGGGAGGAGGACCTCGCCGATCAGGTAGTCCTCGATGGGTGTCCGGTCGCCGAGAAGGGCAGCCACGTCGGGCGGAACGTCACGCGTCGGCGCCGGCTCCAGGTCCCAGAGCACGGCCGGGTTAACGTGCTCAACGCTCTGGTCCTCGCGCTGCAGGAGGGCGAAAACCCTGCGGCCGGCCGGGTCTCCGCTCCCGTCGCTCACCTCTCCCTCGATGAACCACAGTGCCCCCGAACGCGCCCGCTCTGGGTCCTCGAACACCGCGTACTCGGTTGCGTTGCGCCGGAAATCGTTGAGAATAACGTCGTTCAGCGCCTCGAGGAGCGGATGCCCCGGCGCCACGAACTCGAAGTGAGGGTCACTGCGGGCCACCCCCTTCTCAAAGGTGATACGGCGATACTCGCGGGCGACCTTTCCGTACTGCGTCGTGAAGGCGTAGTCATCGTTTCGCCGCCGGAGCTCTAGCGGCACCGACTCGACCCGATACCCGTTGTTGATTGCCGCTAGTCTTCCCCCGAGGCGCTTGAAACCACGAAGAAAAAAGTCCCCGACGTATTCGGGAACCAGCCGATTCTCTTCGGCTGCGAGCGCCTCACGCTGAATGCCGGTGTAGTCGATGTGTCGGGTCGCCAAGCTCGTCATGAAGACCCGGTCCATGGTAGCGCGGGTCCGGTCTTCCCTGATGCCTTCGATCTGATTGTAGATCTCCTCGATGCGCCGCGCGTTCACCACCGCGTCTCGCAGCAGGTCGCTGAGATTCGTTCCCGGAATCACGTCGCCGATGATGTCGAACACACGATCGGTGCCGAGCGCCTTCTGCATGCGGGCGAGCTTCTCGAAGAGCCGGTCGAGGATGTCGCCCTCCCGGGTGTCTCGACTCACCAGGTTCCAGATGAAAACCTCGCGGTTCTGGCCGTATCGGTGAATCCGACCCATCCGCTGCTCTAGACGGTTCGGATTCCATGGGATGTCATAGTTCACCATCTGGTGGCAGAACTGGAGGTTGATCCCCTCGCCCGCGGCCTCCGTCGCCACCATCACCTGGGCACGGTCGCGAAAGACACGCTCGGCCTCGATGCGCGCGTCCAGGTCCATACCACCGTGGATCTCGCAGACGTCGTAGCCCCAGGCCTCGAGCTTCTCCTTCAGGTAACGGAGAGTGTCGCGGTGCTCGGTAAAGATGAGGAGCTTCTCGTCGCCCAGCCCTGTGAGGATCTCGTCCCGGAGCTTCACGAGCTTGCTCTCGATTTCGCGCGCGCGAACGGCCTTCGCCATTTCGATAAGCCCCTCGAGTTGGGCGACCTCCTCCCGCACTTCGTCGATGTTTTCGGCAATCGTGAGCTGCTCGAGCCGCTCTTCGATCGCCCACCGGTCCGCCTCCGCCAGCTCCTCCATCTCCTCGTCGGTGATATCGGCCAGCCCCCTGAACCGATCGTCATCCCGGATCTTCTCCGGGAGGTGGAGCCACTCGTCCAGCTTCTCCCTCCGCCGTTCGAGAGAACTCAAGATGGCGTGGACGCTCGACGTAAGCCGCCGCTGCAGAATTAGCATGGCGAAGGTGATATGCCGTTTCTGCTTCGCCTGATCGTAGTAGTGCTGTACATACCGGGTGACGGCGTTGTAAAGCTCGGTCTCCTGGTCCGTCATTTTGAACTTGAGGGTTCTCACGTTTCGAGGCGGGAAGATGTCCCGGCCTTCGAACGTCTTCATGTCCTCCTTGAGGCGACGAATAAATACCGGGTTGTCCCCCCGCGCCACAGACTCACGGAGGAGGTCCGTCTGCGCGAAAAACCCGGGCCGGAGCAGGTCGAGGAAGAGGCGGAAATTCTCATCGTCGCCCCGGTGAGGCGTAGCCGTGAGGAACAGCAAATGGTCCGTGTTCCGGGCCAGAACCTCGCCGGCTTGATACCTTTTCGTCTTGTCAATCTTCGTGCGCTCGGATGTCTCGTAGGCGTAGGCGGACATCTTGTGTGCCTCGTCGACGATGACCAGGTCCCAGCCGGCCGAGTGCAGGGTGGCCTTCACATCGTCCTGCTTCAGGAAGTCGATGGACGTGATTGCGAACGGATGTTCCACCCAGACGTTCTCACCCCAGGCCGCTCGCATCGTGTTCCGGTCGATCAGCCGGAACCGGACCCCGAACTTCTCCTTCAGCTCACGCTGCCACTGATACTTCAGGTGCCCTGGCGCGACGACCAGCACGCGTCGGACGAGCCTCCGGGCCTGCATCTCCCGCAGGATGAGGCCCGCCATGATGGTCTTTCCAGCTCCTGGGTCGTCCGCGATGAGGAAGCGCATGCGCGGCTGCTCGAGGGCGTAGTGGTACACCGCCTCGATCTGATGAGGGAGTGGGTCGACCTGGGATACGCTCACGGCCAGCATCGGGTCGAACTGGTGCGCCAGGCGGATCCGATGTGCCTCCACCAGCAGGAAGAACTCCTCGGGGTCCGAGGAGACGACCGCAGGGTTCTGGTGGGCGACCTCGATCTGGTCGACCTGCGACGGCGAAAGCTGGAGGGCCCGGTATTGCCCCGTCTCCTCCAGGGTCACTTCCAGAGTGAAGAAGCCGCGCCGCTCCTCGAACTTCTTCACCCGGGCGGCGCCGGCCAAGAAGGGGGCGGTGATGATTTCGTCTTCTTCGATTCGGGGCATGGAGCAGCGGGCGGTGTTGGGTTAGGGGAGGATTACGGCTACGCGCTGTAAC
>SLDT01000256.1 GCA_007125125.1 Gemmatimonadota bacterium | reverse complement strand
GTCCTTGTCCCACTGGCACAGAAAGCGCCCCTCCATCGCGGCTGGCTCGATGGGCACGAGCTCCACGAGGGGGCGGCTCGAGATGATCATCCCTCCCACATGCTGGGAGATGTGCCGCGGCAGCCCCGCGATCTCCTCGACCCGCTCGATGAAGTGCTCCCAGATCCCCTCGCCCACCCGCCCGGCGAACTCGGGGATCCGCGCCAGGTCCTCGCGCAGACCCCGGGCGGAGCGATGCTCGGCCAGCTTCGCGATCTTCTCGATCTCCCCGGGGGCGAGATCCATCGCCCGGCCCACCTCCCGCACCGCCGAACGCAGCCGATAGGTCGGAAAGATCGCCACGAGCCCCGTGTGGTCGTGGCCGTACCTCTCGTAGACCGCCAGGATCAGCTTCTCGCGAATCTCGCGCGGGAAGTCCAGGTCGATGTCGGGCACCGATGCCATCGCATCGTTCAGGAAGCGCCCCAGGAAGAGGTTCGCCTCGACCGGGTCCACGTGCGAGAGCCCGATCAGGTGACAGACGATCGAGGAGACCGAGGACCCGCGCCCCCGCCCCGGAGGGAGCCCCGCCTGCGCGCGCGGCGCACCCCCGCGCACCCGCATCGCCACCTCCCGCGCCAGCTCCATGATGTCGCGGTAGACCAGGAAGAACCCGGCGAGGCCGTGCCGCTCGATGAGTCGCAGCTCCTCGCCCAGCCTGCGCTCCCCCTCCTCGCGTCTTTCCCGGGCCCTGCGCGCGAGGGCCCGCCTCCCGCCCGCCTCCCGCGCATCCAGATGGGGGAAGGCACGCTCGGGCTCCTCCGGGTACCGCTCCTCGAACGCTGCCCGCGTCACCTCGGCCAGGACCTCGATCGCGCTTCCCCGGGCGCTCCCCTCGAAGTCGGGGAAGGTGTAGCCCAGGTCGGAGGTCAGGTCGAAGGCCGCGCAGCGCTCCGCGATCTCGAGGGTGCGGCGCGCCGCCTCGGGGCGCTCCGCGAAGCGCGCGGCCGCGACCTCCGGGGGCGCCAGGGCGAAGCAGGCGTTCGGCCGCCGGACCCGGTGCGAGGCGTCGAGCGTCGTCCGGTGGCGGATCGCGGTGAGGACGTCCTGGAGGCGGTGCCGCTCCGGACGGTGATAGTGCACGTTGCCCGTGCCCACCACGCCGATGCCGAGGCGGTCGGCGAGCTGGCCGAGCTTCCGGTTCCGCTCCCGGTCGCCCCGCACCCGGTTCTCCTGCAGCTCGATGTAGAAGTGGTCGGGGCCGAGGGCCGCGAGGAGGCGGCGGGCCAGGGCCTCGGCGGTCGCCACCCCGTCGCGGAGGGCGTGCGCGAGGGGGCCGCGCCGACACCCGGAGAGGACGATCAGCCCCTCGGGGCGCGCGAGGAGCGCATCGAGCGGGAGGGCAGGGGAGCCCCGCGGCCCCGCCCGGTGCGCCTCGGTGAGGAGCCGGCAGAGGTTCGCGTAGCCCGTCGGGGTCTCGGCGAGAAGGGTCAGGTGGTGGCGCCCGGGGGGTTCGTCGGGGCGCCAGCTCGCCGCGGTGAGCGTGCCCCCGCCGGGGGAGGGAGTCGGGGGCGGGGTGCCTTCCTCCCGATGCGGGGCCTCCTCGCCCGGAAGCCCGCAGGCGCAGACCGTCAGCTCGGCGCCCGTGATCGGCTGGATGCCGGCCTCGCGGGCGGCCCGGGCGAACTCCATCGAGCCGTAGAGGCCGTCGTGGTCGGTGAGGGCGAGGGCCGGGTAGCCGAGCTCGCGGGCGCGCAGGACGAGCTCCTCGGGGTGCGAGGCACCGTCGAGAAGGGAGTAGCCCGAGTGCGCGTGCAGCTCGATCCAGGGCGGGGTGGGTGGGGGCGATCCGGCCATGTACCGAAGATAAGCCGAATATAGCGGATGAAAAGGGGGGCGGGAGGTGGCGAGGCAGGCGCCGACAGTTCGAGCGCCGGAGGAGCGGTCCGACGGGCACGAACAGACCGCTTCAACCCGCATCCCCCTCACCCCTTTCCCGCGCGGGCGCGATGGCGTACCCTGAGCCCTGACCCCGCACATCGATCAGGCATCCCGACCCCCCGACGGAGACGCGCCATGTTGACCGGAGGAAGGCACCCCGCCCCCCGCACCGAGCTCGCCGCACCCGCCCCCCGCACCGAGCTTGCACCCCGCACCACCCGCGCGGGAGTCGCCGTCCTCGTCCTGGTCCTCGCCGCCTGCGCCGGTCCGGGGGGCATCGAGCCGCCCGCCACCCCCACCGAGGGCCCCGAGGACGGCCCCGTCGCCGTGCCCCCGGCCCTCACCCCGGCCGAGCTTGCCGAGGCCCTCGCGCCGGAACCCGCGATTCGCCCCGAGGTCTCGGGCCTCCACGGGGCCGTCGTCGCCGGCCATCCCCTCGCCGCGGCGGCCGGCTACGAGGTGCTCCGCGCCGGGGGGAACGCCACCGACGCCGCCGTCACGATGGCCGGGGTCCTCGCCGTCGTGCGGCCGCACATGAACGGGGTCGGCGGAGACGCCTTTGCCCTCTTCCACGACGCCGCCCAGGGAGGCGTGCGCGCGCTGAACGGCTCCGGCCGCGCCGCCCGCGGCGCCACCCCCGCCTTCTTCGCCGAGCGCGACATCACGAGCATGCCCGGCTCCGGTGCCCTCGCCGTGACCGTCCCCGGCGCCGTCTCGGCCTGGCACGCCGCCCTCGAGGCCCACGGCACGATCTCCCTCGCCGAGGCCCTCGCCCCCGCCATCCGGCTCGCGGAGGAAGGCTTCGTCGTCACCCAGACCCTCGCCGAGGACCTCGGGGGTGCGCTCCGGCTCAACCAGGCCGGGCGAGACATCTACGCCCCGGGGGGGGAGCGCATGCGCGAGGGAGAGCTCCTGCGCAGCCCGGCGCTCGGCGCCGCCCTCCGCCGGATCGCCGAGGAGGGCCCGGGGGCGCTCTACGGGGGTGAGGTCGGCCAGGCCCTCGTTCGCTTCCTCCAGTCCGAGGGGAGCCCACTCACCCTGGATGACTTCCGCGACCACCGGCCCGAGTGGATGGAGCCCGCTTCGATCGGCTTTCTCGGGCGCACCGTGCACGTGACCCCCCCGAACTCGCAGGGGATGGTCCTGCTCCAGATGCTCGGGATCCTCGAGGCGCACGGGATCCGGGGAGAGAGTCCCTTCGATCCGGGCTACCTGCACGCGCTCGCCGAGGCGCGCAAGCTGGCCTTCGCGGACCGGGACCGCTGGGTCGCGGATCCGGCGACCGATCCCGCCCCGCTCGGTCGGCTCCTCTCGCCCGGCTACCTTGCCACGCGCGCGGGGCTGATCGGGGACGAGGCGGCCGCCTCGTACGGGCCGGGGGAGGAGGTGCCCGGTGCCGGTGGGGCGGGGAGCGGGGCCGGAAGCGGGATCGCACCGGCCGAGGGCGACGGCGACACCGTCTACCTCATGGCCGTCGACGCCGAGGGGAACGCGGTGAGCTGGATCCAGAGCATCTTTGCGTCGTTCGGGTCGCGCCTCGTCGATCCGGCCACCGGGATCGTGCTGCAGAACCGCGGGGCCGGCTTCACCCTGGACGAAGGCCATCCGAACCGGATCGCGCCCGGCAAGCGGCCCTTCCACACGCTGATGGCCACGATGGTGACCGCGCCGGACGGCTCCTTCGAGGCCGCGTTCGGCACTCCCGGGGGGCACGGGCAGCCGCAGACGATCGCCCAGGGGATCGTCCAGGTCCTCCACTTCGGGCTGAGCCCCCAGCAGGCGGCCGAGGCCCCGAGGTTCCGCGGGGAAGGGGGGCGCCGGATGCTCGTCGAGACCCGGCTGCCGGAGCCGACGCTCCTTGCGCTCGAGGGGTTCGGCCACACACTCTCACCCGTCGACGGGTGGACGGCCGCCTTCGGAAACCTGCAGATCATCCTTCGCACCCCGAACGGGCTCCTGCGCACCGGTGCCGACATGCGGCGCGAGGGCGCGGCCATGGCCTGGTAGCGCTTCCTCGGCGGCCTCCCGATTCAACGGCCGCCCGAGTCAACAAGCCTCCTGATTCAACAAGCCCCCTCACCCGTCCGGGCTCCGGACAACCCACTCCCCGAACCCCCCGCCGGATCCATGCCGAAAGCCCTCGAGCCGATCGTCCTGAACGCCCTTCGCATCATCGCCGGATTCCTCTTCTTCCAGCACGGAGCGGCAAAGCTCTGGGGGTGGTTCGGGGGATCGGTCGTCGAGTTCCCCGAACTGCGCTTCTTCGCGGGGGTGATCGAGTTCTTCGGCGGGCTCCTCATCCTGGCCGGGGTGCGCACGCGCTGGGTGGCGTTCCTCTGCTCGGGCCTGATGGCCGCCGCCTACTTCATGGCGCACTTTCCCCGCGGGTTTTGGCCCCTCGAGAACGGCGGGTCGCTCGCCGCGCTCTACTGCTTCGTCTTTCTCTATCTCTTCGTGAAGGGCGGAGGCTCCTTCTCGATTGACGGGCTCCTCGCCCGGAGGAAGGGTTCCACGTAGGGCACCCGCAGTGCGCACCCGCCCCCCACTTCGGGGCCGCCCCCGGGCGATGTCACGTCCGCGTCTTCGGGACTGGAGCTGTCCGGACGAGGCGGGACCGCGGGATGACGGACCCGAACATGGAACCTTTCGCTTCCTGGGATCTATTCCTCTCTTCAACTGGAATCAGACCAGTCTTTTCGAACTGACATTGCGCCCGGGTTCGATCTCGGATCGCCCCGCGGACGCAGGGCCTCGACCCTCAAGGAGAAACGCATGATCATGAAGAGATTCCTCGGTCTCGCCCTGGTAGCAGGGCTCCTGACCTTCCCCGCCGCCTGCGGCACCGCCGACGAGCCTCCCCCTCCTCCGGCGACCGAGGCCCCCGAGGTGGAGGAGGCGGCGCCTGCCCCGGATGAGCCCGGCAGCATCGTGGCCGTCGCGGCTGCGGCCGGCAACTTCGAGACGCTCATCGCCGCCGCCTCGGCTGCGAACCTCGCCGAAACGCTCGACACCGGGGGACCCTTCACGGTCTTCGCGCCCACGGACGAGGCCTTCGCGGCTCTCCCGGAGGGCACGCTCGAAGGGCTCCTCGCCGACCCGGAGGCCCTCGCGGAGATCCTCCTGTACCACGTGGTCGCCGGCGAGGTACGGGCGGCGCAGGTGGTGGAGATGTCATCTGCCGAGACGCTCCAGGGCGGAGAGCTCACGATCATGGTCCACGATGACATGGTGATGGTGAACAACGCCACGGTGACTGCCACGGACATCGAAGCCTCGAACGGGGTCATTCACGTCATCGACACCGTACTCCTGCCCGGGGGCAACTGACGAACCGGTTGATTGGACGGCCCCGGTTTCCCGGCGGGAGGTCGGGGCCACCCGGGTGAAAGCTTGAATCGGGGGTCGTCTGCGGAACGCGGGCGGCCCCCGATGCCGTTCCGGGCCCGGGAGACTGGCGCAAGAGGCCCGGTTGCGAGAGAATTCTTCCCATGTCCATCGCCGTACCCGTCTTCCTGACCCTTGTGTATGCTGCCTTCGCCCCCCTTGGCCGGCGGGTGCGGGCCGCGGAGAACCGCGTGCTCAATGCGGTCCTTCCCGAGGTGCCGTCGGCGCCTGCCGTGTCACGTGTGCGTGGATTTCTCTCCCGGGGCTGGACCTCGCTCCTGACGTCGGACCTCTGGCTCCTCCTTCTCCTTGCCTCATGCATCGCGATCTTCCACACCTGGCTCCTGGCCTTCGTTCTTCCGGTCGCGGGCGTGGCATTGCGGAAGCTCCTTGATGTGGCGAATCCCTATCCGGCCCGACTGGCCTGGTACCTCGACCGCTTTCGTGCCGAAGTGGACAAGGCACGCACCTCCGCCGAGGCCGAAGGCGACGAGGCCCGGCTCACTCTCGCCGCGGAGCTGATCGAGGCGCTGGATGATCTGATGGCGCGGGAAGGCGACGCTCCAGTTCCATGAGACCGTCACGGAGGCCCCGAACATGAACCCGCGTTCCCGAGCTTCCGGCTCGGGAAGTGGCCGTGATCCCGCGTTCCGGACCCATGTCGAAGAGGGATATGAAATCCTCGTGGGGCGGAGTGCGCGTGACAACGACAGGCTCTCTCTCGAGGTGGCTCGGCCGCGGGACCTCTGGCTCCATGCGCACGGGTTCGCCGGGAGCCACGTCGTGGTCCGTCCGGTCCTTCCACCGGGTGGGCTCGATCCCGAAGACCGACCTGTCACGAAGGAGGTGCCGGGAGGCGTTGTCCAGCGGGCGGCCGAACTCGCGGCATGGCACTCGAAGGCCAGACATGCACGGGGAAAGGTCACGGTGCACCTGTGTCGTGCTTCGGAGGTCACGAAGCCGAGGGGCGCCCCTGCAGGGCAGGTCCGGCTTCGCAGCCACGAGTCGGTGAAGGTCTACCCGAGGGAATAGGCCAAGCCCGCCGATCCGGGCCGGTGGGGGTCAGGACCGAGGGCTCTTTCCGGCGCCAGCTCCCGTCCCGGCTGGCATCTCGCTGGGCCGAAGGGTTGCGGGCACGGCAATGGCGCACCGGGTCCCTCACTTCGAGGCCGCCTCGAGGATCGCGGCGCGGAGGCGGGGCCAGATCCGGGTGGCATGCTCGAGGAAGTGTGCCCGGCGCTCCGGTTCCTCGGCCAGCCATGCCCAGGCTGCCTTCCCCCCCTTGGCGCGGTTGCAGGCGCGGCAGGCCGTGACGAGGTTGCCCGAGCTGTTGTCGCCGCCGAGTCGGCGGGGCTCGACGTGGTCCACGCTGAGCTCCACCTCGGGGGGGCTGCGGCCGCAGTAGACGCAGGCGTAGCCGTCGCGCGCGAAGAGCTCGGAGCGCCTCATCGGGCCGGGGTGCCCTCAGCGTTCGCGACCCGGGTCAACACGGTCCGGGTGCGCGTCGACCCATGCAAGGATGGCGTCGATGACCGATTCGAGATCGGCCAGGTGGTTGCGACAGATGTCGAGAAGCTCGTCTTCCTGGACACGATTGTAGAAGTGCACCATTCGGTTGCGGTATCCCGCCATTTGCCGGAGGGTCGCCCCCGTTTCTTCGGTGAGAATCCCGACATCCACGAGCCCGTCCGCGATGGCGCGGTACTCGCCCGATGCCCTCCCGAATCCCTTCGCCAGAACGTGCCGTCCGAGATCGAAGACCGCTTCCAGCCCGCGGCGCAGGTAGGACTCCGCGGCGGCGATGTTTCTGTGGTCGTCCATGAACTCGTCCGGGAGGTCGAGGGGGAGTTCGCGGATCGCTGCCACCATGCGGCGGGCCCACCCGGCCCGGTCGGCAATCACCCGGGCCTGCACCCGCCCCGGGGTCATCGGGCGCCCTCGCTGATGATGAGCCGGATCCTCTCTCGTTCGAGGGGGGCGAGGTCTCCTGCCCGGCGGAGCACGTAGAGCTCGTGTTCGGCCTGGGCGAGGGCGTCCGAGGTGTGGAGCAGCTCTCCCGCGACAACGTCGAACGCGACGAAGGGAGGGGCCTCGGAGAGCACGATGAGGTCGACGCGCGCGACATCGAGGAGGTCTTCGAGCTCCGCTGCGAGGTCGCTGCGGGCGGCCGCGTCGAGGGTGGCACCCTCCCGAGGCTGGACCGCGATGTCCACGTCGGAGTCCCGGGGGCCCTCGACCGGGTCGCGACCGCTCAGGCGGGCGGCGATCTCCCCGGCGCGGCTTCCGAACACGTAGACATCGCGGAGTGCGTATCGGTCGGCGATGCGTTCGAGCGCCCTCGCGAGACTGGTCATCATGGGGCGAAAGCTACCCACGGAGGGCGAGTCCGCGCAAACGGGAGCCGGGGATCCCGCGTGGCGTTCCATTCCGAAACGCATGTTTCAGCGCGAAACACCAACCCCGATTGCGCCGCCTCGATCCCCGGGGCTACCTTGCCGGTGCGGCTCGATTCCTCCAGACGGTGAACCCGGCCCCCATGCCCCCGACCCTCGCCCACCCCCTGCGCTGGCTCGTTCCGGTCCTGCTCTGGATCGGCTGGGCCGCCGTGGACGAGGGTGCGAGCCGGCACGGGGTCGATGCGGGCGAGGAGACCCGCGCGGCCTTCGCCGGGCATGCACCGGAGGCACTCCCCGGAGCGTCGGGCCTCAGAGCCTCTCTCGCTGCCCTGCACGACGGCCCCACCCCCGTCGGTGGCGCCGTCCCGCCGCCCCCCGCGACAGGAGCGCCCGCTCCACTCCCGACCGCGCTCGACAGCCCCCGTGCACCGGCACCCCTCGCGCCGGCCGGGCTTCTCCCTCCTGCACTTCGGTGCGCGACCGCCCATCCCTCCCGCGGTCCCCCGCTTCCGATCGGTTGATCCGGTAGCACCTCCGCAGCATCCGCCGGCGTGGCCGGCCACCCTCCGGGCGACCCGTTCGCCCGTGGCCTGCCCGGCCGTGCGGATCCGTGCCCAGAACCGTTCGGAAGGGAGACCACCATGCAGGAGCACACCGCACCCCCGGCGCGCCCGGCGCCCGGCCGCCGTCCGCACCGCCTCGTCCGCCGCACCCTCGTCATTCTCGGGGTCCTCGGCCTCGCCCTCTGGAGCCTCGTCCAGAACCACCGCGAGACCGGCTCCCTCGTCCGCCTGGGGCTCGACCTCCAGGGGGGCATCCACCTCGTGCTCGGGATCGACGACCCCGCCGGCACCCTCTCGCCCGAGGCCCGCGCCGACGCGATCGAGCGTTCGCGCCGCGTCGTGCGCAACCGGGTCGACGGGCTCGGGGTCGCGGAACCCATCGTCCAGGTCGTGGGGCGCGACCGCCTCGTCGTCGAGCTCGCCGGGATCACGGACGAGGCCCGCGCCCGCGAGGTCGTGGGGCGCACCGCCATGCTCGACTGGCGCATGCTGCGCCCCCTGGCCGAGGTCGAGGCGTCCCTTGCCCGCATCGACCAGGCCGCCGCCGGGGAACCGGGCACCGGCCCCGCGGGCGAGCGCCCCCTCACCTCGCTCCTTCTCCACTCCGGTGCCGAAGGCGAGTACCTCATCCGGGAAGAAGACTTCGCGCGCGCCCGCGCGATCCTCGCCCTGCCCGACGTGCGCGCCGCCCTCCCCCGCGGGGTCGACCTCCTCCCGGGATGGGAGCCGATGGCCATCGAGGGCCGGCTCTACCGGACGCTCCATGCCGTGGACGCGCAGCCCTTCCTCACGGGCGAGGCGCTCGAGGATGCCCGCGCGGGCCGGGACCCCGAGACGAACCGTGCGGTCGTGCACTTCGATCTCTCGCGTGCGGGAGGAAGGGTCTTCGGGGACCGCACGGGCCGGCACATCGGAGACCGCATGGCCATCGTCCTGGACGGGGAGGTCGTGAGCGCCCCGGTGGTGCAGGCGCGGATCGGCTCGCGCGGGGTGATCCAGCTCGGGCCGGGCGAGATGGAGGCGGCCAGGGACCTCGCGCTCGTGCTGCGGGCGGGGGCGCTCCCGGTGCCGCTGCGGATCCTGGAGGAGCGCACCGTGGGCCCCTCGCTCGGGCAGGACTCGATCGACCAGGGCTGGCGGGCCGGGGTCGTGGGGCTCGCGCTCGTGGTGCTCGTCATGGTGGCGTACTACCGGATCGCCGGGGTGCTCGCGGTGGTGGCGCTCGGCGGGTACGTGGTGCTCCTGCTCGGGGGGCTCGCGGGGCTCGGGGCGACCCTCACCCTTCCGGGGATCGCGGGAATGATCCTCTCGATCGGGATGGCGGTCGATGCGAACGTGCTGATCTTCGAGCGGATCCGGGAGGAGCGCGACGCCGGCGTGCCTCCGGCGGCGGCGGTGGAGCTCGGGTTCCAGCGGGCGTTCTCGGCGATCCTCGATGCGAACATGACGACGCTCGTGACGGCGCTCGTGCTCTTCCAGCTCGGGACGGGGCCGGTGCGGGGGTTCGCCGTGACCCTCTCGATCGGGATCGTGGCGTCGTTCTTCACCGCGCTCTACCTGACGCGGACCCTCTTCCTCTTCCACGGGCGCCTGACCGGGACGGGGAAGGGGGGGGCGTCGTGACCACGGCCGGCGAAGAAGGTCCGGACACCCTGCGGAGGGTGGACGGATTCCACCGATCGCAGCACGCATCTTGCGAGAGAGAGAGCAGGTATCATTTTGAGCGCCAGAGGCATGACGGACGATCCGAGAAGAGCAGCGGAGGCAACGTTGAACTTGAACCCAGCATTCCAAGGACAGCACCGGACCGCCCGTGCATGCGCTCTGTGCTCTTTGGCCCTGATGACCCTGGCCCCGGCGCTCTGCGGCCAGGCTCCGGGGGAGGGGGTTCGGTGGTCCGTCGCCGAGGAACTCCGGATCGGAGCCGTGGACGGGGCCGGATACGACCTTTCGAATCCGATCCAGCGTGTGTTGCCGCGGGACGACGGGTTGCTCGTCATCAGTCAGCACAACCCCCCGGAACTGCGGTTGTTTACAGCCGAAGGACGGTACGTTCGAACGATCGGACGAGCCGGGGAGGGGCCCGGAGACTACCGGAGCATCAACCGGGTCGCGTGGCGCGCCGACACGCTGGTGGTCACCGACGGCGCGCTGAATCGAGTGACCTGGCTGGGGTCCGATGGACGGGTCGTCCGCACGGCACGGATCTCGGATCGGGAGGCCCCCGACCCGGACATCGGGATCCTCCTGCCGGAGATGCTGCTTCACGACGGATCCGTCCTCGCCCAAGCGATCCCTGCGGACGGAGCAGCGGTGGGAGCGGGGCAGGAGGCTCCGCTCCTGCGGGTTTCCCCCTCGGGAGGTGTCCTGGACACGATAGGGTACGTTCCATCGAGCCGGGGTCCGGCGCAGCTTCGGCTCGTGTCACGTGGCGCGGTCCACATGGTTCCCGGCCTGCCCTCGCGCCGGGCCGGGTGGACGCAGCGCTGGACCGTCGCGGACAGCGGAGATCTTGTCGTGATGGTCGGAGGTGTAGGGGAGCAAGGGCCGGACTCTTATTCCGTTCGCGCGATCGACCCGATCTCGGGCGACCTGCGGTTCGAGAGGACCTTCCGTCACGAGGTGTCGCCCGGGGCGGTTGCAGCTGCGGCCCAGGCGTTCGAGGGGTGGGCGTCCCGTACCGTGGAGATGCTGGTCCGGTCCGGCGTCAACCGAAGCGAGGCTTCACGGCTGGTGCGAGAGGCGCTCGAAAGCCCGGATCTTCCCGAGCCCGCACGGCCATTGCCCGTCGAAGGGGTGCGCATCGGAACGGATGGACGGATCTGGCTGAGACTCCATCACGAGGGTGGAGGTCAGGTTTGGAAGGTGTTGGATGGGCGGAGCGGAGACCCTCTGGGGTATCTCAGTCTGGATCGAGCATACCGATTCGGCGCTGCAACGGAAGATCGCGTGTGGTTCGTGGACGCTGGGAGTCCCGTGGATCCTCCTCAGGTGATTCAGTATCGCCTGGTCCCGGGGTGAGCATTCCGCTCGTCGGTACCGATAACGGGCAGATGCGCGACCTCTCCTGTTGATAGGGGGACGGCTCCCCGGCCTCGGCTTCCGCTCACCGCAGCTCCATCTCGGCCCGGAAGCGAGGCTCGTTGTTCCTCTCGAGGTAGTAGACGAACGTTCCGGCGTCCAGATCCATCTCCATCATCCAGACGTTCGTGGCCGCGGCGGGGAACATCTCTGCGGTGACTTCGTCGGCGGGGAAGTATTGCCGGGTCGGGGTGCCCTCATGGTTCGCGTACCCGCCGTACCCGTGCGCGGCGCCGTCCAGGTCCGCCTCCGTGCGCTCCTCGCCCAGGTGGTCATGGAAGAGGTGGAGGCCCCCCTCCCGCTTCTCGAGGACCCAGGCCCCGTGCCAGTACTCGCCCCCGTCCCGGTAGAGCTCGATCCGGATCCGGTCCTCCTCGCACTCCGAGACATGGTTTCGCAGCCCGGTGTCGACGAGCGGGTGGTCCGGGTCATCGGGGAAGACCCCGTCTCCTTCGAGCGTCGCCCCGCACAGTTGCGAGAGGTTGTCGAAGAAGGCCTGGTGGACCGGGTCGATCGCGGTCGCGGCGGGCTCTCCGATCCGGGTCTCGGGGGTCTCCGCGGGTTCCGGGGCATCATCGGGGGCGCACGCGGTGATCGCCAGGAGAGGGAGCGCGAAGAAAAGGGCTGTGCGACGCTGCATGGGCTTTCGTCCGGTTCGAGGAGCTGAGCGCGAGGACGGAGGCTTCTCCGTCCTGTTCCCAAGCATAGGGGGCTCCCCGCGACCCGGGCAATCCCCCGGGGTGTGGCGCACGAGTCCGCGCACCGGAGAGGGAAGAGGGGAAGGGGACGGCTCCATGACCACCAGCGACGTCGAAGGCCCGGACACCGGGCGGCGGGTACCTGTTTGATTCCGGAGCGCCGGTGGGCTATGGTGAGCCCGCACTTGGACCATGGACCAGACGAGCGCGGGGAGCGCGGGGAGGCCTGATGGATGGAGTGACTCGGGAGTTGGGGCACGGCGCGGCCGGGGGGGCC
>SLDT01000270.1 GCA_007125125.1 Gemmatimonadota bacterium | reverse complement strand
GGATCGAAGGTGGGGGGCGGCGTGCGGGGGCTGGCCCTGGCGATGGGGCCGAGTCGCTCGGGCAGGATCACCGGGTCGCCCGCGATGACCGAGTCGGCGTGGATCCTGCGTATGTCCCACCCCCGGCTCTGGAGATGGAGGAAGTGGACGAGGTTCCCGTCCGCGCCCACGGCCGGGCTGCTCACCGCGCCCACGACGCGTGTGAGGGGACGGACCGTACCCGTCAGAGGGTCGAGGCGCTCGAGTTCGGCAATCCCGCTCCGCTCCGAGACGACGACGAGGCTCCCGTCGGGGAGTGGAGTCGGCGAGTACCGGTTCGCGCCGTCGTCGGGGTCGATTCGCTCGACCTGGCCGGTGCCGTCGAGGTGGACCCGGGCGATGCGCCAGCGCCCCTCCTCCTGGAGGGCGGCGACGACCGACTCCCCGTCCCAGACCGCGTGGTCCCACTGACGGGTCGGGCTTCCCCGGGCCAGGAGGCTCATGCTCCCGTCCGCGAGCTCCACGATGACCAGGTCGCAGCTTCCCCACTCGCAGCGAACCCCTACCGCTCGCCGCCCGTCGGGCGAGGGAGCGGCCGACCGAATCCCCGAACCCCGGGTCAGCCGCTCGGTCCGGCCCGTCGCGTGCTCCCAGAGGTGGAGGTCGGGGAGCAGGGTCCCGTCGCCGAGGGGCTCCCAGCGCACGAGCAGGATCCGCTCGCCATCGGGAAGGAAGCGAGGGCGGACGAAGGGAAGGCTCCCCGGCGGATCGAGGGTCGCGACCCGCCGGAGGGGAGCGGGCCCCCGATCCACGGCGGGGACGTCGAGCGAGTCCCGCTCGAGGAGCCGATCCCGCGCCTCGGCCATCCGCTCGAGCGCTTCCTCGTCCGGGGCTGTCTCGTGCACGACGATCCGCGGGAGTTCGCCCGGGGCATGGAGCTCGAAGGCGATGAGGGAGCCGTCAGGGCTCACGGTCGGTGCCCCGGTGTGCCACCGTCGCCGGAGCACGAGCTCGCCCTCCCGGAGCCCCGCCTCTTCGAGGAGCGCCCGCGCCTCCAGGGCCCGTGCCGTGAGCTCGACCTGAAAGCGCCCGTAGAGCTCGGCGGGCGGGTCCCCGAAGACCCCGACGAACCCCGCTTCGAAGCTCCGCCGCTCATGCGCCGAGAGACGGCGCCAGAGGTGGTCGAGGCTCTCGTCTCCCTCGCGCTCGACGAGCCACTCCAGGAAGGCTGATCCGGCCAGGTAGGCCGATTCCCAGTCCTGGAACCCCGAGGCCCCGGAGAGCTCCCCGTAGCTCGGAAGGCGCCCCTCGAGCGCACGCACCCGGAGAAAGGCGGGCCGGACGGCCCCATGCGGCCGGCCGAGCCCCGTCAGCTCCCCTTCGAGCTGCGTGGCGAACCCCTCGCGGATCCAGCGGGGAGTGGCCAGGGAGAGTGGTCCGATCCGGGCCGGGAGGAGCCGGCCGAGGAGGTTTCGCCCGGGGTTGCGGGAGGGTCGGGTGAGGTGGGCAAGGTGGACGTACTCGTGGGCGAAGAGGATCACGCTCCACTCCCCCTCGAAGCCGGAGCCGGCAGGAGGCGGGGTTGGCCAGAGCAGGGTGAAGGGGCGGTCGAGTGCGCTGAAGGCGAATCCGCCCACCTGGTTCGAGGGGTCCGTCACGACGACGGTGGCCCGGTTCGGGGGGCGGTGTCCGACGGAGCGTGTGACTTCTTCCTCGATCGCCTCCATTCGCTCGACCAGGGGCAGGACCCATCCCTCCGCGGCGAGGGGGTAGTGGACGACGAGGTGTTCGAGCTCGATCGTGCGCCAGTGCTCCCAGGGGCGATCGGCCTCGAAGGGGAGCGGCTGGGCGGCGAGCGCAAGGGGGGCCACGACGAGGGTGGCGAGCGCGACGACGAGGATCGGTGCACGGAACATCCCGGAAGGGATCACGGGCACGCCTCCGCGTCAACCGCCACGGGCAGAAAGCCCCCTACCGCAGCTCGAGACGGCGGGTGGCCTCGGCCGCCCCCCCGGGGGTCCCGACCCCGAGCCGAATCGTGTATTCGCCGGGGGCGAGGAGGGAGAGGTCGAGGCGGAGGGCACGCGCGGCGATCGCCTCGCCCTCGGGGCTCTCGCTCCACGAGAAGCGCGTCGTCTCGCGTCGCTCCACGATCCGGAGAAACTCGCCGAGCCGCCTCAGGAGTCCGGGCCGGTCCGGCTCGGCGGTGAGGGTGAGTTCGACGGGCTCCTCCGCCGCGAGGCCCGTGATTTCCCAGAAGACCCCGACCTCCCCCCCGGCGGGGAGCACGAGGGAGCCGAGCATGCGTGGCAGGACGGCCTCGAGGGTCTCCGGAATCCCTTCTTCCCACGCGAAGAGGAGGGGGTCCGAGACGATGGGGCCACCCGGCGAGGTGGCAGGGGGGCGGTGTCCGAAGCGGGCGCGGCCGGCCTCCCCTGCGTCGGAGAGCGCCTCGAGCGAGACGATCGCCGGAAAGCGCGCCTCTCCGAGGTGGAAGAGGGCCGGTGTTCCCGGGGTGTCGAAGTCGAGGATGCGGGGGGGCTCGGTCGGACCACTCGAGATGGCGAGCGCCATTCGCAGGCCTGAGGGGTCGTCGAAGCGATCCGGCGCGCTGGAGGCGGCGGCGACGAGGAAGCCCCCGTCCCGGGGGAGGAGCGCGACCTGCGCAGGGAGTGCGTGCAGGGTGTTCCAGCGGCGGACCTGATGGCGTTCCTGCCGGTGTTCCGGTCGGGTGCGCCAGTCGCCGGGCTGGGAGTCGAAGGGGTCGCGAAGGAGCTCCGGCGTGGGAACGAAGCTGAGACCGGGGCCGCTTTCGAAGGGGACGAAGGGTCGCTCGTAGCTCCAGCGATGCGCGGGAAAGCCGAGGGTGAGGAGCGACCAGCGGTGGTCCGGCGAGCACTGCTGGTCGTGCAGGCGCAGGGTCTCGTCATGGAGCCGGAGCTGGACGAGCCGCGCAAAGTGCTCGGTCCGGCGGTCGTTTCCCTCCTCGATGAAGAGGGGGTTCGCAAGCCACCAGAGTCGCTCGGCCTCGATCGTGGCATCTTCGCACGACATCCCCCTGAAGGCGGAGCGCCCCCAGCGGTCGAGGAGGTGGCCGGCATCCTCGGTCCAGGCACAGCGGATCCCGCGGGGCATCTGCTCGAGCATTCGGTCGAACGCGCGCTCCGCCAGCGGAATGGCGCCCTGTTCGTGAAGGACGAAGCCGAGGAGCGCAGAACACCACCAGGCCGAGGCACGGCAGTCGAGGGCGAGGTCGAGGGCCCGGTCGAGGTTCGCTTCCTTGACCTGGAGCCCGATCCGGTGCCCGGTGATCCAGTCGTCGCCCGGAAGGGCGCTTCCGGCCACCTCGAGGGTCGAGATGATGCTCGGGCGGGTATGTCGGACGGTGAGGGAGGTGGGCCCGGGGGCGGTGCGCACGCCGATCACGTAGCGGTGCATCGCGCGCTGAGCGTCTTCGAGGATCGCGATCGAGTCCTGCGCCTCCGCTGCCGGGGCGAAGGCTGCGAGGGCCGTGGCCAGGGCCAGTGCTGTGCCGAGGCTCCGAAGGGTGTCCCGCATCGGCCGACTCAGGGCTCTACGACGATCTTCCCGAAGACCTCGCCCTCCTCGAGGAGGCGGTGCGCCTCCGGCACCCCGCCGAGCCCGATCCGGGAGTGGATCACTGCGCGCAGTTCCCCGGCGAAGACCCGGCCCATGACCGCCTCGAACTCTCCCGGGCTTCCCATCGTCGAACCCAGGATGGAGAGCTGCTTCCAGAAGAGGTGACGGAGGTCGGTCCTGCCGAGGTGCCCGGTCGTGGCACCGTAGCAGACGAGGCGCCCGCCGGGAGCCAGGCTCCTGAGGAGGGTGCCCCACAGGACCTCCCCGACGGAGTCGAGCACAACGTCGACGCCCCGGCGGCCGAGTGCCTTGCGCAGGAGGTCGGCCGGCTCCCCGGCGAGTCGGTCGATCGCATGGTGCGCGCCAAGCTCGTGGAGGCGCCGGACATTCTCCGCGCCCGAGGTCAGGGCGAAGACCTCCGAGCCGGCGAGGCGCGCGATCTGGATGGCCATGGTCGAGACCCCCCCGGAGCCCCCGGTCACGAGAACGCGCTCGCCGGGGCGGAGCGCGGCGCGAGTCACGAGCCCCCGCCACGCGGTGACCGCGACGAGGGAGGTGGCGGCGGCCTCGGCGAACGAGCACCCCTCCGGAAGCGGGACGAGGTTCGCGGCGGGGACGACGGCGTACTCGGCGAAGCCCCCCTGGGTGTGCTCCCCGATGACCTGGAAGGCAGGGGCGGGGACCCCCTCGCCGCGCCGTACCCCCTCGTACCAGTCCCAGTGGAGAGACGGGTCGACCACGACGCGTGTTCCGACCTCGACGGCTTCGGCGCCGGGGCCGGCCGCATCGACCTCCCCGGCGATGTCCGAGCCCCCGATGTGGGGCATCGGGATCTCGATCGGGAGCCCGCGCCGGACCCAGAGGTCGAGGTGGTTGAGCGACGAGGCACGCACCCGCACCCGAACCTCGCCCGGCCCCGGCTCGGGACGGGGAAGTTCTCCCACCTCGAGGACATCCGGGTCGCCGTGACTCGCGAACCAGACCGCCCGCATACGACGAGGGCTCATCGTCGGACCGTCCCCGAGCGCACGCGGAGCTCGTCCTCGAAGTCGGCCTCGTCGACCCGGCAGCTCGAAGCTCGGCAAGCCTGGATGTCAAGCCGTCGAAGCCAGTCCGCAGCCTTCAGTTCGAGGAGGATCTCGACCGGCTCACCCCCGCGCACGTCGAACTGCAGCTCCCGCTCGAGCTCGAGTCGACCTTCGACCCCGAGGTCGACCGGGACCCGTCCCGTGATCGTGTCGCCCTCGACGGAGAGCCCGCGCACGACGAGCGCCTCGACCCGGCCGAAGACCATCCGGACCCGGTCGTGACGCCCTTCGCGGATCGATCGCCGTGCCACCTCGATCGGCTCGGCACTCGCGAGGCTCAGCTCGACCTCCTGCACTCCGTCCGTGAGCTCGACCCAGGACCCGCCTTCCCTCTGGACGAAGACCCGCAGCTGCACCGAGAGGGTTCCCTCGAGGGCTGCATCGCCCAGGAGTCGCTCCCCGGTGCCGGGATCCACCTCGCCGGAGGTGATCGCGACGTCGACCTCGCCGGCCCCTCCCGAGGTGAGGTCGCCGCACCCCGCGAGGAGCGCCAGCACCAGGCCCGCGATTCCGATGGATCTCATCATTCCCCTTCCCCGTTCGCGTCCCCTTGCGTGATCGACTCCTCGCCGAGGAGCTCTCCGGCGCGTGCCTCGAGCTCGTGGGCCCGTTCGTCCTCACCCCGTTCCGCCGCCGCCCGCGCGAGCGCCCGCAGGGTCTGGGCCTCTTCCCAGGGAGGAAGGCGCCTCGCCCGGATCACCTCCAGCGCACGCTCCAGGAGGAGGTACCCGTCCTGCTCCCCGCGGTGCATCGCGACCGCGGCGAGGAGCCGGTAGAGCTCGGGGAGCTTCACATGCACCCCCCGCGCGAGGGCGACCGCCTCGGCTTCGCGGGCGACCTCGCCGGCCTCGAGGTCGCGTCCCCGCGCGAGGAGGGCCTCCCCGAGGTTCACCCCGATCGTGACCCTGGCCTTCGGGGTCGAGGCCTCCTCGAGGGCGGCCCGGAAGAGCGCCTCGGCACCCGCCGGGTCCCCCTCGGCGAGGAGGAGCTGTCCCATCCCGTTCGAGACCTCGACCCGGGCGTCGGGGTCGTCGAGGGCCTCGCCCTCGGCGCGGGCCAGCTCGAGCCGGCGGCGTGCACCCTCCAGGTCGCCGAGGCGGCGGCGCACGATCGCGAGGTTCTGATGGAGCTGCCAGCGCTCCCGGCGGGGCGGCCCCTCCTCGCCGACCACCTCGAGCGCGCGCCGGTACCAGCCCTCGGCCTCGTGCCAGCGGCCATGGTCGACCTCGACGTTGCCCCGACCCGTCGCGGCGATGATCGCATCGTCCTCGAGTCCCAGCTCGCGGGCGGCGGCCCAGGCCTCCTCGTAGGCGGTGGCCGCCTCCTCGAGTTCGCCCGAGTTGCGCGCCGCGCGTGCGGCTCGCCGGAGCGCCTCGGGGGTGCGGGGGTGGCCCCACTCCCGCGCGAGGCCGACTCCGGCGCGGTACCAGGCCCGGGCGCGGCTGGCCCGCCCGAGCTCTTCCTCCTCGGCTCCCTGCTCGAGGAGGGCGTCCAGGATCGCGTCATGGTCGTCGCGGGCGAGGGCGCCGACGACGACGGCCGTCCGGCGCAGGAGCCGTTCGGTGTGCCTGGCCTCCTCGGCGGCGACCCGTCCGGCCCCGCGCTCGAGGGCGCGCGCGTCGACGAGTCGGTCCCCGACGGAGCCGAGTTCGCCCGAGGCGCTCCACCGCCGCCCCGGGTCCGCGACGGACGAGGCCACCAGGAGCTCCACGAAGGGCTCCAGCTCGGGCGTCGCGGGGAGGATCTCGAGGGCCCTCCGGACCCGGAGGTCGCGGGGGGCGCGGGGGGCAGGATTCGTCATCTCACCGTCCTCCCGGAGCAGGGAGTGTGCCAGCCTCGCCGAGGAGCCGCTTCATCTCCACGTCGATCCCGAAGTCGCGCACCTTCGTGGTGAGGGTGTTCCGGTGAATCCCGAGGATCTCCGCGGCCTCGCCCATGTGCCCCCCGGTGTGGAGGAGCACCGCGCGGAGGTGCGCCTTCTCGACCTCGACGAAGGACCAGGTCGGAGGGTAGCCGTCCGCGAGGTCGGAGGGCTCGCGCGGGGAGGTCCTCGGGGCCTCGCGCCCGAGCTTCAGGTCGCCGCTCCGGATGACCCCGCCGCGTGCGAGGAGGACCGCCCGGTCGATCACGTTCCTCAGCTCGCGGACATTCCCGGGCCAGTCGTGCCGGCGGAGCCGTGCCTCGGCCTGGGGGCTGAGCGCATGGATCTCCCGGCCATGCTTGCCGGCGAAGACACGGGTGAAGTGGAGGGCGAGGGGAATGAGGTCGGAGTCCCGCCTGCGGAGGGGCGGGAGCTCGACCTCGACGACCGAGAGGCGGTAGAGGAGGTCCTCGCGGAAGTGGCCGGCCTCGACCTCGCGCCCGAGGTCCCGGTTCGTGGCCGCGACGATGCGCACGTCGACCCGCACCGGTTCGGAGGCGCCGAGCCGCTCGACCTCTCCGCTCTCGAGGGCGCGCAGGAGCTTCGCCTGCAGGGGGAGGCTCATCTCCCCGACCTCGTCGAGGAAGAGGGTGCCCCGGTCCGCGCGCCCGAAGCGCCCTTCACTGCGGCCCACCGCACCGGTGAAGGCGCCCCGCTCGTGGCCGAAGAGCTCCGCCTCGAGGAGGGTGTCGGGGAGGGCCGCACAGTTCACGGCGACAAAGGGGTGCCTTGCCCTGGCCCCCGCCCGGTGGAGGGCGCGCGCGACGAGCTCCTTCCCGGTTCCGGACTCCCCCGTGACGAGGACGGTCGCGGGTGCGGAGGCGACACGGGCCACCGTCCGGAAGACCTCGATCATCGCGGGGTCGGTCCCGACGACATCCTCCGGGTCGGCCTCCTCGGGCGGCACTGCGCGGCCCGGCCCCTCGTCGACGAGGGGGAGGAGCTCCCGCCGGAGGAGCTCGAGGGTGGGGGGGTGCGGGAGGAGGGCCGCGGCGCCGGCCGACTCCGCCGCGAGGATCGCCTCGACCCCGGCCTCGGCCGCCGTGAGGAGGAGCACTCCGCAGCTCGACTCCCCGGCCACCTTGCGCGCGAGGCGTTCGTCGACGTGCGGGGCATCGAGCCGGAGCAGGGTCGCCGTCCAGCCCCCCCGGCCCAGCTCCCGGAAAAAGACGCCCAGCTCCTCGCAGAGCACGACCCGGTCTCCGAGGAGCTCGCGGAGCGCACCGTGGCCGGCTGGCGCCCCGTCATCGGGGAGCCTGTCCTCGTCGGGAGGAAGGTAGGCGAGAACCCGCCCGTTCGCTTCGGTCATCGATCGCCTCCGGAGGGGCCTCCGGCGGGGGCCGGAGGAGGGGGTCGGGGGTGCGCGGGGTGCCTTCCTCCCGCAGGGTGTTGCACAATAATTGTGCAACGGAATCGGGCGATGCAAGGTTTTTGTGAAACCGGATCGCGAAGGAGGAGCGCGGGTAGATCCCGGCTTCCTGAAACGTTCCTGCAACCAGTGACCCCATGTCTCTTCTGATCCGAGGGGCCCTCCTCGAGGGTGAATCCGTCGATGTCGCGATTCGAAACGGCCTGATCGAGTCGGTCGGGCCGACCCCGGTCACCTCCGGGGAGTCCGCCCCCGAGGCGTTGTTCGACCGCGAGCTCGACGGGCGGGGGCTCCACCTCTTTCCCTCGTTCCGGAACGCGCACACGCACGTGGCGATGGTCCTCTTCCGCGGGTACGGGGACGACATGCCCCTGATGGAGTGGCTGCAGACGCGGATCTGGCCGGCCGAGAAGGTGATGACGGCCGAGGACGTGTACCATGGCGCGCGGCTCGGACTCCTCGAGATGATCCGGGGGGGTACCACCTTCCTGAACGAGATGTACTGGCATCGGCCGGCCCTCCTGCGAGCGGTCGAGGAGATGGGAGTGCGCGCCTGTCTCGGGGCGACGATCCTGGACCTGGGCGACGATGCCCTCCTCTCGAGCCAGAAGGCCGAGATCGAGGAGCTGGTGGCGGCGCGGGCGGCTGGAGGGCTCGAGGCCGGGGGACGGGTGGAACTCAGCATCGCTCCGCATGCGATCTACACGGTCTCGCCCGCGGTGCTCGAGTGGGTCGCGAGGATCTCGGACGACGCGGGGGTTCGGGTTCACATCCACCTGTCGGAGACGGAGGGCGAGGTGCAGGGCTGTCTGGACGAGCATGGCTGTCGTCCGGCCGAACTCCTCGAACGGGTGGGGCTGGTGAGCCCGCGCCTCGTGGCGGCGCACGGTCAGTTCCTCGATCGGAGCGAGCTCGAGCTCCTCGCCCGGGGGGGGGCGACGCTCGTGACGAACCCGACGGCGAACCTGAAGCTCGCGACGGGGGGGATCTTCCCGTGGCGGGAGGCGCGTGCGGCAGGGGTGCGGGTCTGCCTCGGCACGGACGGGGCGGGGTCGAACAACAACCTCGACATGATCGAGGAGATGAAGGTGGCGGCACTCGTGCAGAAGCATCGGGAGGTCGATGCCACGGCACTCCCCGCGCAAGAGGCGCTCGCGATGGCGACGCGTGCGGGAGCGGAGGCATTCGGCCAGGGGAGTGGCACGATCGCGGCGGGGGAGCCGGCCGATCTCGTGCTCGTGGACTTCTCCGATCCGGCAACTCAGCCGCTCCACGACCCGGACTCGGCGCTCGTGTATGCGGCGAATGCCTCCCAGGTGCACACGACGATCTGTGCGGGGCGGGTCCTGATGCATGGGCGCCGCGTCGAGGTTTGTGACGAGAAGGAGGTCGTGGCGGGAGCAGTCGCGGCGATCCGGGAGGTCCTCGAGCGCTCGGGCGCGTCCTGACGCGGCTCCTGCGCCGGGACGGGCGGGTGCGGGGCGTTCTGGCCTCTTTCTTGCTGCATAGGGATCCAGGAAGCGCGTGGAAGGCCCCCGGGAGGGGTCTGACCCCGCACGACGAACCACGAGAGGAGATCCCGAGTCCATGCCCATCTTGCACATCCTTTCGAACGAACGCGTTCGGGAGCTGGCCCGCCTGACGGAGGTTCGCCCCCGCGAGATCGGCTACTGGGAGGTCCACTGGACTTCGCCCGAACTCTCGCAGGCCGAGGCAGATCGGGTACGACATGCAGCGGGTCGACTGCTAGGAGCGAAGGAACTCCGGCCGGGTGCCTTCGCCATGGAGCCCGAAGACGTGCGGGCCACGGTCGAGGGCATCCTGCAGGGGCGCACGCCGGGTGTGAGCGCGGGGAACGGGCGGGTCCAGGACGGGCGCGGGCCGGAAGGGCAGGGGGGGAGTGGGTGGGGCCAGCACGGGCGTGGACCGGACGGGCGCGCGGAGCGAACCTCGGTGCAGGAGCCCGAGGCCGCCGCCAAGTCGACCCCCCAGCCGATGCCACTCTGGCTCGCGAGGATGGAGGGGATCGAGCGGGAGCGCAGGGCGCGCGGGTAGGGGTCTCCAGCGCGGGTTCTTGCGCGTCTCCCGGCCGGCGAGATCCTGCTTCCACGGCGGGCTGCCTTCGCTTTGCCGGGCAGGGAGACCCTGCTTCCACGGCGGGCTTCCTTCGCTTTCCGGGCTGGTGCAGTTCCCCCTTCGGTCTAATGTGCTTTCCCTTCCGGCTTGGGGCACTTCCCTTCGGTCTCGGGGCATATTCCCTTCGGCCTCGGGGCACTTCCCCTTCGGGCTCGGGGCACTTCCCCTTCGGGCTCGGGGCACTTCCCCGTTGCGGCCTGATGCACTTCCTCCTGGGCCCGGGCACCCTCTCTCTTCCGCGGCCCCCTGTGATGGAATGAGGCACGCTGTGTGGCAGGCGATCTTGACGCAAGCGCGGAAGGGGGGGCGATCCAGCGGTGTGTTACGAAGGGGGGCGCGTTCCGCGGAAAGTGAGAGGGCCATCATGGCGGGGGAGCCGCGGGGAGCGAGGCGAACGCATCGGCTTTGGGTCGTTCCGTTCGGTGTGTCGGGCTCGAGGCATGCCGCGGGCGGGCCGTGCGGCGATCCGGAAGGTCACCGCGATGGGAATCTCGGCCAGGGTCTTGACAGGTTTTCGGTGTGCATTCGGTCCGTGTCTCGGACTCGGCCTGGATGCCGGCAGGAAGGCCCCTGGCGGGCCGCTGGGGTGGTGTCGCGGGATCGAGGCGACGGAAATGGGTCTGGAGTGCGACTTCGGCAGCCGCAGGTGACTTGAGGAGACCCGAATAAACACCGATTAGATTGTATGTACGCGGCGCTCCCTCGGCAGGCCCCGAGCGAGCCGTTCGACCCCCGGCCACCAGGAGAGAGAGCCATGTACATGCGAGCACGACCGGCCCCGGACCTCGATGCCTTCGGGGGGTGGGGCAGCCGATCCACCTCTGGAGCGTTCCTTGTCCGGGAGGCCGTGCCGGAGTGGGGCGAGGGTGCCCGTGAAGGCGAGGATGCCCCTGAGCACGAGCCGGCTCCGGAGAGCGAGGCTGCGCCGGAGAGCGAGGCCGCGCCCAACACGCCGACCGCTTCCGAGGGTGCGGCCGAGCGTCTGGCCGAGCCCGCTCCGCTTTCCGCGGAAACAGAAAGCGATCGTATCCTGGAGCTGCTGGTGCAGGCGGGACTGCGGCCGGAGGCGGCGCGGGTGTTCCTGACGATCGAACCGCCGGTGCAGATGAGCGCGGCTTGGGCGCCGGTGCTGCCCGAGCAGAAGGTGGCCCCGCTCACCGCGGAGCAGTCCGATGCGGTCGAGGAGCTGACCGAGGCGGTGCGGGGGCTCTCGGCGCAGATCGCGGCGGGCGAGTACCGGCTCATGATCCTGGTGGCAGCCTTCGACCGTGCGGGGCTCTGGCGGCGGGAGGGACACCGCTCGTGCGCGGACTGGCTCTCCTGGCAGACGGGGATGGACGCCGGGGCTGCGGCCCAGCGGGTGAAGACGGCGCATGCGCTCGTGAAGCTTCCCGCGGTGGGGCGGGCGATGGCGAACGGGACGCTCTCCTACTCGAAGGTGCGGGCCCTCGGGCGGATGGCCGACCTCCTGACGACGGAGGAGGCACAGGAGATCTGGGTCGAGACGGCTCAGAAACTCCCGGCGCACGAGCTCGAGCGGAAGGTCTCCTGGGCGCGGCAGCTCGTGCAGCGGAGCGAGACGGAGATCGAGGAGCATCGGCTCCGCAGCCGGAAGCTCTCGATCTTCCCCGACGAGGGGGGGATGTACCGGATCCATGGGCGACTCACGGCCGACGTCGCGCAGCTCCTGATGAAGGCGCTCGAGGCGGCGGGAGACGTGCTCTTCCATGCCGATAGGCGAGACTGGTCGGCCCGGGGCGATGGCCGGAGCGTCCACATCGAGACGATCACCCCGGAGCAGCGGCGGGCCGATGCGGTCTGGCTCCTCGCGCACCGGATCATGGAGGTCGGGTTCCCGACGGAAGAGGAGTTCGAGCGCGAGCTGGAGGCGCTCGAGGCGGAGCGGGCGGCGGAGCTCTCCGCGGAACGCGAGGATGTTCGTAGCGAGTGTGCAGGGGGTGATGGGGATGGCCTGAGGGCGAGCTGCTGTGGGGGTGAGTCGGGGGCCAGCCGTGACGGGGAACAGGCCGGGAATCGTTCCGCGGAACGCGAAGACAGGGGTAGCAAGGGTGGGGCGAAGAGCGGGGAGACGGATGGGGCGGACGAGGCGGCGCACGGAGGGCACCCCGCCGGAGGCCCCGTTCCGCGGGCGAAGAAGTGGGCGGCAAGGACGACGGCGGAGCGGTACCGGGTGATTGTGCGGGTCGACGAGGCGGCGCTGAAGGACGGGAACGGGGACAGCAGCTACCTGGACGGGACGCGGGTGACGCCGGAGACGGCGCGGCGGCTC
>SLDT01000142.1 GCA_007125125.1 Gemmatimonadota bacterium | reverse complement strand
GGGGGGGGGGGGGGGGGGGGGGGGGCGCGGGCCATGGCGCCCGCTTGACCGGACGCCGCTCGTGCTCAGGCTCAATCTCGGGTCGGAGCGCCCGCGCGGCAATGTCTGGATGGGTCGAGGAGGCCGCGCCGGGAGCCGGCGATTGCACATCGACCCTCCCGGCCGTACTCTACGCGCAGCTCCTCTCCCGTCCGATGTCCCCCTCCTGCCCAGACGAGAAGCGATGCGTCGCCACCCCGCCTACGACCCTCCCGAGTACCGGAACTGGACGCTCGATCCCGACCTCCTCCACGCCGCCCGTCGCCGGATCGAGGACGATCCGGAGCGACGCCGGGTGGTCGAAGCGCTCTCGCGCGAAGATCTCGAAGGGCTCTACCGGGACCTGCTCCGAACACGCCTCTTCGACATCGGACTCAAGCGCTGGGTCCGGCAGGGGGTCCTTTCCAAGGCGTGGCTGGGGACCGGTGAAGAGGCGGTCACGGTAGGGAGCGTGCATGCCCTCGACCGCAGCCTCGACGTCGTCTGTCCCATGATCCGCAACGCCGGAGCATGCTTCATGATGGGCATGCCCTTCGCGGACCTGTTTCGCGGGTATCTCGGAACACCGGACAGCCCGAATGGGGGCCGAGACCTCCACGTCGGCGACCTGGACCGCCGTGTGCTCCAGCCGATCAGTCACATGGGTACGAACGTCCCCGTCATGGCTGGGGTCGGACTCGCCTTCCGCAACCGGGGAGTTCCCGGCGTGGCCCTTACCTGGATCGGAGACGGTGCCACGAAGACCGGGGAGTGCCATGAGGGCCTCAATTTCGCGGCGGTCCAGAGCCTCCCGGTCGTCTACGTGCTCCAGGACAACCGGGTGGCTCTCGGCACGCCCGCGGAGCAGCACGGGGCCGCGGACCTCGGCCGATGGGGCGAAATCTATGGCATTCGCACCTGGCATGCCGACGGGAACCACGTGCTCGACACCTTCGCCGCTACCCGACTCGCCGCGGACCACGCCCGTTCGGGCCAGGGTCCCGGGCTCGTCGTCGCCCGCACCTTCCGCATGGGAGGCCACGCGACGCACGACGAAAAGGAAGCCCGCGACACCTTCGATCCCGAACTCTTCCGAAGCTGGGGCAAGCGAGACCCCATCGGACTCTTCGAGGGCTGGCTCGAAGAAGAAGGGATTGACGCCACTCGCCGCGAGGAACTCGAGGAAGCGGCTGCGGCCGAGATCGAAGCGGCAGCAGCCGAAGCCCTTCTGTCCCGGGAGATCGAGCCGGACCCCTCGCTCGCCTTCTTCGAGGGCTTCTCGGCAGCAGGTGTTCTGGCTCCGATCGCCCATCGAGGAGTCTGACCTTGCCGACGAATTCCGGATCCGACCTTGAAGTTCGAAGGTTGGTTGTGTATGTTTCGTACACGAAATTCTGTTCCAAGACGGCTACCATGCCGGCTTCGAGGACGGGTTCCTGGGCGCACGACTGCTCCGTCTTGCGCCCCTTCCTGTCTTCGCCGGCCGCCTGAGGCTCAACTCGAACGGGGGATGAGCAGGCAAAATGTCCGAACACATTGAAGATACCGGAACGGCCGTGGATGTCGGCCGGCTGCATGAGGCTCCGATCGCCGAACTTTCGGACGAGGAGCTCGTGACGGCACATCTGGAGGGTCGCCCTGGCGCCTTTCAGGAGCTGTTCAATCGATACAGGGACCGTCTGGTTCACTTCATCACCCGCAAGACGGGCGATGGGGACCGGGCCCAGGACCTGGTCCAGGAGGCTTTCATCCGGGTGACCCGCCACCTGCATCGGTTCGACACCAGCAAGAAGTTTTCGACCTGGGTCTACACGATCGCGTCGAACCTTGCGAAGAACGAGCTGCGCAACCGCTCGCGGAGCCCGCTCGTCCTCTTCCAGAAGCTCACGAACAACTGGGACGACGACCATCGTCCGCTGCAGTTCGAAGACCTGAGCATGCGCCCCGATGACCTCTACCGAAAGCGTTTTCTTCGGAAGCTGGTCGAGGACACGGTCGAGGAGCTTCCCGAACACCACCGCCTCGTCTTCCGGCTACGGGAGCTCGAGGGCAAGAGCTACGAGGAGATCGCCGAGATCACGGGTGTGAACCTCGGGACGGTGAAGAGCAGGCTGCACCGCGCGCGGAACTCGTTCGCTCAGCGCATCGAGCACTCCCTGAACTGACCCGCGTTCGGCCGGGCGGCGAGGGGTGACAGCGTCGTTGCAGGCTGCATAGATTCGAAGGGAGGAAGGCCCACTGGAGCCTTCCTCCCTTCGACGTTCCGTTCCCCCGCTCAGGCACGTGGTGATCCATGTTCGAGTCCCTCCGACAGGCGTTTCGCGAGGCGGTCCACAACTTCCAGTCCGAACTCCATCGCGACGAGGTCCCCGAGGCCGCCGATCGACTTCTGCGAGCGATGGAGCGGGAGTTCGCGGGTGTCCGCGCCGAGCTCGACCGCCTCTCCCTCGAAGTGGAGCGGACCCGGGCCGAGGCTCGTGGCGAGGAGGAGGAGGCGCGCACCTGCGTCCGGAGAGAGGAACTCGCTCGCCGCATCGGAGATGAGGAGACGGCCCGGATCGCCCGCGACTATGCCCTGCGCCACCTGGAGAAGAAGACGATCCTCGCCCAGAAGGCAGAGGTCCTCGAACGGGAACTCGGGGCGCGGCAGGCCGAGAGCGACTCGATGCAGGAACGCCTGAAGGAGGCCCGTCTGCGACGGGACGCCCTCGCTGCTTCGGCCGGACGAACCCAGGCCCACACCCGGCTCAGGGAGGCGGAGTCTCTCTTCGGCGAGATGGACCGAATGGCCGAGCGCATTCGGGACCTCGAGGCCCACGCCGGGGCGGCGGAGGAACTCGGGGGAATGGATCTCGACGGCAGTGGGACGACCGGGGCCAAGGGCTCGAGCGCGCCCTCCGATCTCGACCTCGAGCTCGAGGCCCTGAAGAGGAGGATGGCGGACGACAGCTGACCACCGCAATCCACCCCTCGGACGCCCGTTTCGGCCCCCTGAACGAGGGCATTGACACCGCTTCGTTCGTCGCTGGCACCCTGCTCGCGCGCGACCGTAACGTCGAGCCACCTCGAGCGTGATCCTGTGAACGCGTCTCCGGGAACACCGTCTCCACGGGAAACAAGGAACTGCCCCCGGAGCCCCCAGTCATGGCGGGAGCCCGGGAGCACGAGCGCAAGTTTCACCTGTGCAGTGTGTTACGCCATGTCCCTCCCCGAACGTCCGTCAAGCGAGCCTGATCTCGAGCGACGGAACAGGATTCGCCGTCGGCCTGCCACAAGCCAGGACTCGGGACCCGGTGCAGGACTCGATTCCCAGTGTCTTCCGCTCATGACGGACGGTTGCTTCCGCCCCGATTAGCGAAACGTCGTTGTGGTCGATATTTTCAGCTTACGCTCTCAATCGTATGGAGTCCGGCCCGCGGGAGCCCCGCATGGTGCAGATTGCGCCTCGGACAGGTGCGGCCGAACCGTCCACCACTCCACGGAGGAAGTCCTGTGTCCGACGAAGTTACCTTCACAACCCGCGAACTCGACGTCATGAGCATTCTCTGGCGTCTGGGATCGGGAACAGTTCGCGAAGTGCGCGAGGCCATGAAGAACGATCTCGACGAGGATCTGGGGTATACCTCGGTCCTCAAGTTCCTCCAGGTCCTCGAGAAGAAGGGGCATGTGCGTCACGAGCAAGAGGGCCGGGCCTACCGGTACCATCCCACGGTCGATGCCATGGATGCAGGTCGAACCGCCATGGGCCGCGTGGTCGACAAGATCTTCCATGGCTCGTCCGAGGCCGCACTCGCCCGCCTTGTCGAGGACCGTCCACCCTCGCTTGACGAGGCCAGGCGCATGCGCAAGCTCCTCGATCAGGTGGTGAAGAGTCACAAGGCATGACCCTTTCCGGCTGGATGCTGTACACCCTCGCCGTCACCTCGCTTGTGGCGGCTGCCGGGTGGTTCCTGGACCGCGGGCTGGGGAGGATGTCTCTCCCCAGCCGCGGGGTCTGGGCCGGAGTACTCCTCACGGGGGTACTGCTGCCGGCCGCGATGGCGTGGTCGGGCTCGGCCCGGACTGGTCCCGAGGTGCCCGCCCCCCCCGCCGCGGTCAGCGAGACGGCGGCCCGGGCCGAGCTTGCCCGGCCCTTCTACATCGGCGCCCCGATGACCGCCCTGTCCCTGGCGGAGCGCGGTGCCACGACACTGAACCGGGGGCTTGCCGGAGCCGTCGCCCTGCTCCCCCTCGATGCACCGCGCGAGCGATGGATCGTCTTCGGGTGGCTGGCTGCTTCGCTCGGACTTCTGGGCCTCCACCTCGGAGGTGCGCTTCGCGTTCGCCGGCAGCTTCGGAGCTGGCTTCCGGTGCGCCTGCTCGGTCGGTCGGTGCTCCTGTCCCCAAGTCTCGGGCCGGCCGCCCTGGGGCTCCTCCGCCCCCGCATCGTGCTCCCTGCCTCGAGCCGGGGACTCCCTCCCGATGCCCTCGAACTCGTCCTGCGCCATGAAGAGGAGCACGTCCGTGCACGGGACCCGCTGCTCCTCGCCCTGGGGCTCCTTCCGATCATCGCCTTCCCCTGGGTTCCGGCCTTCTGGTGGGTGCATCGCCGCCTGCGGACTGCCATCGAGATCGACTGCGACCGGCGGGTGCTCCGTCAGGGCACGAGCCTTCAGGAGTACGCCTTCCTTCTGGTTCGGACCCGGCTGGCAGGAGGACTCGGAGCGCCACACGCGCCCGGCCTCCTCGCGACTGCGAGCATCCTCGAGCGGCGGCTGCGCGCGATGCGGCATCGCTCCCTCCGACGCGGACTCCCGGCGAGCCTGCTCGCCGGGCTGACCGCAACAGGCCTCGTGCTGACTGCTCTGGGCACGGAGATCCCTGTCGCCTCGCTCGACCCGGCCCCCGCCATGGGCACACCGACCGGCGCCCCGGCCGCGGACCCCGATCCGTCGGAATCGGACGCGACGGCGGCGATCTCCGACGAACCCGGACCCACCGAACCCTCACCTCAGACTCCGCGGGTCCCCGACGAGGTCGAGGGACCGGAGTGGGATGCGAGTGGTGTCGGCTCCCTCGCCGACCTGCCACAGTTCACCCCCTTCACCGTCGCTCCGAGGGTCGCGAACCGTTCCGACGTCGAACGAGAGATGGAGCGGCTCTGGCAGCTCGCCCTCCCCACCGTCGGGGTCTCGGGCACCGCCTACGTCCAGTTCTTCATCGACGAAACGGGGCGGGTGCGCAACGCGGTCCTCGACGAGAGCAGCGGCCATGACGTGATCGACCGGCTCGCGCTGACCGTGTCCCAGGTCTTCCGCTTTCAGCCCGCCCGCAACCAGGACCGCCCAGCCCCGGTCTGGGTCCGCATCCCGATCACCTTCGCCCATCGCTGAAGACGAGCGGTACACGGGACTCGCAATCCCGGACGGGGTGGCATGGAGCGAGCCGCGTCGGTAGATTTTCGCCCAGCTGCGGTGTTCCTGCCGGGAACCCTTCCTCACTTGCCTAGTAGCGACAGGACGTGTCATGGAGAACTGGATCGGCGTCGGGATCTGGATCGTGCTCGGGGCCCTCATCGGGCTCGGGATGAAGCTGGTCGTGAAGCTCCCGGCCGAGCAGCCCGGGCATGCGGTCATCCTCGTCTTCTTCGGTTCCTTTGGAGCCGTGATCGGCGGGATGCTCGGGGTGGGGCTCTTCAGCTTCTACCACCCCTCGGCGCTGAGCCTCGGGGGGATGGGCGGGGCCCTTTTCCTGGCCGCGCTCCTGACCTGGACGTACCGCTGGGCCGTCACCTCGCTCACCTGAGGGCGCGCCCGTGCCCTCTCCAGCACTTCGGCTCTCCGGATCCGAACTCGAAGAGGCCCGCCGGGAGCTCTTCGACTTCCTGACCATCCCGTCGGTCAGTGCGAACTCGGCACATCGGGACGACACCCGCCGGGCGGGTGCCTGGGTGGTCGAGCGGCTCCGACGGGCAGGGCTCGAAGCATCCCTCCTCGAAACGGGCGGACACCCCGTCGCTCTGGGTGAGTGGCGCGGGGCAGGCCCGGAGGCGCCGACCCTCCTCGTCTACGGCCACTACGACGTACAGCCGCCTGAACCGCTCGAGCTCTGGACGTCACCCCCCTTCGAACCGGAGGTCCGCGACGGACGGATCTACGCACGAGGGGCAGCCGACGACAAGGGGCAGCTCTTCCTGCACCTCAAGGTGCTTGAGCTCCTGCTCGCGCGGCATGGTACCCTCCCGGTCAATGTCATCGTCCTCGCCGAGGGAGAAGAGGAGATCGGCTCCCCGAACCTCCTCCCCTTCGTGCGCAAGTACCGCGAGCGCCTCGCTGCCGACGCGGTCTTGATCTCGGACTCCGCGATGTTCGCGCCCGGGGTCCCCTCCCTGCTCTTCTCGCTGCGTGGGCTCGCCTACCTCGAGCTGCGGGCCCGGGGCGCGCGCTCGGATCTCCACTCCGGGGCCTACGGGGGCGCCGTCCCGAACCCGGCGACGGTGCTCGCCCGGATTCTGGCCTCCCTCCACGACGAGGAGGGGCGCATCGCGATCGAGGGGTTCTACGACGAGGTGGTCGAGTGGGACGCCGCGACGCGTGCGGGCATCGCGGGCCTCCCCTTCGACGAGGAGGAGTTCCGGGAGGGGCTGGGTGCGCCGGGTCTCGCGGGCGAGGCCGGCTACTCGACGCTCGAGCGGCTCTGGATTCGGCCCACCTGCGAGGTGAACGGGCTCCTCGCCGGGTACACGGGCGAGGGCGCAAAGACGGTGCTCCCCGCCGAAGCGATGGCGAAGGTGAGCTTTCGCCTCGTCCCGGACCAGGACCCGGCTCGGGTGGCCGACCTCCTCCGCCGGCACGTGTCCAGGGTGGCCCCTCCGGAGGTCTCCGTCGAGGTCGTCGAGCTCCATGGGGGCCATCCCTGGCGGGCCGAGCCCTCGGGCCCCTTCTTCGAGGCTGCACAGCGCGCCCTCGAGCGGGCCTTCGGACGGGCGCCGGTCCTCACCGGGGAGGGCGGCTCGATCCCGATTGTCTCGGACTTCGAGCGGGAGCTCGGAACCCCGGCCGTCCTCCTGGGATTCGCGCTTCCCGGGGCGAACATGCATGCGCCGGACGAATGGTTCCCCGAGGAGCACCTGGAACTCGGTCTCCAGACCCTCGCCGGCTTCTACGGCGAACTGGCGCGCTGAGCCGGGGGGGCGCCTCCGCAGGGGGCACCTCCGCAGAGGCCGCGCCGAAGGCCCCTACCCCACCATCGCGGCGGCGCGCAGCAGGGCCCTCGCCTTGTTCAGCGTCTCCTCGTACTCGCGTCCGGGGTCGGAGTCGGCCACCACCCCGGCGCCGGCCTGGACGAAGGCCCTTCCTCCGTGGACGAGCACGGTGCGGATCGCGATCGCGGTGTCCATCGTCTGCCCCCCGTAGCCGAGGTAGCCGACCGCGCCCGCATAGGGGCCGCGCCGCACGGGTTCGAGTTCCTCGATGATCTCCATCGCCCGGATCTTCGGTGCGCCCGACACCGTTCCGGCCGGGAAGCAGGCGCGGAGCACGTCGAGGGCCGAGAGGCCGTCGCGGACCTCGCCCTCGACCTGCGAGCAGAGGTGCATGACGTGCGAGTAGAGTTCGACCTCCATGAGCTCGGGCACGCGCACGGTCCCGTAGCGCGCGACGCGGCCCACGTCGTTGCGGCCGAGGTCGACGAGCATCCGGTGCTCGGCGAGCTCCTTCTCGTCGGCGAGGAGGTCGGCAGCGAGTGCCTGGTCCTCCTCGGGACCGGCGCCCCGCCGGCGCGTCCCCGCGATCGGGCGCACCGTGACGACGCCCTCCTCGACCCGGGCCAGGACCTCCGGGGACGACCCCACGAGGGTGACCCCGTCCATCTCGAGAAAGTAGAGGTAGGGCGAGGGGTTCAGCGAACGGAGGGCCCGGTAGAGGGCGAAGGGCGTCCCCGTCAGAGGCACGCCCAACCGCTGGCTCAGCACGACCTGGAAGGCATCGCCTGCGACGATGTACTCCCGGATGCGCTCCACTGCCCCCTCGAAGGCCTCGCGCGTCATGCTGCTCTCGAGGGGCGGGTCGGCCGCGGGCTCGTCGAGGAGGGTGAGGGGCGAGGGCGAGGAGCCTTCTTCGAGGCGCTCGACGACCCCCGCCAGACGCTCCCGAGTCTCCTCGTACAGGGCGCGGAGCCCGCTCTCCGACAGCTCCGGCTCGACCTCGACCGCACGGATCGCCATCGCCCGCCCCAGGAGGTTGTCGATCGCGAGGACGATCTCGGTGAAGACGACCTGCGCATCGGGAAGGGGAAGGTCCCGCTCCGCCAGGTCGGGGAGACGCTCGATTCGCCGCACGACATCGTAGCCGAAATAGCCGACCGCCCCCCCCCAGAAGCGCGGGAGTCCCTCGACCGACGCCGGCTCCCGCTCCGCAAGGCGACGGTCCAGGTCACCGAGGGGGTCGTCCGTCTCGATCGGGGTCCACACCCCGTCGGCGGGCGTCCACCATTCGGCGCCTCCCTCGCTCAGCCGCCAGGCGGCGGCAGGCTCCGTTCCGAGGAAGGTATATCGGGCCCACTTCTCGCCCCCGATTACCGACTCCAGGAGAAAGCCGAAGGGAGGGCGCGCGAGCTTGTGGTAGGCCGTAACCGCGGTCTCCGTGTCGAAGAGGAACTCGGCGCGGACCGGTACGATGCGGGCCTCGCGGGCCAGCGCGCAGAAGGACTCGAAGGAGGGCTGAAGCTCCATGCGGGGCAGGGCAGGTCGGGAAGGTTGGGGTCGGCCCGAATGTCCCCGGAAGCTCACGGAAAGTCAACGGCTCGGTCGATGCAAACCAGGGGAGACTCCGGGAGCGGAGCCTCGGCGGGAAGCACGACCAGGAGCGTGAGACCCTCGAGCGGCAGACGCTCGACCCATGGGAGGAGTGGGTCGAGCCCTCGCGCATCGAGACCGCGAAGGAGCACCGGGCCCAGTGTCCTGTGCTCGGGCACGCGCTCCGCCACCCAGGCGACGAGCCCGAGATGCAGGGCGAGGCGGAGGGCTCCGTCCTCGTCTCCCTGAGGAGGCCGGGCCACCCCGCGCTCGAGCACGAGGGGCTCTCCACCCGGGCCCCGGGCGACTCCGGAGAGTCGACCTTCGGTCCACTGCCGCAGGGCGGAAGAGGCGTGCGCCAGAAAGGCCAGGAAGGGCTCGGAGTCCATCGTACTCTCGATGCTCGAGCCCGCCGGGAGCGTGCGGGCCGAGGAACCGCTCCGGGACGGCAAGGCCCGGATCCGCTCGAGCCGAGCCGAGGTCTCGTCGGCCCGGGCCCGAAGTCGCAGCGCCCTTCCCTCCATTTCGCGAAGGTCGAGCGGCCTCTCTTCGAGTTGCTCCCGCCTGCGCTTCCACCAACGTCCGTCCTGGACTACCATCTCCCATTCCTCCCGGAGGGTCGCGAGGAGCTCGCTCCTTCGCTTTCCGAGCGCCACTCCACAGGTTGGGCATCGAGGCCGCTCGACCTCGAGGTCGCGAATGCTGCGGCGCAGCTCCCGGGCCCGGTCCCGATAGCTCTGCAGGCGGGTCTCGGCCTCCTGGCGATCCCGGGCCCACTCGAGCGCTCGTGCCTCGACGTCTCCCTCGGCCTCGACGGCATCCCCGCGCAGGTCGCGCAGCTCCCGCTCGAGCTTCGCCGACTCCGAGGCGTCGGCCCGGCTCGGGTCCTGGAGGGGGTCGGGGTCAATTGTTTCCAGATCCTTCACGGCGAGACGAATGATGCACTCGAAGAGCTCGACAGCGGGCCCGCCAACTCGCAGCAGGCTCGAGAATTGTTCGGACTCCCCGGCCTGGCTGTCCCACTGGACGAGGTGGCGAACGAGCCCGGCCTCCGACTCCGGATTCAGGAGGTGGATCCCTCCTGTCGGAACAGACCCCGAGGCCCCCTCCTCACCCGGGCAGAATGTGAGGGGGAGTGCGATCGAGCGCCCACCTGCCGCCGATGGCTCGACGGAGACATCGAGGTGTGCGGCGCGCCTTCGGATTCCCTCGAGGAGCCCCGGCTCGACCCCTTCTTCGGGAACCGTGACATCTCCGCTGAGACGTACGCGCACGATCCGTCCCTCGACGCCCCCCGGAAGTGCCTCGATGAGGTGGCGCAGCCGCCGGGTTCCCTCGATGCGGGCGTTGCGGTCGACCCGCACCGGTGCGAGGTCCACGATCGGGCGTATCGGAACTGGATGGAACTCCGCCTCCCCCGAGCCGAGCTCCACCGAGAGGAAGCCCTTCTCGACCGTCGCCTCGGACCACGGGTCCCAGCCGACCCGTTCGAGAGATCCCGGCACGCCCACGCGTCGCTCGAAGGCCAGGGTCCGGTGCGGCCCCCCGATCGCCACGTAGTCCCATTCCTCCGGGCTGAAGGGCGGGAGGGGCGTGGCCCGACCGTCTCGAGCCCTGATGAGGAGCAGGTTGTGACGCGCTTCGGGGTCGGGCCTGAGCTCCGGAAGGGCGGGCCCGGCCAGCGCCCGGGCGGGAACGAGGAGCGCATGGACCCCCTGCTCCCGAAACCGCACGGCACGTGGTGCCGAGGCCGCCGCACGCACGCCCGGGAGAGCGTCGAGGATCGCCACGGGCCCGGGATCCGTCTCGTCCCGTGGCGTGTCCCGCTCCCCGGCGATGGCCAGGACTCGGACCCCCGGTGCCCTTGACTGCAGAGTTCCGAGGCCTCGGGTCAGGGCCAGGATTGCAACGGTCGGGGGGTCGGGGCGATCGAAGATGTCGCCGGTCAGAAGGAGAAGATGCGGACGAAGACGGGCGACCTCGTCGATCGCCCTCTGAAAGGCATCGAGGATGTCCCGCTCCCGGAGGTTCCACCCCTGGTCCGCGGCTGGAAAGGCACGAAAGCCCAGGTGGAGGTCGGACAGATGGACGACCCTCATGGTCCGCCCTCGGTGGCAGGCTCCCGGATCCGGACCTGCAGATGCCCGTCGAGACGGTCGGGCCACGGTTCACCCGCGCCTCGTCCCGCCACGAGCACGGCCGGTCGACCACCGTCGCGAAGTCCGAGACGCCTCCAGGCCTCGACACGATTCGTGGGAACGTCACCCACGGGAAGGGGGGTCGCGGATGCCCCGACGTAGAGCGACACCGCCTCGAAGCGGCTCTCGAGGCACCGGGCCATCGGCAGGATCGGATCCACTCGTCCCTCGTCCCGAAGAGGGGTCATGACGAGGATCCCGTTCGGAGTGAGAAGGGAGGCCAGCCTGTCGACAACCTCCGAGGGAAGCTCCGGTGGCTCGCCCATCGGTGCGCTGACGGACGTGTGCAGGACCACGAAGTCGAAGCCTGCCGCGGGGAACCCTTCTTCACGGCCGAGGAGGATGCGGAGGGGACGATGGGGGCACAGGTGCAGTCGCTTTCGGTCAGCCTCCGGAACGAGGCTACGCCAACCTTCGAGTAGCGCTGCATCGGGATCGACGAGGTGGAGCTCGGTCTCCGGATCGGCAGCAAGCCGGCCGAGCGCGATCGCACCGGTGCCCCCGCCGAGGAGGAGTCCACGTCGGGTCGAAGAGCTCCAGCGCCGGAGCCCCCTGTCCACAAGCGCATCGAGGGGTGCGAGAGGCTCGCTCCCCTTTCCGACCACGCCTACGATCTCGTCGCTCCTGAGAAGCGCGGTGCGCCGCAGCGGAGGGCTGCCGCGCTCCCACTGCTCGATCCGCAGCCCCTGCTCTCGGCGCTTCGGGTTGATCTCGGACCGCACCCAGAGGGTCTCGTCGAGGACCCACCCCTGGACGAGAGCGGCAGCGGAGAGAGCCACGAGGGCGACGAGGAGGCTCGCGGTCGAGGAGAGGGTCGGAAAGAGGAGAAACCCGAGAACCAGGACGCCCGCCGCAGCTCCGAGGAGGGCGGCGGGTGCGGTGGCCGCGAGGCCGCGGGGAGCGTCCGGAATGCGGCGCATCGTGCCGAGCACGCTTCCCCCCGCGTACTGTGGGAGCGCAGCAAGGAGGGCCAGCCCGACGCCCTGGGTGAGCGCGCGGGCACCCATCCCCCTGAAGACCTCCCACAGACCGGAGAAGACACTCGCGAGGGCAAATGCGAACAGGAGGAGAAGCCAGCGACGCCGGAGCACTTCGATGGGCTCGCCGGCGTTCGGTGTGGCGCCCCGGGCAACACCGAGCGCAAGCGAGGCGAAGAGGGTCGCGATCACGACGACGAGGGCCTGGACGAAGCCGACACCTCCGTAGAGGAGGAGTCCGGCGGCGACAACCGAAGAGATTCCGAGCGCGGCGCCGACCAGAAAGGGAGGCAGCGCGGCATGGCGGCTCCCCTGGGTCATGGCTGGAGAGTCCGGTAGCGCCCCTCGAAGTAGACGAGCGGTTCACGTCGCGAACGGACTCCACAGTCGACGACCTCTCCGAAGACCACGACATGGTCGCCCGCTTCCACGTCCCGCCAGCGACGGCACTCGAGCCATGCGATGGCCTCGTCGAGCACGAACGGAGCGCCCGGTGCGGACTCTAAGCCGATCCCCTTGAAGCGCTCTTCCCGTTGCGACGCTGCGAATCGTGCGGCCACGGGAGCGCCGTTGTCGGCGAGGATCGAAATCGTGAATCGACCGGCAGCGAGGAGTGGTGAGAGCGAGTTCGAGTTTCGGTCCACGCACACGAGAACGAGGCGCGGGTCGAGCGACACCGAGGTGAGGGAGTTCGCGGTGAAGCCGAATGGATGACCCTCGGGGCTCCGCCCCGTGATGACGGCCACGCCGGTGGCGAATCGTCCCATCACGTCTCGGAAGTGTCGAGTATCGGTCATTCGGTCATCGTCCCTGGAGTAAGTTCACGAAGGTGAGAACGATCGGTGGAGGGGCGCAAGGGCACGACGTGGAGGCCGGCGGGCGAGGATCGCTCTCGGGCTTGGCACCCGGCCCTCTTCCCGAATAGCTTGGAGGGCGAGCGGGCCCCGCTCCGCGATCGCCTCGCCTCCTCTCATCCGTCTGCTCACCATGCGTACCCGCACCCGACTGACGCTCCTGCCCCTTCTCATCGCACCCTTTCTCGGTGGCTGCGAGAACTGGACCTGGGGAGGCACCGAGTTCTCGGTCCAGCCCCCTCCCCCGCCGGTGAGCACGTCGCCAGAGGAGGCGCCCCCCGAAGCTGAGCTGCCCTCGCTCGAACCCATCACGCTGGGCCCACTCCTCTACCTCGTCGAACGCGAGGGGTCGTCACGCGCACGCATCGTGCCCCTGGCGGTGCGCGGGGCCGAAGGGTACTCCGCGCTTCCCGACCCGGCGGAGACCCCGGATCTGGTCGAGCGGTTCCCGATCGAACGGTGGGAGCGTGGCACGGAGTTCATTCTCCTCCATGGCGGTGTTCGGGTCGGGACCTTCACCGCCGATGGAAGCACGGAGCTGGACGAGAGCTGGTGCCGGCCTCGGGCCGTGGGACAGGGCTCGCTCGAGCTTCGGGTTTTCGAGGAGGCCCCGGAGCGCTTCCTCGCGCTGCGGCGTGGCGACCTGTCGGAGGTGCCGACCGGACTTGCTCCTCACCCCGCCCCCCAGATGACGGACGAGATAAGGAATGCGTCGCTCGAGGCCGCTCGCACCCTGATTCCACGGCTGGGAATCCCGTGGCCTCCGACGGTGCTCGGGATCCGGGAACGGGTCGATGCGTTCGGCGATGGAATCGGCGCGCGAGCGCTTGCAGCCTCCTTCGTCTACGATGACGGGCTCGTCATTGGTCCGGCCGGCCCGAATGCCTTCAGCCTCTTCGTCGTCGCACGCGAGCGCGAAGGGGAATGGGTGCCGGCACTCTCGTGGTACGAACAGGCCGGTGCGTCAGGAAAGGCAGCAGCAGGCTTCCTTGGGGCACACGACCTGCGGGCACAGGGCGAGGTGGATCTCGTGATCGAGGTCTTCGGGCCAGGTGCGCGCTGGGTCGCAATTGTTCCAGAAAGCGACGACACTCTCGTCTATCGGGATCCCTGCGGGCGGGACCCTGCGCAGGGTGCCATCCGGGTTCACCGCTGATGAGCCAGGCCGTTCGGGTCGTCGCCCTCGTCCTCCTCCTGGCTGGGTGCGCTGAGGGGCCGGGTGCAAACATGCACGAGGATCCTCGCCGGATCGTGTCTCTCGTCCCGGCCGCGACCGAGATTCTCCTGGCGCTCGGGGAGGGAGACCGGCTCGTGGCGCGCACGGATTATGATCTTGGTCCCGAACTTGCCCAGCTTCCATCGGTCGGAGGGGGGCTCCATCCCAGTCTCGAGCGACTCGTGGCTCTCGACCCGGATCTGGTCATCCGTTTCGAGGGAGATCAGGACCGGGCCACTCCCGCTGCGCTGGATCGAGCCTCGATTCCCCACCTCGGCATCCGGCCCGATCGGATCGAGGACATCCGCAGGATCGTGCGTGAGATCGCGGATGCTGTCGGTGCGACCGAGCGTGGTGAGGCCCTGCTTCACGAGATGGATGACACCCTCGCCGAGGTCCGGGAGGCCGCTCGGGGACGGCTGCAGCTCAGGGTCGCCTTTCTGCTCGGGGGTGATCCCCCCTGGGCCGTCGGCCGGGGTACATTCATGCACGAGCTCCTCGAGACGGCGGGCGGGGAGAATGCCCTCGCCGACCTCACCCGGACCTATGGGCCGATCTCGGTCGAGACGATCCTCGCTCGGGAGGTTGACCTCATCCTGATCCCGGAGGGAGGACGGCTCCCCCCGGCCCTCGGGGCCGTGCCGGTCCGCCGGGTCCCCGAGATCGTTCGGTCGCCCGGGGTCGCCGTGGGCGAGGCTGCGCGGGCGATCGCCCGGATCCTCGACGAAGAGGCAAGCCGGTGAAGGGGTGGGGCGCGGGGGCAGCCCTGCTGGCAGCGCTGGTCCTGGCACTCCTCCTCTCGCTTCGCTTCGGTGCGGAAGGGCTCGGCACAGCCCGCGTACTCGGTGTGCTCACGGGCGAGGGGAGCGCGACGGACCGCTTCATCGTCCTCGACCTCCGGCTGCCACGTGCGCTCCTCGCGGTTCTCGTCGGTGGTGGCCTGGCCCTCTCCGGAGCGGTCTTCCAGGCGCTCCTGCGAAATCCCCTCGCAGAGCCCTACATCCTCGGCATCTCGGGTGGGGCCGCGGCCGGGGCTGTCCTCGTGCTTGCGCTCGGGCTTGCCGGGAGCGCCTCCTGGTTCCTCCCCGGAGCAGCCTTCGGAGGCGCCCTGCTCGCGATCGCCCTCGTGTTTGGTGTCGCCGTGTCCGCGGATCGGCGCCTCGACGTGCGGGTGCTCCTCCTCTCGGGAGTGGTCGTGGGTGCCTTCTTCTCGGCCTGCATCGCCCTGATCCTCTCCCTGGCCGAAGCGGCAACCGTTCGAAGCGCGGTCCTCTGGATGATGGGTAGCCTTGCAGGCGCGACCTGGCGCTCCGTGGGAATCGTCGCCGTCTATACCCTGCCCGCTGCACTCCTGCTCATTGCCCTCGCCCGCCCGCTGAACCTCATGGCGATCGGGGAAGAAACGGCGGGCTACCTCGGCACCGATGTGGAGCCGGTGAAGCGGTTGGCCTACGGAGTGGCGTCCTTCGTGGCTGCAGCCGGGGTGGCCTTCGCGGGCGTGATCGGCTTCGTGGGGCTGATCATTCCGCACGCGATCCGGCTTGTCATCGGGTCGGACCACCGGCTCCTGCTCCCGCTGTCCTTCCTGGCAGGAGCGGCCTTCCTCACTCTGGCCGACCTTGCCGCGCGCGTGGCGCTGCGCCCGGTCGAGGTTCCGATCGGGGTGATCACCGCCTTCATCGGGGTGCCCTTCTTCCTCCTCCTCCTCAGGCGAAGCCTGCGATGAGTTCACCCGCGTTCCATACGAAAGAGCTGTCGGTGCGGTACCGACCGGGGGGACCCCTCGTCCTCGACCGGGTCTCGATCGCGGTGCCGCGGGGTTCGCTTTACGCCGTCCTGGGTCCGAACGGCTCGGGAAAGTCGACCCTCATGAAGGCCCTGCTCGGCCAGGTCCCCCCCGCCCGGGGAGCCGCGTTCATCGATGGGCGCCCGGTTCAGGCGTGGAAACGGCGGGACCTCGCTCGCTGGGTTGGCGCGGTGAGCCAGCACGAGGAGACCTCCTTCCCCCTGACGGTCCGTTCGCTCGTCGAGATGGGGCGCTATCCGCATCTGGGGCCCTTGCAGCCGATGGGCAGCCGGGATCATGAGGCAGTCGAAGCGGCGCTGACCCGCTGCGCCGCGCTCGATCTGGCGGAGCGCTTCGTGGATACCCTCTCGGGAGGGGAGTTCCAGCGGGTCCGGATCGCGCGTGCCCTCGCGCAGGAGCCCGTCGCCCTTGCCCTTGACGAGCCGACCTCCTCGCTCGACATCCGCCACGAGATGGGCATCCTCGAGCTCCTTCGAGACTCGGCGCGCGAGGGAATCACCGTCTTTCTGGTGACGCATCACCTGAACCTGGCGGCGCGCTATGCCGATCGGGTGCTCCTTCTCGACCGGGGCCGGGTTGCGGCCGAGGGGAGTGTCGAGGAGGTGTACCGGGCCGAGGTCCTGGCCTCGGTCTACGAATGGCCGGTTGCGGTGGCGCACGACCCCCTCTCCGCTGCGCCCATGGTCACCCCGCTGAGCCCTCGATGAGGCGGAGGTAGCTCCCGTAGCGACCGGTATCGAGGTCGCCCGACTCGAGGGCATCGATGACGCCACAACCCGGCTCGTGCTGGTGCGTGCAGCCACGGAAACGACAGTACCGGGCCGGCTCCCTGAACTCCGGAAAGAGCTCATCGGGCCGGTCCACCTCGAGTGACCAGGGGCGAACCTCCGAGAACCCGGGTGTGTCGACCACGCGGATGCCCCCGGGCAGTTCGACCAGGCGGGCCGAAACGGTTGTGTGACGACCCCGGCCCCCACGGTGCCCAACGGGTGCGGTACGCAGGTCGAGGCCGGGAGCCAGCGCGTTCACGAGCGTCGACTTGCCGACACCCGAGGGGCCGATGAGCGTCGAGGTGCGGCCTCGCATCGCGGCCCGCAGTGCCTCCAGCCCCAGCCCCGACGGAGCTGCCAGTTCGATGACCTCGTACCCGATCGATCGATAGAGGGCGATGCCGGCCTCGACGGCGGCGCGGGCACCCGGACGGTCGAGCTTGGTGATGAGGAGAAGAGGTCGGATCCCGCAACTCTCTGCGAGCACGAGGAAACGGTCGGCCTCGGCGGGGCGAAAAGGGGGCTCGACGGCAGAGAGAACGATGAGGACGAGATCGAGGTTTGCCGCAACGGCCTTCGGTCGATGACCCCGCATGCCGGCTCGAACCAGCTCGGTGCTCCGAGGCTCGACCTCCTCGATGATCCACTCGTCAGGACCCACCTCCAGAAGTCTGACGCGATCACCCGCAACGATGCGCTCCCCGGTTCGCGCCTCACGTTTGAGGCGCCCTCGGATGAAGGCCTCGACGCGGTGCCCGGTGTCGAGTCGGACCGGGTAGACTCCACCGGTCGATCCGAGGACCGTCCCACGCCGCCCGCTCCCCGAGCTGGACGGGAAAGCGGAAGACGGCGCTGCGTCCCGAGGCACGTCAGGCGGCGAAGGACTCCAGGGCGTCTCCCTTCTCTCCTTCGCGGAGGCGGCGGAGCGCTCGGTCGCGGAGCTGCCGGATACGCTCACGGGTGACACCGAGCATGTTCCCGATCTCTTCGAGGGTGTGCTCCCTTTCGCCGTCGAGGCCGAAGTAGAGTCGAAGAACCTTCGCGTCGCGAGGCTCGAGGGTCTCGAGCGCAGACGAGACCGTCTCGGTGAGGAGCCGAGCCTCGACGTCCTGTTCCGGCTCGGCCGCCTCCTCGTTGATGAAGCGCTCCACGAGCTGCGAATCCTCGGAGTCACCGATCGGGGCGTCGAGCCGGATCTCGGCTGCGTTGAGGGTCTGCAGAGACTCGATGAGCTCCGGAGTCAGATCCGTGGCCGCACTCAGCTCCTCGGGGTTCGGCTCCCGACCCAGCTCCTGCTTGAGGCGCTCCTTCTCCCGGAAGATCCGGGCCAGGTCGGATGCGCGGTTCAGGGGAACCCGCACCGAGCGACCATGGTTTGCGAGCGCGGCGAGAATCGCCTGTCGAATCCACCATACCGCGTAGGAGATGAACTTCACACCCTGTTCAGGATCGAACTTCCGGGCGGCCGTCACGAGGCCGACGTTGCCTTCCTGGATGAGGTCGGTGAGGGAGACACCTCGATTCTGGTACTTCTTGGCCACACTGATCACGAAGCGCAGGTTGGCGCGGGCGAGCTCCTGGACCGCCGCCTCGTCACCAGCCTGTGCGAGGGCGCCGAGCTCCTTCTCCCTCTCGGGAGTGATGAGCTCGTGCCTGCTGACATCACGCAGGTACTGGTCGAGCGCGGACTGCTCCTCGATCGTGGCATCGAAGCCGGTCAGGCCGGAGCGGCCCTTGGCGCGTGCCTTGCGGCGGGTCTTCTTCTTGGCGGACATGACGTTATCGGTCTCCTTGACATTCCGCGGTCCGGCTGGTCCCTCCAGCCTGTCTCCCTCCGCGCAACCGGCGCCGGAGTGGGTCGGAATGTGGTGTTGTTCAGCTGGCCCTTGTGGACGTGGTGCTTGCTACCCGTCCGTGACACAGGGGGTCCACAGCCCTTGAAAGTATCATTGCGATTGACCCGGGTCCAGATCCGAAGCCCTCCGGCCAGTCGGTTCAGCTTCGGATCCGATCGATCAGCTGCTCCGGCGACAGGTGTCGTCGCTCCATCGTGAAGACGCGGAGGACCCGGGAACTCCGGTAGAGCTCGCGAGCCACCAGGGGAAGGTCGATGAGCCCCCGTAGTCCGCTCTGACCCATCCGCTCCACCGCACGATCTCGCCGCTCCACGAGTATGTCGAGCTCCAGCATCCGCCCCTTGTCCGGGTAATCCAGCATGACCTCACCCGGATACAGGTCGAGCTCGTCGGCCAGGGCATTCTCGAGGCGCCGCCGCTCCGGAGAGTCCCGAGGAACCCAGGGGGCGACCTCGACCCCCTCGAGCTCGGGGGGCGTCAGTTCGAGGGCTCTCTTCGGGAGTCTTCGGTGCCGGAGGGCCGGAATCCAGCGTTCTCCGATTCGCCGGGCCTCCGGGCGCGCGTCGGCCAGGCTTCTGCGTCGCACTTCAAGGAGCAGCTCCTCGTCCGTGGGTCCCACGAGCTCCTCAGCCCGGACGAGACCCACGCGCACCGACTCCGACACGATTCTCTTGTAGAGCGCCGTGGCCGCACGGACCGCGTGGTGCCAGTAGACGTTTCGGAACATCTGGTACTTCGCGAAGAGAAGCGATTCGAGGGCACTGATCGCCTTCTCGCGCACCCCGACCTCCAGCAAACCATGTTCGGGGTCTCGGAGGAGTGCCAGCCCCTGGAGCAGCCGATCGACGTCGACCTCCCCGTAGGGTACCCCGCAAAAGCGCGCATCCCGCCGGAGGTACTCCATCTTGTCGAGGTCAAGACTGCCGCTCACGAGGCCGCGCAGGGGATTCGCGCCCTCCCCCCGAATGATCGCGTGGATCGCCCCTGTGGCCCCCTCCCCCAGCGGCTCGAGCGCCGCCGCCAGCTCGTCCGAGGCGAAGAAGCGGGCGCTCACCGCCTCGTGATCTCCCGGCATCCGATCCTGGTCCAGCTCCTCGATCGCATGGGAGAACGCATAGTGGCCGATGTCATGGAGGAGCGCTGCGTAGGGGATGAGCCTCACATCGGGGTCGTCTTCCCGGATTCCGGGATCCCGGTCGGCCATCCCGCGCAGGGCTGTTCGCGCGAGGTGGTAGACCCCGAGTGCATGGTCGAATCGAGTGTGCGTGGCTCCCGGGTATACGAGGTGTGCGAATCCGAGCTGTCGAATGTATCGAAGCCGCTGAAAGGCAGGCGTGTCGATGATCTCGACTGCGATCGGGTCGAGCCGGATCGTGTTCCAGAGAGGATCACGAACCGTGCGATGGCGGGGTCGACGAGGCTCGGCGGGCGGCTTCATGTCGGGAGTGTACCTTCCCCCGCGGGGCACTGCAATGGCAGCACGGGACCTCCGGCCCGAAACTCGGGGTTGATCGTTCCGGGATCCCGGCGTAGCTTGCCCCCATGTCCGAAGGTGCCCCGAAGTCCCTCCCCATCGTCACGACCAGCGGTCGCAGCCCGGACCTGCGGGCACTGGTGTCGGACGGCGTCGAGAACCGCCCGGGAGTATATCGCTTCACCGGCCCGAGGGGAGAGGTTCTCTACGTGGGCAAGTCGGTCCGCTTGCGCTCCCGCCTTCTCGCCTGGTTGCGCCCCACGGGAACCGGGCGTGGCGAGTCGAAGAGGGCAGAACTCACTCGACTGGCCTGGGGAATCGAGTGGGAGTACGTCCCAAACGAGTTTGAAGCGCTGTTGCGCGAGTTGCGCCTGATCCGAGGGTTCCGACCTCGCTTCAACGTCAGGCACCGGAAGGAGCGCCCGTTCGCCTGGATTCGCCTCTCGGGAGGCCGAGCCCCCCGCCTCGTGGCAACCCGCTCGCCAGCGGCCGGAGCGCGCGGGCTGCTCGGCCCCTTTCCGGCCGGGCGCGATCTCCCCGAAGTGCTTCGGGACCTGGCCTTCGCAACCGGCGTGCGGGACTGCCCCGATACCACCCCGATGCATTTCTCCGACCAGCTCGACCTCCTCGGCGCAGGCATCCAGGTCGAACCCGCGTGCATTCGGGGAGACCTGGGAAGCTGTCCCGCTCCGTGCGCGGGTCGCTGCTCGGCCGAGACCTACCGGAAGGGTGTCGACGAAGCCATCGCCTTCCTCGAAGGCCGGACCGAAGCACCGCTCGAACGCCTTCTCGCTCGGATGACGGAGGCTTCGGCCGCCCGGGAGTTCGAGCGCGCCGCCCACTGGCGTGACCGCACCGAGGGGATCCGGTCTCTTCGCGCTCGGGTGCGTGCCTTCGAGGAAGATCGGGGACGCCTGAACTTCGCCTACCGGCCCTCCGAACCCGGAGGAGTCGAGGGCCGATGGGGTTACCTCATTGTTCGGGGCCAGGTCAGGACCCGCTTCCCCTGGCCCGACGGACCGGACCCCGAGGTGAGTGCGGCGATCACCCGCTCGCCCGCGGCCCCCGCATCCAGCCTCTCGCTCGGCGAGCGCGAAGAACTCTTTCTCGTCGCCCGCTGGTTCCGCCAGAATCCCGGGGAACTCGAGAAGACGGAGCCTCTTGGGGCACTCGCTCCACCTACGACTCTTCCCCGAGCGCTCGAATGATCTCGAACTCCTCGGGTGTCACGGGCTGCACGGAGAGCCGCATCCGCTTCACCAGAACCATGTCCCGGAGCTCCGGGTGCTCACGAATGTCGCCGAGAGGCACGAGCTTCGGAAAGGCCTTGACGAACTCCACATCGACGAGCATCCAACGGGGCTTCTCGTGCGTTGCCTTCGGATCGTGGTACGCACTGGCCTCGTCGAACTGCTCCGGGTCCGCATAGGCCTCCGACGCGACCCGTGCGATCCCGGCCACACCGGGCGGACTTGCATTCGAGTGGTAGTAGAGGATGAGGTCGCCGGGCTGCATCCGGTCCCGCATGTGGTTTCGCGCTTCGTAGTTCCTGATCCCGGTCCAGGGGGTGACGCCATCGCGCCTCAGGTCCTCGATCGAGTAGACGTCTTCCTCGCTCTTCATGAGCCAATGCCGCGCCTCAGCCGACATCTCGTTCCCCCTCCCGTCGGTTCGACGCGCAGACTGTCTTCATCGGGGACCCGCCGCCCGGACTGCCTCGGACACCCCGTTCGCATAGCGTTCGAAGTTCTCCCGGAACATCCCGGCAAGCTTGCTGGCGGCCTCGTCGTACGCCGCGGGATCGGACCAGGTGCGCTTCGGGTCCAGGATCTCCGAGGGGACACCCTCAACCGCCTCCGGCACGCTCACGCCGAAGATCGGGTGCTCCCGAAACGCCACCTCGTCCAGCTCGCCCTGCAGGGCCGCGTTCACCATGCGACGGGTGAAGGACAGCTTGATCCGGCGGCCAACGCCGTACCCTCCGCCCGACCATCCCGTGTTCACCAGCCATACTCGAACGTCGTGCCTCCGCAGGCGCTCTCCAAGCATCTCGGCATAGACCCCCGGATGCCGTGGGAGGAAAGGCGCACCGAAGCAGGCCGAGAATGCAGCCTTTGGCTCGGTCACTCCGCGTTCCGTTCCGGCGACCTTGGCCGTGTACCCCGACAGGAAGTGGTACATGGCCTGTTCGGGTGAGAGGCGTGCGACCGGCGGAAGCACACCGAATGCGTCACAGGTCAGGAGCACCACGTTCCTGGGATGCCCACCGCGCCCGGGAAGCACGGCATTCGGGATGTAGTGAATGGGGTAGGATGCACGGGTGTTCTCCGTGATCGACCCATCCTCGAACTGGATTTCCCGGAGGTCCCCGTCGAGCACGACGTTCTCGAGTATCGTGCCGAACATCTTCGTGGTCGCGAAGATCTCGGGCTCGGCCGCTGGAGAAAGGTTGATGACCTTCGCGTAACAACCGCCCTCGAAGTTGAAGACCCCGTCGTCGCTCCAGCCATGCTCGTCGTCGCCGATCAGCCCGCGCTCCGGGTCTGCCGAGAGGGTGGTCTTCCCAGTGCCGGAGAGACCGAAGAAGAGGGCGACGTCCCCAGCCTTGCCAACGTTCGCCGAGCAGTGCATCGGAAGGATTCCCCGATCCGGGAGGAGGTAATTGAGAACCGAGAAGATCGACTTCTTGATCTCCCCGGCATAGCGGGTCCCCCCGATCAGCACCTCTCGCCGCCCGAAGTGCACAGCCACGAAGGTGCTCGACCGGGTCCCGTGCAACGCGGGGTCAGCCTCGACCTCGGGGGCATGAAGAACCGTGAAGTCCGGCTTCATGTCTTCGAGGTCGCTCGGGTCCGGCCTCAGGAACATGTTGTAGGCGAAGAGACTGTGCCAAGCACTCGGAGTCACGACCCGGACATTGATCCCTCCCTTCGAGTCTTCGCCGGCACGGGCATCACGCACGAAGAGGTCTTCCCTCTCGAGATAGTCCACGATCCGGGCTCGCAGGCCATCGAAGTGCTCCTCGTCCATCGGTACATTGACAGCACCCCAGTCCACGGTGGCCTCGATCGAGGACTCCCGCACCGTGTACTTGTCGTTCGGGGAACGTCCGGTGTGCGGCGCCGTGACCGCCGAGAACGCCCCCATGTGGGCGAGCTGACCCTCGCTTCGTCGCAGGGCGTGCTCGTAGATCCGTGCGGGGGAAAGATTCCAGAAGACCCGGCCGGAGGGCTCAATGCCGTGGAGTTCGAGTCCGTGGCGACTTGCGACGCCGGGAAAGGTCTGGTCGGGGGCCTGTTCGGCAGTCTTCATCGTATGGAGGTCCTCGGAATGTGAGTTGTGTCCGGATCAGCAGATTAAGTTTGCGACGATCTGCGCTCCGCGTCCACCGATGCGATGGTCGCGAGATTCAGGACGTCCTGAGTCGTGGCTCCCCGCTGCAAGACGTGCACCGGCCTCGCCATGCCGAGCAGGACCGGTCCGATGACCTCGGCTCCGCCCAGCTTGCCCAGGAGTTTGTAGGCCGCGTTCGCTGCCGACAGATCCGGGAAGATGAGGATGTTGGCCGCCTTCTTCAACTCGCTGAAGGGATAGGTTCCGGTGAGGATTCGCTCGTCCACGGCAGTGTCGGCCTGCATCTCCCCATCGACCTCGAGGTGCGGCGCCAACTCCTTGATGCGTTCCACCGCCTTTCGCACGCGGCTCGAGTCGGGGTGGCGGGCCGAGCCGAAATTCGAGAAGGAAATCATCGCAATCCGTGGATGCAGTCCGAGGTCTTCCACGAACTTCGCCGTCAGGAGCGCCGTTTCGGCAAGCGTCTCGACATCCGGTGCAATGTTCACCGTGGTGTCGGCAAAGAAGAGCAGGTCCCTGTTCGGCTGCGCGATCATGTGGACGCCGGCCACTCGCCGGACCCCCGCGGTCGTTCCGACGACTTCGAGGGAGGGGCGAATGATTTCCGGGTAGTTGGAGTCGACCCCACCCACGAGGGCGTCGGCCTCGCCCATGCGGACCATCATTGCGGCGAAGGTGATCGGACGGTACATGATGCCCCGAGCCTCGGCCAGGGTCAGGCCCTTGCGCCGCCGGAGCTGGTAGAGCTCGTCGGCGTAGCGGTACCTCGTGTCATCTTCGAGCGCGGGATGCACGATCTCGACACCGCTCAGGTCGACCCCGAGCGCCTCGGCCCTCGGGAGAATCTTGTGTGGCTTTCCGATCAGGATCGGGCGGGCCACTCCCTCCTCGACGATCTGGGCTGCCGCGCGAATCACCCGGTCATTCTGCCCGTCCACGAGAGCCACCCGTTTCGGGGCCCGGCGCGCCTGGGCGGTGAGCCAGCGCATCACCTCGCGACCCGGCCCGAGTGAGGCCATCAGCCGCTCGCGGTAGGCCTCCAGCTCGACCTCGATTCGGTGGGCGCCTGTCTCCATGGCTGCCTTCGCAACGGCAGGCGCCACGAAAAAGAGGACCCTTGGATCGAAGGGCTTCGGAATGATGTAGTTTCGGCCGAAGGTGAAGTCCTCGTCCGAGTAGGCCGACGATACCACTTCGGGAACCTCGGCACGGGCCAGTTCAGCAAGTGCATGCGTGGCCGCCATCATCATCTCGGCGTTGATCTCCCGCGCCCGGACGTCGAGGGCCCCCCTGAAGAGGAAGGGAAAGCCCAGAACGTTGTTCACCTGGTTCGGGTAGTCCGAACGCCCCGTGGCCATGATGGCATCGTTACGGACGCGGGAAACCTCCTCCGGAAGGATCTCCGGGTCCGGATTCGCCAGGGCGAAGATCACGGGGTTGGGTGCCATCTTCGCCACCTGATCGCCGGACACCGCCCCCTTCACGGAGAGGCCGACGAACACATCGGCCCCCGCCATGACATCGTCGAGTGTTCGGTAGGGCGTGTCATGCGCGAACCTCGCCTTGTAGGGATTCATTCCCTCGGTGCGCCCGGCATGAATCACCCCGTGCGAATCGACCTGGAATATCTGCTCGCGCGGCACCCCGAGGCGAACGAAGTGTTCGGCGGTCGAGAGGGCCGAAGCCCCGGCGCCCGTGAAGACCACCCGGATGTCGTGCAGCGCCTTCCCCACCAGCTTCAGTGCGTTGAGCAGACCGGCCCCGGCGATGATCGCGGTGCCATGCTGGTCGTCATGAAAGACGGGGATTTCCAAGGTCTCCTTCAGCCTCTCCTCGACTTCGAAGCAGTCCGGCGCCCGGATGTCTTCCAGGTTGATCCCGCCGACTGTGGGCTCGAGGAGCTGGCAAAACCGGATCAACTCCTCCGGGTCTTCCGTCTGCACCTCGATGTCAAAGACGTCGATGCCGGCGAAGCGCTTGAAGAGCACGCCCTTGCCCTCCATGACGGGCTTCGAAGCCAGGGCGCCGATGTTTCCGAGTCCGAGCACCGCCGTCCCGTTCGAGACGACGGCGACCAGATTGGCCCTGGCGGTGTATCGGAAGGCCTCGTCCGGGTCACGGTGGATCTCCAGGCAGGGCTCCGCGACCCCGGGACTGTAGGCCAGGGCCAACTCGTTCTGCGTCGCAAGGGACTTCGTCGGCACGACCTCGATCTTTCCGGGCCGTCCCTCGCTGTGGTAGTTCAGTGCCTCCTGTCTGCGCTGACTCATATCGGCGGGCGTGGGCCCGATCTCTCCCTTTCCATGGTGTCTGGTGGTGTTTCGGGGAAGAGCGAACGGTACCCGGGGACTCCGGACCTGTCAAACCCCACGACCCCAGAGCGCCCCCTGTCGGCCGGACCCGTGCGGTCGCTCGGGTTTCTTCCGGGGACCGGAAGGGCGCGGTTGAGGGTAATCAGGGTGTAGACGGTTTTGAGACCGTCCGGCTCCACGATTCCCTGTTCCCCGGCCATGGTCATCGCGCTGCTTCTTCTCTTTCTCATCTTCGGTGCCCCCCCCCAGGCGCTCTCGGCACAGGTGACCATGGAATGCCCTCGGGGGACAATCGGCGCAGTCTTCATAGACAACCATTCAGTCTTCGACCCCACTTCGATCCCCGAGAACGAGCGCATTCGCTGGGCCTACCGCACCGCGAACCGCCTGCACATGCGCACGCGCCCCCGGGTGATCCGGGATGAACTCGCCTTTCGCGAAGGGGACTGTTACGACCCCGTCCTGCTCCGCGAGAGCGCTCGAATCCTCAGAGAGTTTCGCTTCATCGCGGATGTCGACGTCTACTCCGTGCCGCAGCCCGATGGATCCCGGCATGTGGTGGTCGACACGAGGGACGAGTGGACGACGAAGTCCGCGCTCGCCGTCCGGTTCGACGAAGGCGTCCGCTTCGAGGGGGCCTCGCTGATCGAGGAGAACTTCCTGGGTCGCGGGATCTCCCTCGGTGCCTTCCACATGCAGCGTGACGCCACGCGGGAGACGGGCGGGCTCCTCGAGATTCCGAGGCTCGGGCGGACCGACTGGGACATCCGCGTCGCCGGGGGTGTCACATCGATCGGAAGCACCTTCGACCAGGCAGTCGTGCGGCCTTTTCAGGGCGAGCGGACCGGCACCGCCTTCCGGCAGTCCATCCGGACCCAGCACGACCTGTACACATGGGTCCGGGGAGAGACGGGGACGTCGGGAAGGTTGGACTCGAGTTCCGACTCCACCCGGGTGACGCACGTCATCCTGCCCATTCTCGAACGGAGGATCGAGGTTGCCCTGTCGCATCGCTTCGCGGACGGTCCCGTGGTCGGACTCGTGGCGGGAGGCGGCCTGTCGTTCGAAGGCGTGACTCCGTCGCCGGCCGATGAAGCCGAGCTCGTCCTGGGCGGAGACTTCGGAGCCCCGGTCGCGGCAGACACCGTGACGCAAGCGGAGCTGGGGTCCCAACTCGGACGTCGTCGCGCCCTTCGCCTTGGAGCCTCGGTGGGAATTCGTCAGATCCGCTTCACCGAGCGCCGCGGACTCGATGCCGTTCGGGGGGTCCAGGACCTGCCGATCGGACGAGAGGCCACCGTCACCTTCGGGCGTAGCGTCGGATCGACGGGAGCGGGGCGACCTTGGGATCTCCACACTCGTCTGGACGGGTTCCGGGGAGGAGAACTCGGCCCGGCGCTCGCCTTCCTGCACCTCACCGCCGAGGGCCGGCGGGAACCCGGACACCCCGGGAATTCGGGCTGGCGGGACTTGATTCTGGAGGGCCAGGCCCTCACCTACTGGCACCCGGATCGGGTTGCGGCCCCGACGGTCGTGGTCCGTGGGGCGATTCAGGGCGGGTGGAGAACGGATGCCCCCTTCCAACTCACCCTCGGGGGTCCCGACGGGGTGCGCGGGTACTCAGACCTCGCGATGCCCGGAGGCAGACGCGTCGTCTCCTCGGTCGAAGGGAGATGGCCCATGGACGGCCCCTTGCCCCATCTTGTTGACCTCGCCGGAGCCCTCTTCCTGGATGTGGGCCGGATGTGGGAGGGGGATGTCCCATTCGGCTCGGCTTCCGGGCTTCGCAGCGCGGCCGGTGCGGGACTTCGTCTCGGATTCCCCTCGGGTAGCGGCTCCGTGATCAGGATCGATCTCGCAGTGCCCCTGGAAGGCGACCTCACCCGACGACCCATTCTTCGCATCTCGGCAAGAGAGTGGATCGGTGTCCTGCACGACACAAGGAACCACCGTCTCCTGGAGGGCCGCCGCAGTGGGCTGAACCAGGATTACACCGGCGTGGCCCGCGATCGGTGGCCGCCCAGCTGAAGCTCCCGGCCGCTCCGATCACCCGATCCCGCCCGCCCAAACCTTTGACGGCCTCGACACCTTTCTTATACTTCAGGGTGATCTTCCCCATTCATGCCCCTGATCGCTGCGCCGCGGAGCCGGGTTTCTCGATACCGGCCCGGATGCCGGACGCCCTGCCCGCCCATGTCTGATCACACGAGGTTGTTCCACCCTTCCGACCCGCCAGCGGCGTGACACGAATGTTTCCATCCTCCCGCGGCCTGGACTCCTTCGACCAGTACCTTCAGGACGTCGAGCGGTACCCGCTGATTCAGGATCCTGAAGAGGAGCGGGAGCTTGCACGGCGAGCCCGCGAAGGCGATCGCGAGGCAGCGGAGCGCCTCGTCACCGCGAACCTCCGGTTCGTGATCTCGTACGTGAAGAAGTATCAGGGTCGCGGTCTCGGGCTTGCCGAACTGGTCTGCATCGGGAACGAAGGTCTCCTCAAGGCGGTCAAGAAGTTCGATCCGGACAAGGGCGTCAAGTTCATTTCGTATGCCGTATGGTGGATCCGCCAGACCGTTCTGCAGGCCCTTGCCGAGCAGACTCGTTCGGTTCGGATTCCCCTGAACCAGAATTCGAACCTCGCACGCCTGTCTCGCACGGACACGGCCCTCACGCAGCAACTCGGACGATCTCCGACAGACCAGGAGATCGCGGAAGACATGGGCGAGCCGATCGAGACGATTCGGGCGCTGCGCCGGGTTGCCGCCAGCGAGTTGTCGCTCGATGCACCGATCGACCGGGGAGACCGTGACAGCGCATCCTTCGGGGAGCGTTTTTCCGGTCTCGACTCCGACGATATCGAGGAGGGGGTGGAGGCTCTGGCTCGGCGCGACTTCCTCGAGTCCATGTTCCGTGACTATCTCACGGAACGCGAGCGGAAGATTCTATACCTCTATTACGGACTCGACGACGGCGAAGAGCGCACCCTCGAAGAGATCGGCTCCCTCCTTGGCGTGACCCGGGAGCGCATCCGGCAGATTCGGAACCGCGCCTTCGAGAAGCTCAAGGAAAGCCCGCACGGCAAGTCGCTCGAGGGTTTCTGGAAGGCGGAATAGACCCGGCAAACCCCGCCTCACCGGCCGCTTCTGCGGCCTGCAGGGTCTGCCGGGCCACGGTGGATCGGAACGCGCCGACTCAGGCAGCCTCTTCCGCGATCCCGCCACCATCTCCTTCCGCCTCTCCACGGCGCGGGGAGAGAAGAATGATCTCCCGCACCTGGATCTCGGCGGTGGGGATCGTCACCCCGTCCCGCTCGTAGGAGCCGTAGTCGAGGCGTCCCTCGATGAGGACCCGGTCTCCCTTCTTCACGTAGTCCTCGGCAAACTGCGCCAGTCGGTTCCAGAACACGAGCCGGTGCCAGTTCGTTCTCTCTTCGGGCTCCTGGCCGTTGCCGGCCCGGTGATTCGTTGCGAGCGAGAGGTTCGCCACCTTCGTGCCGGTCTGGGTACTCCGGACCTCCGGGTCCCGGCCCACATGGCCGACGAGTGTGATCCTGTTGACGGAGCGGCTCATCGCGCTTTCCCTCCTTCGGGGGTGAGAGTTGCCGGGGCCCCGGTGGGCCGCCGGTACGATCGAACCCGGAATCTCTCAGCACCCGACGGGCGACCCCATGGCCAGAGGGGACATCGTCACTTGCAGTCGAACCAACTCTCGCCGACGCCGACGTCGACACGAAGTGGCACCCTCAACTCCATCGCACCTTCCATCTCCCGGACCACGAGGTCACGCACCTCGTCGAGCTCGTCGGCCGGGACCTCGAAGACGAGTTCGTCGTGGACCTGGACCAGGAGGCGAGTGCGCAGCTCCCGCTCCTCAAGCCGCCGGTGAATGCGAAGCATGGCCTCCTTGATCAGATCGGCCGCCGTACCCTGGATCGGCGTGTTCTGGGCGATCCGCTCGCCGAACTGACGCACGTTCCAGTTCCTTGACTCGAGCTCCGGAATCCGCCTCCTGCGCCCGCTCAGCGTTTCGACCCAGCCTCGCTCCCGCGCCGATGCCACCTGCTCGTCCAGGAAGTTGCGCACCCCACTGAACCGCTCGAAGTACTCCGAGATGAAGGCTCCCGCCTCGTCCCGGGAAATCCCGAGGTCGCGCGCAAGGGAGAATTCTCCCTGTCCGTAGAGCGTTGCGAAGTTGATTGTCTTCGCTCGATCCCGCTGCAGGGGAGTGACCTCTTCGATCGGGACGCCGAAGATGACAGCCGCAGTCTGTCGGTGCACATCGATCCCTTCGCGGAAGGCCGATACGAAGGCGTCATCTCCGGAGAAGTGTGCCAGAATTCGGAGCTCGATCTGGGAGTAGTCGGCGGCCAGGAAGAGCCACCCTTCCTCCGGGATGAAGCCACGGCGCACTTCGCGTCCGAGCGGAGTCCGGATCGGGATGTTCTGCAGGTTCGGGTCGGATGAAGAGAGCCGCCCGGTGGCTGCAACCGTCTGGTTGAACGAGGCGTGGATTCGCCCGGTCTCGGGATGCACGAGCCGCGGAAGGGCATCGACGTAGGTGGACCGAAGCTTCTCGAGCTGCCGGTACTCGAGGAGGTGCCGGGGCAGGGAATGCCCCCGTGCCGCGAGCTCCTCGAGCACGGAGGCGTCGGTCGAAGGGCCTGTCTTCGTGCGCTTGATGACCGGGAGTTCGAGCCGGTCGAAGAGGATTTCGCGGAGCTGCGGCGTGGAGTTGATGTTGAATTCACTGCCTGCCTCCTTCCAGATCTCGTCCTGCAGGAGCTCGAGTTCACGGGCGAGTCTCCGGCTCATCTCGTGGAAGAAGGGGACGTCGATCCGGATTCCGGCCTCCTCCATCGCCGCGAGGACCGGGACAAGGGGCATTTCAAGCCGCTCGAAGAGCCCGTCGAGCCGGTTCTCGAGCAACTGGGGCTCGAACCGGTCCCGTAGCCGGAGGGTGAGGTCGGCGTCCTCGCAGGCGTACTCCGTGGCGCGATCGAGCGAGACCTGGGAAAACGGAATCTCCTTGCGGCCCTTCCCCGCAACCTCCGCATAGGAGATCGGGACGTAACCAAGGAGATCGGTGGAGAGCGCGTCGAGGGAATGCTGCCGACGACCGGGGTCGAGGAGGTACGAGGCGACCATCGTGTCGAACTCGAGCCCACCGAGGTCGATCCCGGCCCTCCTGAGCACGAGCAGGTCGTACTTCAGGTTCTGTCCGGTCTTCGGCAGGGTCTGGTCCCCGAGGAGATCGACGAGCGAGCGCATCGAGGGATCGTCCAGAGGTGGAAGATTCACCGGAGGCGCCGCGTCCTCGGCAAGGAGATCGGCCGGAGGGGCTTCGTGGCCGAAGGGGAGGTACACCCCCTGGCCTGCCTCCCACGAGAGGGAAATCCCCACGAGGTTGGCCCGCATCGGCTCGATCGAGGTCGTCTCCGTGTCGACCGCGACCCGGCCGGCCGTCCGGATCGCTTCGACGACCCCCTCCAGCCCGGCGGGCTCATTCACGGTCCGATAGTCGACCTCGCCGCCGTCCGGAGCCTCCGGCCCGTCCTCGCCCTCGGTGAACTTCTCGACGAGCGATCGGAACTCCAGTTCCACAAGGACTTCGCGCAGCCGTTTCCGGTCCGGCTCCTGCACACGCCACCCATCAAGGTCCAGGTCGACGGGGAGGTCGTCCTGGATCGTCACAAGGCGACGGGAAAGTCGGATCTGGTCGGCATGCTCGAGGAGTGCCTCGCGGGCTCGCTTTCCCCGGACCTCATCTGCACGCTCGAACATGGCATCGAGCGAGCCGAACTCCGCGAGGAGCTTCACCGCGGTCTTCGGCCCTACGCCGGGAGCACCGGGAACATTGTCCGAGGCGTCCCCAATGAGCGCCAGGTAGTCAACGACCTGCCTCGGGGGCACCCCGAGTCGCTCGGCGGCATTCGACTCGTCGACCCACTCCGCCTCGACCCCGGTGGGGCCACCTCGCCCCGGGTTCAGGAGGTGGACCCCGTCGCCCACGAGCTGGTGGAAGTCCTTGTCGCCGGAGACGACGACCGCCTCGATGCCTGCCTCCCGCGCCTTCCGGGCAAGGGTGCCGATGACGTCATCGGCCTCGTATCCCTCGAGCTCGACGACGGGGTCGCCGAAGGCCTCGAGGAGCTCCCGGATACGGGGGAGGGAGGCCGCCAGCTCTTCGGGCATCTTCTCGCGCGTCGCCTTGTACTCCGGATACTCCTTTTCCCGGTGGCTCATTCCCGCATCGAAGACCACCGCCAGGTAATCCGGCTCGAACTCTTCACGAATCCGGATCAGGAAGTGGGTGAAACCCCAGGGCGCCGAGGTGTTCTCGCCCCGCGAGTTGATCAATGGACGCTGGATGAAGGCGAAAAAGGCCCGGTAGATGAGGGCGTACCCGTCGATCAGAAAGAGGCGGGGAGCCGTCCTGGGTGGTACCTCGACCATGAGCGCTGCCTGCGAAGACGTTGGATGATGCGGAAAAAAAGGGGGCCACCCCGCCTTCGCGGAGCAGCCCCCTCGCCCGTGCCCGGCACGGGATCCCCCGCGGGGTCAGACGGTGCGACCGGATTCGATCGCGTGCAGGGTGTCGATCATCTTCTGCGCGGACTCTTCCATGTCGATCACGAGGGAATCGATCCGCGAGACGAAGTAGTTGTGCGCGATGCTGACCGGGATGGCGATCGCGAGACCACTGGCCGTGGTCAGGAGCGCCACCTTGATCCCGCCAGCAACGAGAGTGGCCTCGACCTCACCGGCAACCTCGATCGCCTGGAAGGCAATGATCATCCCGATCACGGTTCCGAGGAACCCGAGGAGGGGAGCGATGTTCGTGAGGGTGGCCAGGATCACGAGACCCTTCTCGAGCCTCGAGAGCTCGAGGAGGCCCTGGTTCTCGATCGCCTTCATGATTCGATCCGTGCCCTCGCCGCGGCGCTCCAGGCCGGCGAAGAGGATGTTCGCCGCCGGCGAATCCGAATCGCGACAGATTTCCATCGCCTCGTCGACGCGGTGCTCGGAGAGGAGCTGGTTGACCTCGGTGAGGATCTTCTTCGTCTTTCCGCTCTTCGAAATCAGGTCGAAGAATTTCCAGATGATGACGAGGATCCCGAGAACGAGACATGCCCCGAGGGGCCAGCGCATGAACCCCATTTCGTCCCAGACGAAAAAGAGCTGCTCCCCGATCGTCATGTCGGGGGCGTCCACCCCGGGAATCTGGAGCAGAGCGTTGTAGAGATGCATGAGACCGACCAAAGGGACCTCCCGCCGGTGATTTCGGCGACCGGATGAACGTTGCATCCGGCATCGACCGGATGTGCTTCGTGACGTGAGACTTCAGCCTCGCTGTGAGCAAGGTCGCATAATGTGAGGCGTGTTCCAACCTGTCAAGAGTGACCGAACGACTTCGTGGCGACCTTGGTACATGAAACGAGTTGTCCCGGAGACTTCTCCTGGAGCTCCGGAACGACCCTGGCACAGGTATCATCCCGGTCCGGGTGCCAGCACCTGGGATGAAAGGGACAGCCCGATGGTGGATCGATCGGACTGGGCACGTCGCCCGCCAGCACGATGCGCCGATCGGCCTCGCGCGCGTCGGGGTCGGGGCGGGGGACTGCCGAGAGCAGAGCCCGGGTGTAGGGGTGCCTCGGAGTCCGGTAGAGTGTCTCCGCATCGGCCGTCTCGACGATGCGTCCCAGGTACATGACGGCAACGCGGTCCGAGACGTATTCGACGACGGCCAGGTCGTGCGCGATGAAGAGGTAGGTGAGACCGAACTCCTTCTGAAGGTCTCGAAACAGGTTGATGACCTGCGCCTGGACCGAGACGTCGAGCGCGGAGACGGGCTCGTCACAGACGATGAAGTCGGGCTCGACCGAGAGCGCCCGAGCAATCCCGATGCGCTGCCGCTGCCCCCCGGAGAACTCGTGCGGATAGCGGTCGGCATGCTCGGGGAGGAGTCCGACGGTGTCGAGAAGCTGCCGCACCCTCCTGCGGCGTCCGGCGGCGTCGCCTCCGAGCCTGTGGACTCGCAGCACCTCCTCGATCATCTCTCCGACCCGGATCCGGGGGTTCAGCGAGGAGAATGGATCCTGAAAGACGATCTGCGCCTGGCGGCGAAGGGTTCGGAGCTCCGACTCCTTCATGGCACGGACATCCCTGCCCTTGAAGAAGATCT
>SLDT01000143.1 GCA_007125125.1 Gemmatimonadota bacterium | reverse complement strand
TCTGGGTGGATGCGGACCAGCTCTGCCTCTTTCTGCTCCTGCCGCCCCGCCATGCCCCGCTCCGCCCCGCGTACCCCGCCCACGGGAGGGGAGCCGGGTCCTGGTAGACCACCATCCGCGTCTCGCCGACCTCGAACTCGTCGACCCCGCCCACGCCCCGCCAGACCTCGAGGTCGGGGCGGCGCAGCGGGCTCAGGAAGACCCCGCTCCAGGGCACGAGGAGCGCCGCCGACGCAAGGGCGCCGGAGCCCATCGCGATTGCGGCGAGGAAGCGGCGGCGCTCGGGCGAGGGCGGCGCGCCCGGACACCCCTCGCACCCCGCGGGCGGTTCGGGCGTGTGCGCGGGGTCGTCGCGCCCCGCTTCGGGAACCCCGTCGCCAGGCCGCTCCTTGTGCGTCTCGTCCGCCAAGCTTCCTCCGGATCCGAGTCGTCTGCTGTGAACGCTCACCCAAGGATACCTAGATGCACCGGGAAGTTTCCAAGCGGTCGTGCTCATCCGCTTCGGAACGAGGCGTTCTCGCAGCCACCCCCCCGTGCGGGGCCTACCCCTCGGCCCGTCGATCCTCGCCCCCTGGACCCCGCAGCGTCACCCACCACCCGGCGACCATGTAGTAGACCGGATAGGCGACCGAGGCGAGCGCCCAGGCCGGCGGGTCGGGCACGATCCCGACAAGGGTCACCGTGACGACGAGCGCCCAGGGGATCCCGAGGACGAGGGTGAGCCGGTTCACGGTGCCCGGCCGCGAGGGGTAGGGATACTTCGCGGGGACGAAGGTCAGGACCACGAATCCCACGACGAGCGCCCCCGAGAGCCAGACCGGAGGCGCGAGCAGCACGAGATAGAAGGCGACCACGTTCCAGTACGACGGGAACCCGAGGAAGTAACCGTCGTCCGTCTTCGCATCCGCGCGCGAGAACCCGAAGGCCGAGGCCGCTAGCGGGAGGAGCAGGACGAGCGCCTCCGCACCGGAGAACACGCCCGCCCGCCAGACGAGAAGGAGCGGAAGCGAGGTGTAGGTGTGGAAGTCGATGATGTCGTCGAGCCGGCGCCCGTCGAAGCCGGGGAGCACTTGCCGCACGCGGAGGCGGCGCGCGAGCACGCCGTCCGTGCTGTCGATCACCATCGCGGCGAGGAGCGCAAGGAGTGCGAGGTGGATCGCGCGCTCCCCGCCCTCGACGATCCAGACCGCCGCCGCGGCCGCCGCGAGCAGGCCGAGCCCCGTGTACGCGTGGGCGAGCCAGGCCAGAAGGACTGCGCGCCTGTCCGGCCCCGAAGCGCTCAGGGCGATCTCCCGCGGGCTTCGGCGCCGCGCTCCACGACCTCCCGGACGGTGATCGTCCCGACCCAGTCGCAGGCGGCGGGGCCGCTTGGCATGCCCCCCCGGCCCTCTTCCTCGGTCAGGAGCTGCCCCACCACCCGGCGTCCCGCCTGCCCGGACGCGCCCGCGACGAGATGCATGGCGTACTCCTTCGGTTCGGGGGCGATGGTGCGCGGTCGAGGGTCGAACGTATCGCGCGTGCGGTTCAGCGCACAAGCCAGAGGTTGGCGCGCGCGGAGGCGCGCGCCTCTTTCTCGTCCCCCTGCGACCCCGGAGTCCGGAACGCATGAGTGCGGCGCGCAGCGCCGCGTCTCGTGACCCCGATCGACCGTGAAAACCGCTAACGAGCTCTTCGTACACCGAGTCCGTTCGTCATTTTCACGGTCCACGCACCACCCCGCAGCCCGTCCAGGCCTCGCGGGCATCTCCGAACCGTGATACTCCGAACCGTGACATTCCGACCCGTGCCCGTTACCCTACCGTCACAGTACCTTCGCCCGGCCCGGTGTATCTTGCTTTCGACCGCCTCACCCTGCCCTCGACCCGATCCCCTCGAGCTTCCCATGCACCGTCGCGACCTCCTCAAGTTCGGCGCCCTCGCCGGCACCGCCGCCCTCACGGGCGGCATCGCATCTCCCCTCGGCGCCCGCCCCTCGGACTCGCTCTCGGATGCCCTGGCGAACGGGCTCACCCCCTGGAAGAAGCGCCGCGTCCGCAACGTCATCTTCGTGGCCTACGACGGAACCGGCTACGAGGACTTCGCCACCGCCGACTTCTTCGCGCGGGAAGTCGTCGGCACCCGGCTGCGCTTCCATGATCTCCTGAACCGTGGCGCGGCCGGCTCCATGATTCCCTCGTCGCTCCTGTCGTGGGTCACCGACTCCGCGGCAGCCACCTGCGCCTGGTCCACGGGGCGCAAGCTCGTGAACGGGCAGCTCTCCGTGTACCCGGACGGTACCGAGCTCACCTCCATCCTCGAGCTCGCGCGCGACCGCGGCAAGAAGACCGGCCTCGTCACGAGCGCACGGATCACGCACGCCACCCCCGCCGGATGGGTCGCGAAGGTCGACAACCGCAATCGGGAAGAAGCGATCGCCGTCCAGTACCTCGCCTCCGGCACGGACATCCTCCTCGGCGGTGGCCAGGGCCCCTTCGACCCGGGCTCGCGCTTCGATGACCGGGACCTCTGGGCCGAGTTCGAGGCCGCGGGCTACGAGGTCGTGCGAACTGCCGAGGAGCTCGCCTCTGCGACCGGATCGAAGCTCCTCGGGGCCTTCACCCCCCGCCAGGAGCACCTCCCCTACGAAATCGACCGCCGCTACCAGGACCATCCCGCCCCCTCGCTCGCGACCCTGACCCGTGCCGCGCTCGAGCGCCTCGACGGGGCCGACGACGGCTTCGTGCTCCAGGTCGAAGCCGGGCGCCCGGACCACGCCAACCACAACAACGACCCCGGCGGCCTCCTGTGGGACTGGATCGCGGCCGACGAAATGCTCGGGGTCGTCCTCGACTACGCCGACGCGCGCGACGATACCCTCGTCGTGTTCGCCTGCGATCACGACACCGGCGGCGGGGTCATGTTCGGCTGGGGGAGCGGATACCGGAACGCCGATGCCTCGCTCGTCGCGGCCGGCGGCCTTCGGGCCTCGCACGAGTGGCTCCTGCGCCATGTCCTGCCCCGGAACCCCACCCCGGCCGAGACCGCCGAAGCGATCCGGGCCTACCTCGGCATCCCCGTCGAGGCCGACGAGGCCGAGCTCCTCTCGCGCGTGATCTCGGGTGACCGGGAGGGAATGCGCTGGGGCCACCGGAACGCCGTTGGCAACGGGCGCACGATCCAGATGGCCCAGCTCCTCACGATGAGCCCGTCGGGCCGGCCCGACCGCCCCGGGATCTCGTTTGCCACCGGGAACCACACCGCGGGCTTCGTTCCCGTTGCGCTCTACGGAGCCGGCACCGAGCCCCGGAACCTCGGGGTCGTGGACAACACGGAGCTCTTCACCGTCATGGCGACCGCGCTCTGGATCGAGCACGAAAACCCCGTCATGACCGCCGAGGAGGCC
>SLDT01000178.1 GCA_007125125.1 Gemmatimonadota bacterium | reverse complement strand
CGTTCCAGATCGTCGCATCCGCGGTGGGCATGAACATGACGAGGGGGAGGAGCCCGAGAACCGTGGTGACGGTGGTCATCAGGATCGGCCGAACCCGCTCGAGGGTGCCCTGCACGATCGCCCGCTCGAGGGAGAGGTCTCCTCGCTCCCGGCGGACCCGGTTGATGTGGTCGACGAGGAGGATGGCGTTGTTCACGACGATCCCGCCCATCATGATCACACCGATGAACGCCTCCCGGGTGAACGAGGCGTTCACATAGAAGAAGATCAGGAAGACGCCGGTCAGCGCCATCGGCACGGCGAGGAGCACGCAGAAGGGCTGGCGGATCGATTCGAAGAGCCCGGAGGTGACCATGAACACGAGCCCGATCGAGACGAGTAGAACGAGCCACATCTGCCGCTGCTCCTCCGTCCCCCACGTGAACGGATCCCGGCTTCGGACCGTGTAGCCGGGAGGCACGGCCGTGGAGGCGATCGCTGCATCGTGGTAGACGTCGCCCAGCCTCCGAGGCCCACGGAACTCGTACGCGACGGTCCGGTGGTACTGCTGGTCCTCGCGCCGCACCTCGGCGAGCACCTCGCGCGGCGCAATGCGGACGAGATCCCCCAGCCGGACCGCGGTGCCGAGGGGCGAGGTGATCATGATCTGCTCCAGGCCACGGACGTCGCGCTCGAGGAACCCGGCGAGCTTCACCTCGAAAGCGACCGGCTCCCCTCCGAGCGCGACCCGCCCCACTCCCCCCGCCCCATGGAGCGCCGCCTGCATCTCCCGCACGAGCTCCTGGACCGTGAGGTCGTAACGGGCGAGGGCGTCCCGGTCCACTTCGACGGCGTACTCCGTCACCCGCTCCCGACCGAAGCGTCCGGTCGCGTTCGTGTCGATCTCTCCGACGCGGCTCACACCCCTGAGCCGGCTCCCCAGATCCTCGGCGATGTCCCGCACCCGTTCGTAGTTGTAGCCCAGCACATTGATGTGGTAATTGGGTGCCGTCCCCCCGCCGCCCCCGTAGAACGAGGGACCTTGCCCGTACACCCGGACCTGCGCGCCCGTATAGCCCAGCGAGTACGACTTGAGCCGCTCTTCGATGATGAGTGGGACCGGCGTGTGCTCGAGCGAGTCCGGGAAAAATACCTGCGTCTGCGCCCGAGTCCCGAAGACCTGGGTCTCGAACATCTCGATCTCGTCGATCCCGGCGAGGCGGGCCTCGAAGCTCCGGGAGAGCTCGTCGACTCGTTCGAGGTCGGAGCCCTGCGGGAGAGTGATCTGGATGTCGATCCAGCTCCGCTCCCACATCCCGCCGCCCCACACCGTCCCGCGGGTGACGTAGCTGTCGAAGAGATGCCAGGAGCCTCCCAGGGAGAGGGCCGCGACGAGGACCGCGATCCAGGGCGCTTTGAGGGTGAGGCTCAGGAGGCCGGCGTAGAATCGGATGTAGACGGGGGGAGAGGGGCTCAGCTCGGTGCCGGCACCACCGCCGCGCCGACGCTCCGCACCAGCGGAGTGCTCCCCGACTCCGGCGGGCCGCTCCCCGTCCCCGGCCAGCTCGAGGGCCGCAGGAGAATGGGGCGCGACCGGCCTACCGCCCAGGATCCGGGCGGCGAGCGCCGGAATGAACGTGAACGCGACGAAGAGGGAGGCGAGGAGAGTGAGCGCGACTACGACCGCGAGGGGCACGTAGTAGAGCTGGAGCTCTCCCTGGAAATAGACGAAGGGGACGAAGACGATCAGTGTCGTCACCGTGGAGGCCACGATCGGAAGGACCACATGGCGTGTCCCCTTTTCCGCCGCATCCTCCGGGCGCTCTCCCTCCTGCCACCTCCGGTAGATGTTTTCGAGGACGACGATCGAGTTGTCCACGATGAGCCCGAACCCGAGGGCGAGGCCCATCAGGGTCAGGATGTTGAGCGTGAATCCGGCGAAGTAGATCAGGTTGAGTGCGATCAGGATCGAGAACGCAATCGTCAGGAAGACCACCCCGGCGGAGCGGAGCGAGCGGAGGAAGAGGAGGAGGACGAGGAAAATCACGGCCCCGGAGACGAGGGCGCGGAAGCGGAGGTCGGTGAGCTGCCGGCGGATGTCCTCGCTCTGATCGTCGACGAGGATGAGCTCCGCGCCGGGCGGGTTCAGAGCCTGGAGCTGCTCGACCCGCTGGCGGGCGCGCTCGGCCACCTCGACCGCATTCGTCCCGTGTTCCCGGTAGACCCGAAGGGTGACCGCCGGGCTCCCGTTCATCCGGTGGAGGCTCACCGGCTGCTCGAACGTGTCCCGCACCCGGGCCAGGTCTCCGATCCTGATCGTCCGCCCGTTCGAGGCGAAGACGGCATTCCGGATGTCGTCGATGGACGCGGGTCGGTCGCGGATCGCAATCGTGAGCTGCCGGTCCCCCGCGCGGACCGCTCCCGCCTCACGCACCAGGTCGAGGCCCAGGATCTCCTGGGCAACCCGAGTGGGGTTCAGCCCCATCGAGGTGATCTGATCCCCGTCGAGCTCCACCTCGAGGAGACGCCGGCTCCCTCCCTGGGCGACGGCTCGGGCGACTCCGCGCACCTGGCCCAGCTCCGGCCCGACCTCTTCGTCGAGGTGCGCCCGAAGCGCCTCCAGCAGGAGAGGCCCCGTGAAAGTATAGGTGAGGAGGGGGCGACGGGCCTCCTCCTCGAAGTCGCTCGGCACGTACTGCTCGACCTGGATCGTGGAAATCCCGAGCGGGAGATCGTCTTCGAGGCGGGAGAGGCGTTCGGAGAGGTCGAGCCTCGCGAAGTCCATGTCCACGTCACGGGCGAACTCGACCGTGACCTGGCTCTGGCCCTCCCGGGAGATGGAAGTCACCCGCTCGACGCCCCGCACGCGCTGAGCCGCGGCCTCGACCGGAGAGGTGAGGAACGCCTCCACGGTCTCGGGCGATGCTCCCCTCCACTCGGTCTGGACGCTGAGCTGCGGGAGGTTCGTGTCTGGAAGGAGCTCGATCGGCACGTTGTTCCACGCCGCGATCCCCAGCAGCGCTACGGCGAAATACGCCATGGTCACCGCGACGGGCCGCCGGATCGAGAGTCGGATCATGGCCCGGCACCCTCCCGCCGAGCGGCCGGCACCGCGCCGTGCTCTCCACCCCCGACCGGGGCGGAACGCGCGCTCCGGACGGGCACGCTCGTCTGCACGGTGTCGAGGAGGGAGTAGAGGACGGGGACCACGATCAGTGTGAGAAAGGTGGCGAGGAGCAGCCCTCCGATCACGGCGACCGCGAGGGGCGCGCGGAGATCGGCTCCCCGGCCGATTCCGAGCGCCATCGGCGTGAGACCCAGCACCGTCGTCGCGGTCGTCATGAGGATCGGCCGGAGGCGCACCCGGCCCGCCTCCAGAATCGCGTCCCGGACTTCGAGCCCTCGCGCACGTGCCT
>SLDT01000264.1 GCA_007125125.1 Gemmatimonadota bacterium | reverse complement strand
GCCCCCGCCGCTCAACTGTTCCTCACCCGCTGCGGGGCCTCGACCCAGGCCACCTCGTGAAGCCAGAGCCCCAGGAGGAAGGCACCCCCGGCGCCCGCCCCGAGCCAGGGCACCCATCCCTCGGCGCCCGGCACCCATGCGGCACCCAGGAGCAGGAGGGGGACCACGTGCCCGAGGGCGATGCTCCCCCCCCAGAAGTGCCTGCGCCAGCGCCCCCGCCGGATCGCCAGCGCCGCCTCCCGCGCCCCTTCCGTCCCGTGCGAGATCGCGAACTCCCCCGGAATGAAGAGGGCGAGGTCGAGGACCACGACCGCCCCGAGGACCAGAAGGGCGAGGGCGCCCCATGCCTCGGGCATCGCGACCGCCCCTCCGACGACCAGGAGCGCCCCCGCCCCCGCCCCGAGCGCCTGCAGGACGAGGTGGGCCGGCAGGAGGGGGCTCTGCCAGAGGTCCCTTCCCTCGGCCTGCCCGAAGAGGAAGGCGGTGTAGGCGGCCGTGAGCACCGCGAGGGGCACCCCCGCGCCGAGGAGCCAGGGACGGATGGTCCCGGCCTGACCGGGGTCAATGACTCCGGTCACCACACCGGCCTCGAGAGCACACCAGCCGGTGAGGAGGGCGCCGAAGGCGGTCAGGATCCAGGCGCCGCGCACGAGCCACGACTTCGTATGGGACTTGAGAAGAACCCACGCAAAGCGTTCGGGGCGTTCCAGATCCAGAACCAGGAACACGGCGGTGAGCGCGACCATGGCGAGCGCCGTGATCGCGCTCGTGAGCATCACCGCCGGGGTGGCCGGGGCGAGCCCGGCAAGCACGCCGAGGGCCGCGACGAGGAGAACCCCGGCCCCGATCCCCTTCGAGACGAGGTAGGCGGGAACGGGCCAGTGCCAGGGTACCTTGTGGTGGATGTCCCAGGCGCTCCGCACGAGCTCGCCCGCCACCCGTCCCCGCCCGATGCGGATCGGTCCCTCCCCGGCCGGGGGGGCCTCGCTCCAGGCGTAGCCCGCGGGGGAGGGATCGGTGAAGCGCGGATCGAGGGCCACGTCGGCGCCTTCCACATAGAAGAGCTTCGGGCGGGTCCCCTGCTCCGGACGGCGCACCGTGACCGGGTGGGTGGCCAGGGCCCGCGAGACCTCGGACTCCGGGTCATCGAGGTCGCCCGCGAGGATGGCATGCTCCGGACAGACCACCACGCAGGGGGGCTCGAGACCGACCTCGACCCGGTGGGCGCAGAAGTGGCACTTCGCCGCCGTGCCCGTGGCCGGATCGATGTGGATCGCATCGTAGGGACAGGCCTGGAGGCAGGCCTTGCACCCGATGCAGCGGTCGGGGTCGAACTCCACGATCCCGTCCGGCCGGCGGTACATCGCGCGCGTCGGGCAGATCTCGACGCAGGGCGGGCGCTCGCAGTGGTTGCAGCGGGTCACCTGGAAGTGCCGGCGCACATCGGGGTAGCGCCCCGTCTCGACCGTCTTCACCCAGGTGCGGTGCACCCCCACGGGGACCGCGTTCTCGGCCTTGCACGCCGTCGAGCAGGCGTGGCAGCCGATACATCGGTCGTTCCGGATGACGAAGGCGTAGTTCACCCGGTCCCCCCCGCGGCACGGGGGGGGAGTCGCTCCTCGAGGGAGGAGAGAGGGGGGGCGTGGGACTCCTCGAAGAGCTCGAACCAGATCGTGTCCCCGATCCGGCCCAGCGGATCGGCCCGCTCGATCACCTCCCGGTAGGTCTCGTAGCAGGCGAGCGCCTCGAGCCCCTTTGCCAGGTCGGACCTGGAGATCGCGATTCCCGCGTCGATCAGATCGGGGGGTGATGTGCGGAGGGTGAAGGGGCCATCGCCCGCGTCCTCCTCCTCCTCGGCAAGGGTGAAGAGGGCGAGCCGGCGGGGCGCCCGGTCCGGGGCCTCGTCGCGAAGCTCGCAGTAGACCCGCTTCACCACCGCGTGCGTCACCAGGTGGTCCCGGAAGCCGCTGATCCCGTGCACCGCGTAGGTGACCACCACGTCCGGGACCAGCTCGAGGATCGCCTCCCGCACCACATCTTCGATCAGGCGCGGGTCGATCTCGGCCAGCCCCGAGTCCGGCAGGTCGAGGACCTCCATCCCCGTCAGCCCGAGCACCTCCTCGACGCGGCGCATCTCGGCCAGGCGCACCTCGCCCATCTCCCCCACCGTGAGGCCCAGGCGGTGGCGCTGCTTCGTCGCCCCGCCCCGCGTCAGCGTCAGCAGATGCACCTCGTGCCCCTCGCGGAGCTGGCGCGCCATCCCCGGGGCCGGCCCGAAACACTCGTCGTCGGGGTGAGGGAAGATGTAGAGAAAGCGCATCTGGACTCGGAGCGTGGCGGCGCGCCCCTCGCGAAGGAGGGAGCGAGCACGGGTGGATGCGGAAACCGTTGAAGCGGGACGGCGCACAGAATACGGCGGGTGCGCCCCGCCCGGCAAGGTGAGCCCTCGCCCCCCGGGCGTGTCCCGCCTCCGGTCGGCCCCGCTCCAAGGCCATTCCCAACCCCCGCGCAGAGCCCGACGCCGGACCGTTTCACAATTTTTGTGCATCCCCAGACCCCGTTTCACAATTTTTGTGCAACGCTCTCGCTCCCCTGCGCTCCAGCGGCCCCCCCGAGGCCAGCCGTGCCCCCGGGCGCCGCCACTTCCCCGGAGTCCGCCACCCGGCGCGCCTCCAGCCCTCCCGCGCGCCCCCTTCCCCGGGCTCCCGGGCTCCTCCCCGGTCCCCCCCTACCCGCCGTCACCGAGCCTCTCCCCGCCCTCGGGCTCGTCTCCGTCCTCTCGCACCTCCCCGTGTTCGCGCACCTCCCCGTCTTCGCTCTCGTCCTTGTCCTCCCGCTCCTGCCCGCCCTCGCCCTCGTCCCCGTCCTCCCGCTCCTGCCCGCCCTCGCCCTCGTCCCCGTCCTCCCGCTCCTCCACGAGCGCCTCCATCGCCCGCTCCATCAGCCCATCCGGCAACCAGCGCGCGTTCCTCACCTGGCCCAGCCCCCGCGGCGTCTCCGGATCCAACCCCTGCTCGCTGCACTCCGCCTTCCACTGCGCGCGCAGCAGCTCGATCGGGTCCGGGATCGTCGGTGGAGGCGCACAGGCCGGGATCGGCATCCCCGCCTGGTCCTTGAAGTAGGCATCCCCGCTCCGGGCCAGCTCTACCGAGAACCCGCCCTCGTGGACCGCGCGGTGGTGCACCGGGCAGAGGAGCACCAGGTTCCAGTACTCCGTCTTGCCCCCGTAGACCCAATGCTCGATGTGGTGGGGCACCAGGTTCAGGATGCACCGGCACCCCGGGAAGCGGCAGCCCCGGTCCCGCAGGAGGAGCGCCGTCCAGAGCCGCTCCGGCGCGTTCCGGCTCCGGCTCGTCATCGCCTTCACCAGGTCGTCCACGCAGGTCAGCTTCGTCATCGG
>SLDT01000183.1 GCA_007125125.1 Gemmatimonadota bacterium | reverse complement strand
TTTTGGGGGGGGGGGGGCGCGGTGGCGCCCGGGGGCGTACGCGTCGTGCCCGCGCCGCGCGCCACTCCTTCGCGCGACGACAATGTCTGCTCATGTTTGCCGGGTGAGACAGGTGCAGACGTTGACCCCCGGAAACGAGGGTGAATGTCTGCACTTGAAGGTGCAAGCGGACGCAGGTGCAGACGTTGTCGCCGAATATGGGGGTGAACGTCTGCACCTGGGCCCGGGCGTGGACGAGAGCAGACATTATCGCCGGTCCCGGCGGTCCGGACGGTCCTGGGCGCCGTGACTTGCCGGACGGCCGTGAGGGTCCGGACGGTCCTCGGCGCCGTGATGGGCCGGATGGCCGTGAGGGCCCGGACGTGGTGGAGCGACGGGGTTCGCGACGGCCTGCGCCAGGGGCCGCAACGTCGTGCGGGCGGGCTCGAAACGCCGAGTGTGCGAGCCCGCAAGAACCCCGCAAAGCGCTCCCCGGAGCGTTAATTCAGCGTTAAAAGAGCGTTAATTGGCGTTAATTGAGCGTTAAATGGCCTCTGGCCATGAAAAAAGGGGCGCCAGACGCGCCCCCACGCATGGCCGCCAACGAACCCGGCCGGTGCCGCTCGCCAGCCCCCGAACCACCCCGCCACAAGAACCCGGCAGAAGTCCAAGGCCGGCCCCCACGGGCGCCTCGCCGAAGAGCCTGGCGGGCGCCCGCGGTGCCTTCCTCCCGGTCAGCTCTCGTAGCGGAACGAGATCTTCACCTTGGCGCGGTAGCGCACGATCTTGCCTTCCTCGAGCTGGGCATCGAGCTGGCTCACCTCGGCGATCCGCAGATCACGGAGCTGCTTCGCGGCGGTCTCGATCGCGTTGTGCGCGGCCTTCTCCCACGACTCCGTGCTGGTGCCCACGAGTTCGATGACCTTGTAGACGCTGTCCGACATGGGGCCTCCTGTTGAAGGGGTGAGGTGCCTGCGTCCGGCTGGACGCTCCCCGAAGGAGGAAAGGGAGGGTGCTCGCGCGCGCGGCCTCTGCCCGGCCCGCACGCCACGAACGAAGTCCGGCCCCACGCCCCGCTCCGGGGTACGTTGGGAGGCTAACCCCGGAGCGCGAGCGAGGGTCCGGTGCTACCTGGCCCGCCTCCACACCGCGACGGTCATGCACCCCCCGAACTCGGGGGGCGTGAGCCCGGAGCGGGAGTCGTAGATCTCGATCCCCTCGAGGTCGTCCACATCGAGAAGCGCGATGGCGTCGACCCCCCAGCCGTCGCCTCCCGTTCCCCAGAGGTCGATCGAGCCGGCGGCCCACCCGTCCACGACAAGCGAGGGCCGGCAGTTCATGCGCATCGGCGCGTGTGCCCGAATGAACTCGATCACCCCGCCGTCACCCCACTGCCGGAGCGCTCCGCCGTCGTAGAAGCGCCCCATGTTGAGGCGCCCGTAGAAGTGCCGGCGCTCATAGTAGGTCCAGACCCGCTGCGGCTTCTCCTCGACCCACCAGAAGATCTCCTGCCTTCCGGTGGCGACGATCTCCTCGAGCTGCACCGGGTCGGACTGGAGCCCCACATTCACGGTGAGTCCGGTCCGCGTCAGCCCCTCGACGATGAGCACCCGCGAGCGCGCGAAGGGCCCGAGGTCGGCGGCCAGGTGGTAGGTCCCGTCGCTCGGCACCGTGACGCGGTAGATCCCGCCCGGCCCCGACGCCACGCTCTGAATCGTGTCACCCTGCCGCGTCATGAGCACGACCCGGGCCGAGGGCACCGCCGATCCCGTCCCCAGGTCGTAGACGCGTCCCGCAATCTGGCCGGGCTCGGCATCGACGGGCGCGAGGAGGGGCCGGATCTCGGGCGGAGGCGCGGAGACCCTCGTCACCTCGAGCGTCACGCTCGTCTCCTCGCCCGGGACGAGCTCGACCCGCGTGAGCTCGGAGCGCACGTAGGCGGCCGAGACGGCCGAGACCACGAAGACCCCCTCGCGCGCGAGCGCGATCCGAAACACCCCCTCGGGGTTGGCCCGCGTCGCCGCGACCCGAGTCCCGTCCCAGCTCTCGAGCTCCACCTCGACACCGGGCGCGGGCTCTCCCGTCTCCGCGTCGATGACCCGTCCGGTGAGCACGGCCTCCCGTTCCTGCGCCACCACCGGTTCCGGGAAGAAGGCACCCCAAGCCGCGAGCAGGACCACCGCGCATCCGAGCGCGACCGGGGCCAGACGACGGGGAGGGGAGGCCGCGGCGCGCATGGGAGGTGTCAGGCCTGGAGCTGTGCGAGGGGCGAGGAGGCTTCGTCCGTGAACCCGAGGGTCTGGCAGGCGTTGCGCACGACCGAGGCGAACTCGGGGAGGAGCCGGAAGCACACCTCCTCGCCGATCTCGTAGTGGCGCGAGGGGGGGAGGTGCACGACGAGCCGGCGGTCGCCGCCGAGCATCGAGGGGAGCGCCACCTCGGCCTCGACCTGGGCACCGGTGTAGGTGGTGCTCAGGATCGTTCCGCGGAGCGCTCCTTCGGTACAGGACTCGAAGCCGTCGGGGCGCACCGAGACCATGACTTCGGTGCCGGGTGCGAGGCCGAGCCGGTCGACGCGGCAGAAGTTCCCGAAGTCGGTGAGCACGCACCCGTTCTCGTTCTGGATGCGCCCCTGGAGGAGGTTCGTGCGCCCGACGAAGGTGGCGACGAAGACCGACTCGGGGTGCTTGTAGATCTCGCGCGGGCTCCCGACCTGCTCGATCCGGCCGCGGTTCATCACGGCGACCTTGTCCGAGATGGCGAGGGCGTCGCGCTGGTCATGGCTGACGAAGATGCAGGTCACCCCGGTGCGGCGGAGGATACCGACGACCTCGTCACGGACCTGGTCCCGAAGGTGCGCGTCGAGGTTCGAGAAGGGCTCGTCCATGAGGATCACGACGGGCTCGGGGGCGAGCGCGCGCGCGAGGGCGACCCGCTGCTGCTGCCCTCCGGAGAGCTCGTGCGGATAGCGGTCGAGGGTGCCCCGCAGGTCGAGGGTCGCGAGCGCCTCCTCGGCCCGCGCCCGCCGCTGCCGCCGGGGGAGCCGGTCGAGCCCGAACATCACGTTCTCCCCGACGGTGAGGTGCGGGAAGAGCGCATAGTCCTGGAAGACCATTCCGACCCCCCGTTTCTCGGGCGGGCACCAGCTCCGCTCGCCTGCGACGATCTTCTCGCCCACCGCGATCGTGCCCTCGTCGGGGACCTCGAAGCCGGCGATGAGCCGGAGGGTCGTCGTCTTTCCGCAGCCGGAGGGGCCGAGGAGGGTGACGATCTCGCCCCGCTCGATCTCGAGCGACACCCCGTCGACGGCGCTGACCGGACCGGGCCAGTAGCGCTTCGAGACGCCGTCGAGCTGGATGACGGAAGAAGAGGTCATGCCTGGGGCGGGGCCTGCTGGTTGAGAATGGTTTTCAGGGACACCCCTGAACGGTAACCGGGAGCCG
>SLDT01000208.1 GCA_007125125.1 Gemmatimonadota bacterium | reverse complement strand
GGGGGCAGCTGGGCCGGAGGGGGCAGCTGGGCTGGAGGGGAGGCCGTCGGAGGCGGCTGGGCCGGCTGGGAGGTCGGGCGCGGGGCATCGGCGGTGAGGGCGGGCGGGAGCGGCGGGGGGGGACGGGGACGGCTGGAACGGCTGGAAGGTCGGGCGCGGGGCATCGGCGGTGAGGGCGGCGGGCGCGGCCGGAACGGCCGGATCGGCGGGAACGCCCGGCGCCCCGGGACCCCCGAACCCGCCCGGCATGGTTGACGAGCCCATGGTGCCTTCCCCAGTATGCGCGGATCCGATTCACCCAACTGGAGGACCCGATGATCCCCTGCCCGACGTACGTCCGCTCACGTCGCCCGCGCGCTGCCCTGCGTGCGCTCCCGGCCCTCGTCCTGCTCGCCCTCTTCACGCTCCCGGCGCTCCCGGCCGACGCCCAGGAGCGTTCGAACACGAATGTGGCGAACTGGGAGCTCTTCGACCGGTTCAGCCCGGACAATGTGAACCGGTTCATCCACTCGAGCTCCGTCGCACCGAACTGGATCCACGAGACGGACTCGCTCTGGTACGCCTGGACGGACCGCGAGGGGCGGCGCTACATGCTCGTCGACCCCCGCGGCCCCCGCGCGGCACCGCTCTTCGACCACGAGCTCATGGCGCAGCGCCTCTCCGAGGAGCTCGAGACCTTCATCGAGTGGAACGACATCACCCTGCGCGGGATCGAGTTCGCCGAGGACGGGCGCTCCTTCGAGTTCACGGTGAACGACATCGAGTTCGAGTACGACCTGACGACGGGCGAGCTGCGCAACCTGGGCGAGCCCGAAGAGGAAGAGGAAGAGGACGAGGAACGCCCCTGGCGCAACTTCTCCCCCGACAGCACCGCCTTCGTCTACGCCGAGGACCACAACCTCTACTTCGTCGAGGTGGTGGACGGGGTCGAGCAGGAGGCGATCCAGCTCACGACCGACGGGGAGGAGGACTACAGCTTCGGAAGCCGCGAAGCCGACGAGGACGACGAGGACTTCGTCGAGTCGGACCTGCGCGTGCGCTCGAGCGCGAACTGGTCCGAGGACAGCCGCTCCTTCTACATCACCCGCACCGACCGCCGCCATGTGGCGAAGCTCTACCTCGTGAACGTGCTCGCGGAGCCGCGCCCCGAACTCGAGGAGTACCGCTACGCCATGCCGGGGGAAGATGACGTCCCGCAGACCGAGCTCTTCGCCTTCCAGCGCGACCGGGGCGAGCTCGTGCGCCTCGATGTGGACCGCTACCGGGACCAGCACCTCCTCTACCTGCACTGGACGAACGGGGCGGGCGACAACCTCCGCCTCGTGCGGCGGGTGCGGAGCCGGCGGGCCCTCGAGCTGATCGAGGTCGACGTGGCCGCGAACACGGTCGAGGTGCTCGTGCGCGAGTCCTTCGACAACGGGAAGGCGCTGAGCCAGCCGGTGCGCTACCTCGGCGAGGACAACTCGGGCGACTTCATCTGGTACTCGCGCCGCACGGGGTGGGCGCACTACTACCGCTACGACCATGACGGGAACCTCCTGAACCCCGTCACGGCCGGCCGCTGGAACGTGACCTCGATCCGCGAGATCGACGAGGACACCGGACGAATCTGGCTGAACGGGGTCGGACGCGAAGCCGGGGAGAACCTCACCTACCAGCACCTCTATCGGGTCGACGCCGACGGGTCGAACTTCATGATCCTCGACCCGGGCAACGCGCACCACACCTCGAGCATCTCGCCGAATCGGCGCTTCATCCTGAACAACTCCTCGCGGGTCGACGAGGCGCCCCGCTCCGTCCTGCGCAACCAGAACGGCGAGATCGTGCTCGAGCTCGAGGCGATGGACCTCTCCGAGCTCGAGGAGTTCGGCTGGATGATGCCCGAGACCTTCGTGGTCAAGGCGGCCGACGGGGTCACGGACATCTTCGGCAACATGTGGAAGCCCTTCGACTTCGACCCCGACCGCAGCTACCCGATCATCGCCTACGTCTATCCGGGTCCGCAGCAGGAGGGAGTGACGAACACCTTCCGGGCCATGCCGACCGAGCAGGAGCTCGCCCAGCTCGGCTTCATCGTCGTGCAGCTCGGGAACCGCGGCGGCACGCCCCTGCGCTCGGCCACCTACCACTCCTACGGCTACTTCAACCTCCGCGACTACGGTCTGGCCGACAAGAAGGCCGGGATCCAGGAACTCGCGAAGCGCCACGCCTGGATCGATGTGGAGCGGGTGGGGATGTACGGCCACTCCGGGGGCGGATTCATGACGGCAGCGGCACTCCTCGTGCCCCCCTACAACGAGTTCTTCAAGGTGGGCGTCTCCTCGGCCGGGAACCACGACAACAACGTCTACAACCAGAGCTGGAGCGAGCGGCACCACGGGCTCGAGGTCCGGTGCGTGCCCCCGTCGGAGGGAGACGTGGCGGCCTCGGATGGAAATGAAGGCGGGACCTCGGCCCGCACCGGGAATGCTCGGGGCGGAAGTGATGCCCCTGCCCGAAGGAGGGCGCGCGTCGTCGCGAACGAGACCCACTGCGACCCGGACGAGGAGGTCCAGTTCGACATCCACATCCCGGCGAACCACGAGATGGCCGAGAATCTCCAGGGGCGGCTCCTCCTCCAGCACGGGGACATGGACAACAATGTGCACCACGCCGGCACGATGCGGCTCGTGCGCGAGTTGATGCGCCAGAACAAGCGCTTTGACTTCATGATGATGCCGGGGATGCGCCACGGCTTCGGGGGCCAGTACAACGACTACTGGCGTCTCGTGCGGGCCGAGTACTTCGCGCGCTACCTCCTGGGCGACGACTACCGGAGCGCCGACCTCCTGGAGCGTCGGTGACCCCCGTCGCGGGTGGAGGCTCCGGGTGCCCCGGGGTCTCCTCCCGCCGCATTCGGGCGCGCGGGCCGGGTCGGCGCCTGCCCCGACGGCCGGGCCCCCTTCGAGCGCGGGACCGCCTCCGGCCGTCGCGCCTGGTCGGGGTCGCCGCAGCATTCCTTGCGCCCGTGATCGGGTGCGCGCCGAACGCTACCCCGGGCGAGCTCCCCGCCGCCCCTCCCTCTGCGGTCGGGATGTCGGCCGAGGGGCTCGAACGCGCAACCGCCGCGATCCAGGAGCGCATCGACGAGGGCCACATCGCCGGTGCGGTCGCGGCCGTGATGCGCGACGGGCAGCTCGTCCACGCCGTGGCGCTCGGCTACCGGGACCTCGAGACGGGGGCACCGATGGAGTTCGACGCCCTCTTCCGGATGTACTCGATGACGCGGCCCGTTACCTCGGTCGGCATTCTGCTCCTCCAGAAAGAAGGGCTCCTCGAGCTGAACGATCCGCTCCAGCGCCACCTTCCGGCCTTCGCCGACCAGCCGGTGCTCCTGGACTCTGCCTCGTCCGACCCCTCGGAGACGAGGGCCCGCGCCGGTGACATCACACTCGCGCACCTCCTGACCCACACCTCGGGCATCGGGAGCCGGAGTTCGGCCCTCTACCGGATGCACGAGGTGCATCGCTGGGACCGGACTCTCGAGGAGGTCGTCGATGCCGTCGCGGCGCTCCCACTCTTCGAGGACCCGGGCACGCGCTACCGCTACGGGATGCACGCGGAGGTCCTCGGGCGGGTCATCGAGGTCGTGAGCGGGCTCCCGCTCGAGGCCTTTCTCGAGGAGCGGATCTTCGGGCCCCTCGCGATGGACGACGCGGTCTTCCGGGTCAGCCCCCCGCGGACCGGACGCCTCGCCACCGTCCACAGGAGGGACGAGGAGGGCGTGCTCCGCCCCTTCGAGATGGAGGCGATCCCCGTCACCGGCGAGCGGACCCTCGTGAGTGGCGGGGTGGGACTCGTCGCTTCGACGACGGACTTCCTCCGGTTCGCCCAGTTCCTCCTCGATGGCCGGAGTGCGACCGGCGAGCAGCTCCTCTCGGCCGAGGGGCTTCGGATGGTGCGCGAGAATGCGGTCCCGGATGCGCTTCTTCCCCTGGGGCCGCGCGGGTACTGGGCGGGGTCGGGGTGGAGCCTCGGGGGGCTGGCGGTGGTCCTCGACCCGGACGCCTACGGCCACGCGGTGAACCCGGGCGAGTTCTGGTGGGACGGCTCGGCGGGCACGCGATTCTGGATCGACCCCCGCCAGGAGCTCGTGATGATCGTGAATGCGCAGGTGTCCCCGGCGGGGGGTGGCGGGTTCCGCGAGGCCTTCCGCACGGCGGTCGACGGGGCGCTCGTCGAGCGGCGGTAGCGGGGACGCTCGTCGACGGGCGGTTGCCCATCGAAGGGCGAAGAGGGGGGCCCGCAGAGCCTTCCGCACGGCCGTCGTCGGGGCGGTCGGTGAGCACGTGAGCAGGTGATGAGACGAATCGGCCAGGTTTTCGGTTTCTTCCGTTAGCAGGGGTGCCCTCCCGGCGGCGGGGGCGGCACCGTTCCGGACTTCCACCGAATCCAGCCGAAGCCATGCGCCCTTCACGATCCGATCGAACCACCGGAAGCAAGGCCCGGTCCCGGGCTGCTGCCAAGCGGGAACGGCCCCTTCCTGCATCGGGCGTGCGCGCAGGGGTGGCACGCTTAGCTGTCCTGGTCGCGGCAGCATGCCTCCTTCCCGGCATGCCCCGGTCGGCCGAGGCTCAGAGCCAGGAGTGGGCGGCGCAGCTCGTGGTCTCACCCTTCCCGAGCCCCTACCTCTCGGAGTGGGAGCGCAACCCGCAGTCGCTTCGGCTCGCGGTCACCTTCTCGGGTCAGGGCCTGCGGGACTACACGATCGTCGGGACCGTCCGTTCTCCGTCCCGGGGCGAGGTCGCCCGGGCCGAGAGCCCGGTGCTCACCGTCCCGGGAGGCCCGACGGTCCAGATGTACGACGCCTCGGACCTCCTCTCCTGGCGGCTCCTCCCGGGCAGTCCGGACGATGTGGAGCTCGCGCTCCGCACGGGCGTGCTCCCCGAGGACGACTACGATCTCTGCGCGCGCGTGCTCAGCTCGGCCGGCCTGCAGCTCGCCGAGGACTGCGCACCGATCTCGATCGTGCTGCCCGATCGCCCGGAGCTGATCTACCCGGGGCCCGGGGATGGCGTCCCCGGCCTCCAGCCCACCTTCCAGTGGACCCCAGTGAGCGTACCCCCGACCCTGGGGGTGACGTACCGGGTCCGCATCGTGGAGAGAGTCGCGGGACAGACGCCGGCCGTTGCCCTGGAGGCGAACCTGCCGCTGCTCGAGCAGGAGGTTCTCGGGGCACCGCTCCTGCAGTACCCCCTCGACGGCCTCCCCCTCGAGGTGGGGCGCGAGTACGTCTGGCAGGTCGAGGCGCTCGACGGGAGCCTCGGCGCACTGAGTCCCGGCGGGCTCGTGAGCGAGGTTCATAGTTTCCGGGTGGAGAGCTCCCACGTCTCGGGCGAGGACGACGAGGAGGGGCTCTGGCATGCCTTCGACCTCATCCCCGGCGTCGCTCGGCTCACCGGACTCGATGGTGCAGATCGAGAGTCGACGGCCTTCGGGATGGTCTTCGATGGGCGGGCCGAGCTCGAACTCCTCCTGCCGGCTCCCGCCACGATCCCGGTCAGCCTGCGGGGGCTCGCGGTCGACCGGGTGGGGATGCGGGTCACCTCGGGAGAGCTCTCCGGGGCCGTGGCCGGAGCGCTGGGCGACGCCCTCCTCCTCCCGCCGGGGGTCGAGCTCGACCGCATTGCGTACTCGCCCGGGGAGGGGCTGACGGCGAGCGCGAGCTTCCAGCTGCCCGGCGAGGGGAACGGGCTCGAGCGCCGAATCGAACTCGACGGGGTGATGCAGATCACGGGCGCCGGGCTCTTCGGCACATTCGAGGCGGCCCTCGCCGAAGGGGAGCAGATCCGGATCGGGAGCGACCCGATCGAGCTACGCTTCACGGAGGTTCGGGCCGTGATGCCCGGCGCCGTCACGAGTCTGGCGGCCGAGCTGGATGCCTTCGGCACCCCCGGTGTGTGCCGCCTGAATGCGGGAGTGGACGAGGGCGGGAGCTGGTCGTCCGGAGTCAACTGCGCCGGGGAAGTACTCCTCCCGCTGGCCGAAGGCGGTTCCCGGGCGGGGCTCCATGTGCTCTCCCTCGTCGGGTCGATCTCGGCCGACCTCTCCGAAGGCAGCCTTGCCCCCGCGCTGGGGGCGGGCGCACTCCTGCAGCTCGACCCGGGGTACACCGGGTGCGTGGCCCACGTCGACCTCCAGGTCGACGACCTGGGCGTCGACATCGAGGGAGTTCGACCCCGCTGCGGCCTGCCGGGTGCGGAGCCCGCGCCGCTGGACTGGCTCACCCTCGGGCTTTCGAACCTCCGGGTCGACCGACTTGCGTACCGCCCGGATTCGGGGGTCGAGCTGGACCTCCGGATCGACCTCCGACCCCGCCTGCCTTCGGTGCCGGGACTGATTCTCCCGACCTTTGCCGATGTGGTGGTGAGCGGTGCCGGCTTCGAAGTGGGGGCACTCGACGAGCCTCTCATCCCGGAACGCCTCGAGGTGCAGGGCGTGTCGCTCCGAGCTCGACACGCCACCTCCGAGGGATTCACGATCACCTGGGACGACTGGGAAGCGGGATCGGCTGCGCCCGTGTCCCTCTCGCTCGAGGCCACGGGCGGGCTCCCCGGCATGCCCTCCGAAGCGCCGGAGTGCCTCTCGAGCATCACCTTCACCCTCTCGGCAGCCACCCTCGCCTCGGGTCGGCTCGAGGGCGCCGCCGTGGAGGGAGACCTCCCGGGAGGCGTCTGCGTGGTAGCCCTCGGAGGGGGAGCCGAGCTGCAGGTCGAAGTGATCGAGGGCGAGCTGGCCCTGACGCTCGCGCCCGAGCCCGGACTCGTGTCGGCCCCGTCGCTCACCGGGCGTCTCCGGCTACCGGACGCCTTCGCCTGCGAGCTGGAGGCGGATCGGGTCGTGCCCCTGGTCGAGATGGGGATCGCCCTCGAACCGGGAGGCGTGCTGCGCGGGGAGTTCGCGGGAATCACCCCTCCCTGCCCCTTCGCGACTCCCGGGCTGCAGCTCGACTTTGACGAAGGCACGCTCCGCCTTGCGCTCGGAGGCGGGGAGAGCACGCTCGCGCTCGAGGCCGGGGCCTCGGTCCTCCTCGCCGCGACGGGGGAGCCGACTCCCGCTTCGGGGTCGATCGTGGTCGACCTCCTGGAGGGCCGGATCCTTTCGGGCGCCCTCGAGCTGGAGGGCCCGATCGCGCTCGACCTCCCGCGCACGGAACCGGTTCTCTCCTTCGCGATCGAGCAGGCCCGGCTCGACCCGGAGGGGCTGCACGTCGATGGGCGCGCCGAACTCGCCCTCCCGCCGGGCGACCCGGTCGGTGCCACCTTCGTCGGGGTCACCCTCGATCCGGACACACCCGGGATCTCCGATGGACGCATTCACTTCGACGAGCCGTTCGCGCTCGTTGCGGATGCCGGGGCGAGGCCCCTGCGCTGGGGCACCGCCGCCGCGGATGCCCCCTTCGACGTGGCTTCCGGGGTCCGTCTCGTGGTCCCGGACGAGGCAACGCTCGACGGGACGGGGTTGCGCGTGTCCGGTGCCGCCGAGGCCGGCCTCGTCCTCGAGGGACGAGAGCTGGCCGAGATTGATGCGGTCTTCGACGATGCCTTCCTCCTGGCCCTGGCCCCTCCGGCGGTCGAGGCCGGACGGGTCGACCTCCGGCGCGGCGGCGTCGGGGTGGCGCACATCGATCGGCAGGGGTTCCACGTCAACTTCGCGGAGCTCGGCGCGGGGATCCTTCCGGAGAGGCTCCCCCTTCCCTCCGAGGCGGTGGCCTTCCTCGAGCTTCGCGATCCGGATGGAACGCCGAGGGTGGAGGTGAACACGACGGACCGGGGCGTCGAACTCCGGTCGCGTCCGGGCGAGGGTGTGCCCCTCGTGCTCCCGGCCTTCCCGGGGCCGGACGGCCAAAGTGGTGTGCCGCCCATGCTTTCGGTGGAGCTCGAACTCCTCCTCGATGCCGACCGGATGGTCCCGATCGAGGGCGAGGTGCGCGTGGGGCTGGTCGATCCTGCGGGCGGAGTCCAGGACCCTCTCGGGATGGAGGCGCTCGGTCTGCCGATCGCGGCGGACTCGCTCGTCTTCGCAGCCGGCGACGGGGGGGGAGCGCTCGAGCTCGTGGGTGGGCTTCAACTCGTGGGCGAGCCTCTCGGTGCGCCGGGAAGCACCCGCCTCCGGATCACGGAAGGCGGGATCCTGACCGGAGTCACGGAGGGTGGAGCCGACCTCGTCCTGCCCCTGGTCGAGGGGTCGGAGCGCGTCGCCTTCGAGGGAGGGTCCTTCACCGGCGACTTCCAGGTCGACCTTCTCTCGGGAGGGGGAAGCTGGAGCATCGATGTCGCGGGCGCCCTGGCGCTCGGGGCAGGCGAGGGAGACCCCCACCGGACGGGGCTCACCCTGCGCGCGAGCGCCGCCGGGCTCGAGGCCGTGGAGATCGAGGCCGCGCCCGCGGGGATGGACGATCCGGAAACCCGTTTCGACCTGGGACCGGTACGGATCTCCCTTGCCGGGCTGCGCGTTCCGCGGATCGCCTGGTCCCGGGAGGCGGGCTGGGACTTCGAGCTCCTCGTGGACCTCGGGGTGCAGCCTGCCGTCGAGGAGCTCGAGCTCCCCCCCGCGCGTGACGTGCGAGTCACCCCGGACGGTCTCGTGATCCCGGCCCTGTCCCTGGGAGAGCTCGACACCCCGGCCTTCGCGCTCGGCGACTTCCGCGTCCGGCCCCTCGCGGCCCGCTCGGAGCAGGTGGCGTGGGATCTCTTCCGCGAAGGGTGGCCGGCCGCATGGAGGATGACGATGGACCTCGAGCTCACCCCCGGCCCGGCGGCCCCGGAGGCGCTCGCCGACCTCCGCCTCTCGGTGCTCGAGGCGACCTGGGAGGGAGGAAGGGTGACCGGCACGATCGAGCCCCGCTCCTATCTCACCCCTCTCGTGCTCCCGCTGGGTTCCGGAGGGCTCGCACTCGAGCTCGAACACTTCCGGGGTGAGCTCGCCGATGAGGGGGGTGAGCAGGTGGTGCGTCTGGAGACATCGGGGAGCTGGCTCCGGCCGACCTCCCTTCAATGTCCGGCCGACGACGGGGCACCGGAGGCGCTTCCCGGCGCCTGGTTCGAGCTCGAAGGCGACGGCACGCTGACGGGACGGGCCGAAGGGGTCGTACCGGCCTGCCCGCTTCGCTTCGGGCCCTTGGCGGTGACGGTGGAGACATCGGTCCTCGAGTTCGGCCGCGGTCCCGGGGGAACGACGGCTGCGCTCGCCCTCGATGGTGCGCTCGTGCTTCCGGCCCCAGCGCCGGGAGAGTCGGTGACGAGTCCCGGCTCCCTCGTCGTGGACCTCCTGAATGGCACGATCGTCGAAGGCTCCATCGGGGTCAGCGAGGCCTTCGCCTGGGACCTTCCCGTCGGATCGACCTCCCCCCTTGTGCGCCTCGTCGTGGACGACGCCCGACTGGATGGTGAGGGATTCCACTTTGCGGGCTCCGGCCGCATCCCGCTCGGTGACGATTCGGAGGTCTCCGTGGCCTTCGATGCCCTCACCTTTGCGCTTCCGTCCTTCGCGATCACCTCGGGCTCGGCGACCCTGGGCGCCGCCGTGGCGCTCGATGCCGGGATCGGCGCGGGTGCACTCTCCTGGTCTCTGCGCCACCCGGACGCTCCCCGGGAAGCCTCGACCGACGGGCTGCGCATGGTCGCCCCGGCGGGCGTCGTGCTCGACCCCGATGGACTCCGGCTCCTGGGCGAAGGCTCGGCCGCGATCACCTTCGGGGGCGAGTCGCTCGCGGAACTCGGCCTCGCCCTCTCGCCCGAGCTTCAGCTCGCCCTCGACCCGATGTCCGTGACGGATGGTCGGGCAGGGTTCCTCCTCGAGGGGAGCGAAGTCGCCTACCTCGATGCCTCGGGGTTCTGGCCGGGCGACCTGTTCGGGACCGTCGCCCTCCCCGCGCGTATCGGGCTGCCGACCGAGTCCGTGGCCTACCTTCAGCTCCGATCGCCCGCGACCGACGAGCCCCTGGTTGAAGCGCTGCCCGACGACGGGGGGTTGCGGATCGTCGGCTCCGACATCGCGCTCGTGATCCCCTCCCTGGCCGGGACGGGCTCCCCGCCCTCCGTGACGATCGACCTCGATGTCCTGGTGAACCCGGCAACCTTCGCCCTGGTCCAGGGGGAACTCCGGGCCACGGGAGGCAACCCCGGGAGCGAGCCCCTCTTCGATCTCACTCCCCTCGGCCTGCCCCTCGACGTCCGGTCGGTGGCCTGGGTCGACGCGGGGTCCGGGTATCGACTGACCCTCGGCGGGCGAGTCATGCTCCCCGGAATCCTCGACGACATGGAGCTGGACTGGGACGAGGTTTCGCTCACCCCCGACGGGCTCTCCGGCAGGGTCGAGTGGGGTAGCCTCGAGGGCACGGGCGGTCCCGGAGACGGCCTCGGAGCCCTCGACTTCGGGCACGCCGCCTTCGTGATGGAGGGTGTCCGCGCCGACTTCGATGCGTCGGCCGTGGAGCTGGCCGGCCGGGTCGACCTTCCGCTCTTCAGCGATGGACAGAGCCCGCCCGAGCCCCTTCGATTCTCCGGCGCGCTCTCGACGGACGGCACCCTCGAGGCCGCCTTCTCGTCCGGAGCCGCGAGCGCTCGGCTTCCGCTGGGCGTGGCACGCTTCGACCCGCTTCCGATCGGGGGCGAGCCGGCACTGCAGCTCGGCTTCACCGAGAGCGACTTCGACCTCCGGGTGTCGGGTGTGCTCGGATTCCCGGCCTTCTCGGAGAGCTTCGAGCTGACGGTGCCCGGGATCCGCTTCGACCGCTCGGGCGTGCATCTCGCGGCCGTCACCGTCGAGACGGCCCAGCAGTTCGGGCTCTTCGGCAGCACCCTCACCCTCGGTGGCGATGACGGCTCACCGCCGCTCACCCTCGAGGTGCTCGAGGAAGGCGGTCTGGCCCTGACGATGTCCGGATCGATCCGCCTCGCCTTCGTTCCCCAGGAGGCCTCGTTCCGGGGGCTGCGGGTCGACACGCGTGGGCAGATCTCGCTCACGGAGGCGTCGCTTCTCTCCGAGCCACTGCCGATCGTTCCCGAGGTCCTGGTCCTGGCCGAGCTCGGCATCGCCGACGCGATCCTGGAGACTGCCTTCGACCTGACCCTCCCGGCGCCGATTCCGGGGCCGGAGGGTGCGGGCGAGGGAGTTCAGCGCGTGAACATCGCGATTCAGCCGGACGGCACCGTCGAGGGAGGAGGCCAGGTCGTGGTCCTGGACGAGCCCGTCAGCCTCGAAGCGGCGCTCCCGGGGAGCTCGCCGGTGCGGACGCAACTTCGCTATGTCGGACTCGACCTGGACTTCGGGGACGGTGCGACGAGCTCGGTGCAGGCGGTCGCGGACCTCTACCTCGGAAACCGCGAGGAGAACCGGATCGCCATCGGACGAAGGTCCGGAGGAACCGTTCTTCCCGGCCTCCGGATCGGCTTCGACGGCACGGTGACCTGGGGCAACGTCTCGCTCCCGAGCGCATTCGAGTTCGACTACGACCTCGTGGCACTGAGCGTAACGGATGTCTCGATGGCGTCGACGAGTCAATCCTTCGAGCTGGGCTTCGGTGGCGAGCTTCGGGTTGCGCTCCCTGCGGTCGAAGGCGGACTGCAGTTCCAGGACTTCCGGATCAACAGCGCGGCCCAGGTCGGCTTCAACGCCTCCGGGGTTGCCGGTGGCGAACTCACCGTCGGGGGGGTCGTCGGCCTCAACCTCGAAGAGTTCGGGTTCTCGAGCGAGCCGACCACGATTCAGGTGAGCAGCGGTGCGATCCCCTCGGGGGATGCCGCTGTCGCCGCAGCGGGCAGGGTCGACATTGACGTCACCTCGTACCTCCGGTTTGGAGGGGGTATCCACCTCATGGAGCTCGACTTCGCAGGAGGCGTCGACGAGGTACTCTTCTACCGGGACCAGGACGGCGAGGTCGCCTTCGTCGTCCTCGAGGCCGAACTCTCGCTTCCGAACCTCCTCGAAGCGAGTGCCGACCTCCGCTACTTTCAGCGGGGCCGGGGCTTCGAGCTGATGCTTGCCGCGGATGCGTCCCTCTTCGGCGCGGCCGGAGCGGCGCTCGTGGGCATCATCGAGGTGGAACCCCAGGTGACACCGCGGGCCGGTCTCTTCGTTGCGCTCGATGCGGTGATCCCTCTCGCTCCCCCCTTCTCCCTGAACCGGATCGGAGGCGGGATTCTCTTCAACCCCCGGGAAGAGCATCTCGCCTGGGTCCAGAGTCAGGCCATGGGATCGTCTGTGGAAACGCCCGTGGAATCATCGAGCGGCCTCCCTACCGGCCGGTTCACCGCAATGGTCTATGCCGGTGCTCAGATCGTGGACGAGTCGGTGGCCTCCGGTCGCGTTCTCCTGACCGCGAGCGAGGCCCAGGCGAGGATCCAGGGTGAGGTGGAGCTCCTCTCCGTGGCCACGGGTGCCCTTTCGAGCGCGGGTGTGGGCAGCTCGCCCGACTCCCCTCCGATCGGGGGCACGCTCGACATCGAGATGGGCTTTCGCCAGGCCTACCTCGAGGGGAACCTCGACCTCCGGGTCGACCTGGCCCCCCTCGTGGATGGTTCGGGCTGGACGGAGATCTTCATCTATGGGCCGAATGCCTGGGGGCTGAGTGGTGGAGGCGCCCTCAACTACATGCGGGTGCTCGAAGGAGACGTCGAGTTCTACGTGGGTCCGCCGGGGCTCCTCGTCGGGGGCTCGATCTTTGCCGAGCTCGACCTCTGGATCGCCCGCGCGAGCGGCGAAGTCGAGGTCGCTGCATGGTTCCAGCGGGAATACGGGGGACAGGCACAGGACCTCGGTGCCTACTTCGAGGCGATGGTGCAGGCCGGGATCCTGGGCAATGCGATCTCCGCCTCGGGGACCCTCCGCGGCGCCCTTCTCAGCGGGCCGCTCATCTACGGGGGCGCGTTGGTCGAGGGATGCGTCGTCTTCCTCGGGTGTCGAGACGCGAACGTCTGGGCCAAGATCGCGAGCAGCGGCATTACGGGAGGCTTCGGATCGGATCCCGTGCTCGACGAGATCATCGGACGGGCCAACTCGGTACGCACCGCCATGGCGAGCTCGAGGAGTTCGATCGAAGACGAGATGGCGCAGGCGCGTCCGGCTGCAACGGTGCTGCGCCCCTCCGAGGAGGAGCTCGCCGAGGCCTTCGCCCGGGTCGGGGCCCTCGACTCCGAGACCTTCGACGCGACGATCGACGAGGCGATCGCCGTCGAGGGCAACCCGTCCGGTGGGGGTCTTGACCGTCACTTCCGCTGGTTCCAGACACTCTTCCCGGTACACTCCAAGACCGCCGCATACAAGCTCGACAATCAGGGGTACGAACAGGCGATCGAGGCCACGCTCGGAGAAATCGCCACACTCCGCGAACCGGTGCTCGAGCGAATCGCCGAGATCCGCACCGAGCTCCTGCAGATCGAGCAGGCCTCCCGGCTGGACTGGCCCGGCAGCCCCCTGGGCGGCGTCTCATTCGAACCACCCCGGACCCAGGCAGGAACCGACGCCGAAGGGCGCGAGACGCGCACCCTTGTCTCGGGTCCGGGTTTCCAGGTCGACGCTGCCGCGGCCGAGGAGAGTCGGCAGGCGATGACAGCCTACGAGGCCGAAACTCGCGCGCTCGTGCAGGAACTGGGCAACATCACCCGGGAACTCGACGAGAGCCTGCTCGCCGTGGAACGTGCGCTCGGGGACGAGAGCTCGGAGGGAATTCTCCACTTCGCGCAGCTCCATGCAGACCTCCTCGAGACCAGCAGCATCCTCTACGCACTCTGGGGCGCACTCCTCCTCGACGAGCAGGACCGCAACCGAGGGGTCGTTGCGAGCCTCATCGAGGCGAGGGAGCCTGTCCGCGACCTCCTTCTGCAGCGGACGACGGAGGTGCAGCAGACGCAGGGCCCCGACGGCCTGCGCGCCCTCGCGCTCGGACGCGCCGGTATTCTCGCGGCCTGGACCGAGAACCCGGCCATCCTCTCGGAACTCGAGTCCTCGAGTGTCCCGACCGAGGACGCCGTCTGGTGGCATGATGCCGCCATGGACCTCGGAGTTCAGCTCTGGATCGAAGTCCCGAGGGCCGGGCTCGAAGCCGCGGATGCCCGATACGCCCCGGAGTTCGCCGAGGTGCGGCGTGCGCTCGATGCCGCTCCGGGACCGGTCCGGAGCCACCTCGAGCCCCTGACGATCGAGATCGCCAGGCTCCAGATCGAACGTGCAAGGCTCACCGGAACGCTCTACGATCTCTATGACCGGTATGCCGCGCTTCTCCCCGCCTACGGCGACGAGGCCACCCTCGCAGGTGAGCAGGAGCGGGCCGCGACCCGGATGCACCTCCTCGAAAGAGCGCTCGCCGTGCCGGTGATCACCGACGCCAGCGTGAGGGTTCATGCCCTGGGGTCCGGCGGTTACGGATACAGGGAGGCCCTCGAGATCACTGCCTCCCATCCTGGCGCCATCCACGAGTACCTCGTCGACAACCGCATCGGTGGCGCCGGTCCGGGCATGGGGTTCATCGGTCAGCATCCCACCGGCCTGCTCTCGAGCGGCCGCCGGCCACTTCGGACCCGATACACCCTCATTCCCGAACGGGACTATTCGGGCAGCATGACTCGGACCTTCCGCTCCGGAGCACGGGGTGGTGCCGGGTTCATGGGTGTGGGGCTGACCACCTATGAGGTGGCATGGGAGAGCGGGATCGCAGTCTCCGATGCTGGATCCAGCATCTCCCTGAACGTGCCCTCCCACGCCCCTTCGCCACCCTCCCCCCGCTTCCGGGTGGGAGACGACGAGTGGTCATCGAGCCCGGACGGCCACTGGGTCACGAATGCCGAGCGACTCGAGCTCCGGCTCCAGGGCGCCTTCCACGCGGAGAGCGGCATCGTGGACATCGAGTACGCCGTCGGGACGGCGTCCGACACGACCGCCGTTCGCGGGTGGACTTCGGTCGGCGGACGCACGGAGCTGGCCGTTCACGGGCTCCCCCTCCGAACCGACGAGTCGAACATCATCTACGCTCGTGCCCAGGCCGGCAACGGGGTCTGGAGTGCGGTCCGGCAGTCGGTCCCCCTTCGCCATGACCCCACCCCCCCCGTCTTCTCCGGCTCGGGGGCTTCGGACGACGAATCCGACCTCTCGGGTGAACTCCCTCCGCTCCTCGAAGCCCTCGACCGGGAGGCTCGGGAACTCGCATCCGATTTCGGCGCGCTGAATGCGGGGGCGTTCGAAGCATGCCCCCTCGGGGACCCGGCGCCCTTCCACCCGGTCCAGCCCGACGAGGAGATGGATGCGGACCTCACGACGGTGACCTTCTCGCCGCTCCTCCCCTCGGGCGGCCGCACGCCCGAGCGGGTGCCCCCGGCCATCACGATCGGCCTCCCCACGGCCGCCGACCCGGAGAGCGGGGTCCGAGGTTACGTCTGGGCCGTCACGGCCGACACGCCCCCCGGCCCCTATCGGGGCGAGGGATGGAACCCGATCGGCTCGGGGAGCTCCGAGCTCGCCCTGGGCGAAGCCAACGCACCGCTGGACTATGATCGGACCCTCCACCTGGCCGTCGCGGCGCAGAACGGTGCCGGGGCCTGGAGCCTTCCGGTCACCCGCAGCTTTCGGGTGCTGGATCCAACGGCTCCCCTCGCGCCGATCTTCTGCATCGAACAGGCACCGGTTTCCGAGACGCGAACCCGCCTCGACGGTGCGACGGAGACGCGGAGTGCCGCGCCCGCGATCCGGGTCGAGATCCTCGATCGCGCGGTCGACCCCGAATCCGGAATCGCGAGCCTCGAGTACAGGATCCGGACCGCCGCAGGTGAGGTCGTCCGCGACTTCCCCGGAGTGGCCGACTGGCTCTCGGCACCCACGGGCCGGGCGATCGACATTCCCCTCCCCGCGGGGCCCGACGGCACACGCTACTACGTGGATGTCCGCGTGCGAAACGGCCAGGGAGTCTCGGCGGTCTCGTCGTCGGGGCCCCTGCTCATCGACGGCTCGCCGCCTCCGACGCCCTCGATCCGGTCCCTCCGGATCATGATGGGGAGCGGCGATGCTTCGGACCTTCCGGTGGGCCTGGAGCTCGATGTGCTGGCACCGGACGACCCCCACTCCGGTCTTCGCCGCGGCCACCACCAGTACGCGCTCTTCGCCCTTCCGGATCGGGCCGGCGACCTCGGCATCGAGGACGGGCCGGTCACGGATCCCGAGCTGATCACAGCTCTTTTGGGCACTCCCCTCGCCGGAGGCTCGGTGACGAACACGGGCACCGGCACGTACACCGGACGGATCGGACGACTCCAGGATCTCCTCGAACCTCGCCAACGCTACGTGCTTCGCCTCCGCACGGTGAATGGTGCAAACCTTCCCGGGCAGGCAACCACCTGGATATTCACAGCGCGATGAAGACACTCCGCCACCTTCCCGCACTCCTCCTCGGGCTGAGCCTCCTGCTCCCGGCCCTCCCGGCCGGGGGCCAGTCCGCCGCGGACATCCTCCTCGTTGCACATGAGGACTCCGTGCTCATCCTGCTCGGCGAGCTCCCCGCGGACCACTACGGGTTCGTGGTCTACCGAGGCACACCGGGGGCCGCGGAGACCCTCATCACCGAGGAACCGGTTCTTCCGGTCCTCGACCCGAACGCTGCGGCGGCCCGGCTGGGGAGCGACCTGCCCCGGCTCCTCGGCGCGATCGAAGCGGCCGACGAGGTATCCCTCGTCCGGCGACTGCACACCGACCCCTTTGCCTCCCGCGCGATGTCGATCCTGAGCCGCCCTGCCGCCGAGGTCGCGGGCCGGCTCTTCGTCGACGCGGCCCCCCCTCCCGAGGCCGCCCTGGAGTACAGGGTCGTCTTCGTCGACCAGGAAGGTGCCGAGACCACCGCTTCCCTCTCCGGGGTCGTCGAGCTCGAGGACATCGCACCCGATCTCCCGCTCACCCTCGAGGGCACCCCGGGGCATCATCAGGCTCTGATCACGATTTCCCACCCGCCCCGGACCGACGACACCGACCTGGTCATGGGTTTCTCGCTCGAGCGCGCCGATGCCCCGGCCGACGGAGCCCCCGCGCCGGACGCGTCCGACTTCCGTCGGGTGACGGACTTCCCGATCCTGAGATCGGAAGGATCGGCAACGACCTTCCTCGACGCATCCGTCGTGAACGACCGCAGGTACCTGTACCGGGCACGCCCCGTGGACCTCGCGCAGCGCACGGGCCCCGCGAGCGAGCTCATCGAAGTCGAGCCCTTCGACCCCCGGCCCCCCTCCCGGCCCGCCCGTGTGGTGACCGAGGCCGGAGAGGAAACGGTCCGGATCGACTGGTCCGTCTCGCCCGAACCGTCCGTGGTCGGATATCGCATCGAACGTTCGACCGGGTTGAGCGAACCCTTCGAAGCCCTGAACGAGGAACCGATCCCACCCACGACGCCGGGATGGCGCGATGACACGGTGAGGGGTGGGGTCCAGTACTTCTACCGGATCGTGGCCATCAACGCACGGGGCCTCGAGAGCCCGCCGAGCACGGCGATGTCGGCGCTGCCCATCGACGTCACGCCCCCGGCCGCCCCGTCCGGGATCACCCACGAGATCGAGGACCGGGTGGTCTCGCTCGCGTGGATCCCGCCCGACGACGAAGACCTCCTCGGGTTCCACATCTATCGCGGCGACGATCCCGACCGGGTCCTCCGCCTGACCCGAGAGGCGATCACCGATCCGGCCTTCCTTGACACCGGCTTCGAGGAAGGGGGGCTCAACCCGGGGTTCACCTACACGTACCACGTCACCGCGGTCGACTTCTCGTACAACGAGTCCGAACCCGGCATCGTCCAGGTCATCATCCCCGACGACGAGCCGCCGGCACCTCCGACCGCCCTCCAGCTCCGCTCCGTCCTCGGGCGCGAGATCGAGATTCGCTGGTCGCCCGGGCCCTCCCTCGACGTCGCCGCCTACCGCATCGAACGGTTCGCAGCCGATCCCGGGGCCTCCGACGTGGCGTACGAAGTGCCCCACGGTGGCGAACTCGTCGTTCGCGACACCGCGGGACTCGTGACCGGAACGGAGTACCGGTACACCGTGATCGCCGTGGACTTCGCGGGCAACGAGAGCGCCCCGGCCGAGGGAGCCGTCACCTTCCGCGACCCCGCCCCTCCGCCGGCACCCCGGCATGTCGAGGCCCGCCTGGTCGGCACCCCGGCGGCGGGCCCGGCCGTCGTCGTCGCATGGGAGCGGGTCGTCCACCCCGAGCTCGTGGGCTACCGGGTCTACCGGGCAACCCTCCCGACGGGTGCCTTCGAGCCCGTCTCGGAGATCATCTCCGTCGACGAGGCGCGGGAGTTCCTCGACCCGGGTGGTGAAGCGGGCTGGTTCTACCGGGTCCGCGCCCTCACGCGATCCGGCGTCGCCTCCGAGGCCTCACCCGCGACGAGGGCAGTCCCATGATTTCCGCAACCGTCGGCCTCGCACTCTGTCTCGGGTCATGGGGGGAAGGCACCCCGGTCATGGCAACCGTCGAACCGATCCCGGACTCCTCGCATGTCCGGATGGTCGCAGAACTCGATGCCGCGGTCGCCCGGGGGAGCGCAGCCGAGATGGTCCTCGCCGGGATGGATCAGGTCCACCCCGCCGGAGAGACGGAGGCCGAGCTCGATGCCCTCCGAGGCCGCATGCGCGCTCTTCTCGACACCGTGGCCTTCCGCAGCGAGCGGGGCCCAGGGACCGTGTCGGAGCTTCGGCACCGGTACCCGCACTCGATCGCGCTCCTCGAGATCGAGGCATGCCTCCTGGAACGGGCTGGCGATCCCGAAGGAGCAGGGGCGCGCTATGAGCGCCTGCTCGAGCTCCGACCGCGCAACGCGGAGATTCACCTGGCCTGGGCTCGCAACAGGCTGGCCCTCGCCGACACGGCCTCGGCACGTGCAGGGTTCTCGCGAGCACTCGATCTCGAGCCCGAGAAGAGCGAGCCCTTCCGGGCCCTCCTTCGCCTGCATGAGGCGGACGGGACGCTCGAGCTCCTCCTCGCCCGGATCGAACGGCTCGGCAAGCTTCACCCCGAGAGTACGGTCCTCGAGGGCCGGCTTCGGGAACTGGTTCACAGGATGCGGGGCCCGCGGGCCCTTCCTCCCAGACAGGGAGCCGAACGATGAGGCGCCTCCGGACGCAACCCCTCGACCCTGGTCCCTCTTCCCGAGCCGTCGGTGGTCCGACGATCCTGGCCCTGGCTCTTGCGCTCCTCCTCTCGGCGGGTCGACCGGCGGGTGCCCAGTGGACGGATCCGGTGCAGGTGAGCGGCCAGGCGAGCATCGTGAGCGATCTGTATGCGGGAAGCGGGATCGATCGTTGGCCCGGGGCCACATGGCGACTGAACGTGACGCCGCGCGCCACCCTCTTTGGGGAAGTCGGGGTGGGGTTCGATGTCCTCCTCTCCTCGACGCAGTCGGAGTTTCGTCAGAATGTGAACCAGGTCGGCATCAGCCCGAGCTGGAGCTGGGGTACCGTCCACCTGGGCGACTTCAGCCGGGACTATTCCCGGTACCTCATCCGCGGAACACGGCTCCGGGGAGCCGGGCTGGACCTTCGGCATGGTCCGGTATCGCTCGAGCTCCAGGCAGGACGTGCCGAGCGGCGGGTCACCCTTTCGGAGTTCGGAAGTGGCCGAACCGCCTTCCGGCGGAATCTATACGCGGCACGGCTCGGTCTCGGTTCTTCGTCGGGTACGAACGTGCACCTCTCCCTGCTGCGCGGGAAGGACGATCCGGGAAGCGTGGACGAGATCGTGGTCGTGCCCGACACCCTCCTCCTGGACACGATCCCTCTCGACCTGCGGCCGCCGACGGACAACCGGCCCCAGGAGAACCTGGCCGTCGGGGTGGGCGGCCAACTGGCCCTCGGGCAGCGGAGGCTCGTGCTCCGGGGTGAGTTCGCGAGCTCGCTGATCACGCGCGACCTCTGGGGCGAGCCGATCGGGCGCGAGCTCGAGGAGCTTGCAATTCCGTCGCGCCTGTACTCGCTCGTCGAGGGCATCCATGACGTGCGGCGCTCGACGGGGCTCGACCACGCCTGGGAGATCGAAGGAACCCTGAACGTCGGCCCCGGACGGTTCCGGGCAGGATATGAGTCCATCGGACCGGGCTTCACCTCGATGGGGCTCCAGTCGTTCGTGAACGACCGGCGCGGCTTCCGCGTCGACGGTGCGGTACGCTACCTCGAGGGACGAGTTGCCCTGCAGGCGCAGCTCCGGGACCAGACGAACAATGTCGCGGGACAGCTTCGAAACACCGTCGATCGCAGGACGGTGTCGGGGAGCGCAATGGTACGTCCCATCGACCCCGTGAACGTGGCCCTCTCGGGCGTGGTGAGCTCGGTCGAGAACCACGCGGTGGCCGACTCCGCCCGGCTCGACAACCGGGCGCTCGCCCTGAACTCGACCGTCGGGGTGCAGCGAGAGCTCGCCGGGTACCCGACCCTGGTCAGCCTGGGTTACACCTTTCAGGAGGCCGCCGACCGAAGCCCGCTCGCAGCCGTTCCCACCGTCACGACCCACAATGTGACCGGAGCGGTGCAGGTGACGGTCTCGCCCCAGCTGAGCCTGGCGCCCTCCGTGTCCGGGGTCACGACGCGAGGTGACGGGATCGATCGTCAGCGCAACCTCTTCATCGGCATGCGCGGAAGCGCGCGCCTTCTCGATGGCGAGCTCCGCCTCACGGGCAATGTCGCCCAGACGGTGAACCAGGGCCGGCGGGTCTTCAACAGCCAGGTGCAGGGCTCCCACCCCCTGCAATGGGGAACGGACCTTCGCCTTCAGCTCCGGCACAACCGGTTCTCGGCCTTCGGAGAGCAGCCCGGGTTCCAGGAGTCCTTCATGACGCTCTCTCTGTCCCGGGGGTTCTGAGATGCCTGGTCCCAAGAGTCTGCGCGAGGAGGCTGCGCCGATGCATCCGTCGGTCGATTCATGCGAGCGCCGCCTCCGAGGCGGCGTGCTCGCCCTTGTGCTTGTCGTGCTGGCAAGTTGCGACGGCTACCTCACGGAGCTTCCGACTACTGAAGTCCCGCCCGCGATCACGGGCTTCGCGCTCTCCCCCTCGGAGGTCGACCTCACCTTCGCTCCGGGGAGCGTGACCGCCCAGGTGCAAATCCGGGACGCGGTGTCGATCGACTCCTTGCGCGTGAGGCTGGGCGGGCCTGACGGGACCGTGCTCCCCTGCCTGTCGTCGGCGCCATCCGAGGGAAACCGCACCTCCGGGAGCTGGAGCTGCTCCTGGGACCTCGCTCCCGGGGTGCGCCCCGGTCACTGGACCGTCGAATCGGTTTCGGCCTTCGAGGGACCGACGCCTGCCATCGAGGTTTCCGGTTCCGATCTCGGGGAGGCTGGGTTTCCGACGGTGGTCATGCTGACGGCTGTCGACCGGATCCTCGTCGACCCCCCTGTCCTCGCGCTGGAGTTCCCGAGCGATACGGCGGTCCTGACCGCCCTGGTGCTGAACAACCTCGACGAGCAGCTCGACGATGCTCCCGTCGAGTGGTCGAGTGCGGATCCGCTCGTCGCCACGGTCGACGCCTCCGGGAAGGTGACGCCGGCCGGGCGAGGAACGACCACGGTCCATGCCGCGCTCGGCGAGGTGGTGGGCTCCGCATCGCTCGAAGTGATCGTGCCGATCGGCTCGATCCTCGTGACCCCCGAAGAGTCCACCATCGCGCTGGTCGGTGGCGAGCAGCAGTTCACCGCCCTTCCGGTCGGGCTGGACGGACTCCCCCTCTCCGCGGTGCAGGTCACTTGGTCGAGCACGGACGAGCTGGTGGCCAGCGTCGACGAGCACGGTCTCGCTCTGGCGACGGGCGAGGGGACCACCACCATCCGTGCCCATGCCGGCGAGGTCGTCGGGCACGCCCAGCTCAGCGTGGTCGCGCAACCCCCGGAGCTGGAACGGATCGAGGTGGTTCCTTCCGCGGCCGTCCTCACGAGCGAGGGCGAGACGCTTCAGTTGATCGCGCGCGGAGTCGATACGGAAGGCGCGGTGGTGGAGGGGCTCGAGTTTGAGTGGGAGAGCACCGCAACCGATGTCGCAACGGTCGACGCCGCCGGCATGGTCACGGCGATCGGACCGGGGACCGCTCAGGTTCATGCGCGAACTCCCGAGGCCCCCGCACTCGGCGGGACGAGCTTCATCACGGTGCTCATCGGCGAAGAACCGCAAGTTGCCCGGGTCGCGATCGAGCCTGACACACTCGAGCTCACGGACGTGGGGCAGACCGGACTCTTCGTCGCGACCGCGCTGGACGAGGACGGCATTCCCATCGAAGGTCTCGAGGTCGCATGGAGCAGCAGCGCGCCCCTGATCGCGACCGTGAGCAGCACCGGCGTCGTGACCGCAATCGCCGAGGGTGAGGCCGTTGTGACCGCGACGATCGAGGGGATCACCGGTTCGGCAGTGGTGATCGTCGACCCCGAGCAACCGGAGCCCGCTCTCGTGGTCGTGGAGCCGGAGAGCGCCGAGCTCGAGCGACTGTCCGAAGTGGCCTTCACCGCGACGGTCTTCGATCAGTTCGGAGACGAGATTCCGGATGCCGAGATCATCTGGTCGTCGTCGAACACCTGCCGGGCATCCGTGGAGGCTAGCGGGATCGTGACGGGCTGGATCGGGGGGAGTGCAACGATCCGAGCCACGGCCGGGACGACGCAAGGAACCGCCTCGGTCGAGATCGCGCCGGCGCCGGAGGGAGTCCCAACCACGCTCGCCGGGGAGTGGCGGATCTGCGGGGCCATCACCTCCCAGGTGATCGGTGTTGCAGATCTCACCCACATCGCGGGTGAGACCGAGGTCTCCGGCACCGTGACGCGTGCGAGCGGCGCGACCTACACCCTCGGTGCCACAAGCAACTGGAGCGATGATCGCCTCACCCTGCGCTGGACACAGCCCGTTTCTGGTGGGGAGAGAAGCGTCGCGATCGACGGGGCGACGGCTCTGAACCGGGAACTCCTGACGGGTCCCCTCGTGGATCAGGCGGAACTCGGCTCCGAGGAGGTCTACCTCTCTCGAATCAGCGAAGGACCGCCCCCCCTCGCCCGGATCGAAGTGACCCCGGACACACTGGAACTCACCGGCGCGGGTGCAACAGGACAGCTCGTCGCGACGGTCTTCGATTCGGCCGACCTCCCGGTCGAGGGGGTCGATGTGACCTGGTCAAGCAGCAACCCGAGTGTGGCAACCGTGAACGCTGACGGGCTCGTCACCTCTCTGGCTGAAGGACAGGTGACCGTAACGGCCACCGCGGCGGGGATCGTCGGCTCGGCGGTGGTCATGGTCGTGCAGGAGCCCCCCGTTCCCGCCACTGTTACGGTCAGCCCTTCGTCAGCCGACCTGGAACGAGACGAGACCCTTGAGTTCAGCGCCGAGGTCCGAGACCAGTTCGGCGAAATCATGCCCGGGATCGAGGTGGAGTGGACGAGCACGAACGCCTGCGTGATTGACGTCGACGCTGACGGCACCGCCCTTTCCTTCGGCGGGGGGGGCGCCACGATCCGTGCCGCCGTGGGTGATCTCTTCGGCGCGGCGACCGTGAATGTGGAGCCTGGCCCTGCCGGCCCACCGTCGACGGTGGCCGGGATCTGGCGCGTCTGCGGGTTCGACACGGGCGAGCACCTGATGGATCTCGAGCTCCAGCACGAGGCTGGCGAGGCGGGGGTGAGCGGGACCATGACGAGCATCGAGTACCCGGGCACCACGGCCACCCTGAACACCACGAGCCGTTGGATGAACGATGCGCTTACCGTGGACTGGAACGTCGTCGTGGCCGGTGGAACCCGAACGTCCCTGATCGCAGGCGCGACGGCCCACGACATCGATCGACTCCAGGGAGACTACACGGACCGCATCGCTTCGACGAACCAGCTCGTGTGGCTGGTGCGCACACCCCCCTCCGGGACGGCACCCCCGCTCGACCGCATCGACGTGACCCCGGACTCCATCCAGCTCCCCGGGCCTGGCGCGACCGCTCAACTCACCGCCACGGGATTCGACGCGAACGATGTGCCGATGGATGGACTGGAGTTCGCGTGGGCGAGCAGCAACCCCTCGATCGTGGTAGTCGATGGTGACGGACTCGTCACGGCGGTCGCGCCGGGCCTGGCGTCGGTTACGGCGGGCGCGCAGGGCGTCACCGGATCGGCCCTGGTCATCGTCTCCTCGGCTCCGCCCGAGCCCACCTCCATCGTGATCGAGCCTGCAGTGGCCGAGGTGTCACGCCTCTCCGAAACCCAGTTCTCGGCCAGGGTGCTTGACCAGTTCGGCACCGAGATTCCCGGGATCGAGATCGAGTGGAGCTCCTCGAGCCCCTGCATCGGATCCGTCGATGATGCAGGTCTCGCCTTTGCGTGGAGTGGCGGCAACGTGTCGATCATGGCAACCGCCGGTTCACTCGAGGCGAGCGCGTCCCTCGTGATCGAACAGGCCCCCGAGGGCGTCCCGGCGACCGTGCAGGGCCGCTGGCGGAAGTGCCGTGCATCGGATGGCCGCCATCTGGGAGACTTCGACCTGAACCACACCGCAGGGGAAACCCAGGTCACCGGAACGTACACGGAGCCTCCCCCCTTTGACGACAATGTCTACACGCTCTCGCAGCAAAGTGAATGGGTCGACGATCAGCTCACGATCATCTGGTTCCAGCGGTTCCAGGGCAGCGACCGCCGGATGTGGCTGCAACAAGCCCAGCCGCTCAACCAGGAAGTCATCTTCGGACCCTTCCTCAGCCAAATCTCCGGCCAGGTCCACGATGTCTACCTCACCCGCTACTGAGCGGCTGTCCGGGAGGCGGATCGGACGCGCATCCAGCCGACCGGCGCCCGGCCGGACCCCTCGCGACATGACGAAGGCGGCACATCATTTGCTCGTCAGGTCCGGGTCAACCTATGTTCGGCTCCTCTTTCGGCGACGCGGAGGGAGAAGCCGTTCTCCCGCGGACGCTGCCCGGCACCTACCGCAGGCAGAAAGCGAATGGCGAACAGGCACGAGGGCCACGGCGAGACCGGCGAGGTCACCCGACTCCTGCGGGCGCTCGAGGCGGGTGCCCATGGGGTCGAGGAGGAGCTCATCCCGCTTGTGTATCATGAGCTGCATCGGTTGGCCGAGCGCTACATGCGGGACGAGCGCGCAGACCACACCCTCCAGCCCACCGCGCTCGTCCACGAGGCCTACCTGAAGCTCGTCGAACAGCGCAGCACGAGCTGGCGAAACCGTGCACACTTCCTGGCGATCGCCGCGCAGGCGATGCGCCGGATCCTCGTGGACCATGCGAGAAGGCATCGCGCGGCGAAGCGGGGCGGCGGTCGCAACGTGACACTTCATGACCAAATGGCGCGGGCTGAAGGGTTCGACATCGACCTGCTCGCCCTGGACCAGGCGCTCGGGCGCCTCGAAGAGCAGGACCCTCGTTCGCTGCGGGTCGTCGAGCTTCGCTACTTCGGTGGGCTCGGCATCGAGGAGACGGCCGAAGTCCTCTCGATCTCGCCGGCGACGGTGAAGCGCGACTGGCAACTTGCTCGAAGCTGGCTCCGACGCGAACTCGAGACGAGCACCTGCCCACCACCGCACGGGGCATCCCCCGACGCGCCGCGCTGACCCCGCACATGCTCGATCCGGCCGCCTGGAAGCGGGTTCGCGAACTCTTCGACCGAGCGCTCGAGCTGCCGGCGCCGGAGCGAGAGAGCTTCCTCGCGCGCGAGGCGACGGATCCGGCGATCCGGGCCGAGGTGTCGAGCCTCCTGGAGCACCTCGAGAAGGAGGACGGCTTTCTCGAATCGCCCCCGCCCGCGCCGGCCGCTGCCTTCTCCGCGCCACCCGACCCGGCGCTCGCCCCCGGCGCACGGGTCGGACCCTGGCGGCTCGTCCGCGAGATCGGGAGCGGGGGAATGGGTCGCGTCTTCGAAGCCGAGCGCGCCGACGGGCTCTTCGAGAAGCGCGTCGCCGTGAAGTTCATCCGTCGGGGGATGGATTCGGAGTCCATCCTCCAGCGCTTCCACCGCGAACGCGAGATCCTGGCGGCACTCGAGCATCCCGGGATCGCCCGCCTTCTCGACGGCGGGATCTCCGAGACAGGGCAACCCTGGTTCGTGATGGAGCTCGTCGAGGGGGTCCCGATCACCCGGTACTGCCGCGAACGGGCGCTCTCGGTCACGGAGCGCATCCGACTCTTCCAGGCCGTCTGCGCCGCGGTGCACTTCGCCCACCAGAACCTCGTCATCCACCGCGACCTCAAGCCCTCGAACCTCCTCGTCACGGCCGAGGGCGAAGTGAAGCTCCTCGACTTCGGGGTCGCGCGCCTCCTCGACCCGGGGCTCGATCCGGAAGGCGGGCTGACCGAGGTCGGTGACCGGGTCCTGACCCCGGCCTATGCGAGCCCCGAGCAGCTCAGCGGCGCATCCGTCACGACGGCCACGGACGTCTACTCCCTCGGGGTGCTCCTCTACGAGCTCCTGACCGGACAGCGCCCCTTCGAGCCCCGAAGCTCCTCGCTCCAGACCCTCCTGGAGGAGCGCGCCACGACCGATCCCGTCCCCCCGAGCGAGGCGGCCCGCACGGGGATACCGTCGTCCGATGCCTCCGAGCGCTCCGGGCCGGACCCGGACCCGACTCTTCCCCACCTTCTCCGGGGCGACCTCGACAACATCGTCCTGATGGCGCTCCGCAGGGAGCCCGAGCGTCGGTACTCTTCCGTGGCCGAGCTCGCCGACGACCTCGAGCGGCATCTGGCCGGCTTCCCCGTCCGGGCGCGCCCGAACACCGCGGGCTACCGCCTGCGCACCTTTGCCCGGAGACACCGCGTCGGGGTCTCCGCTGCCGCAGTCACACTCCTGGCCCTCGTGGGAGGAGGAGCGCTCGCCGTCTGGCAGGCCGGCGTGGCCGAGTCCGAGCGTGCGCGCGCCGAGGCCCGTTTCGAGGAGCGGCGCGAGATCACGACGACCCTCCTCTTCGACGTGCACGACGCGATCGAGCCTCTCGCGGGCGCAACGGCGGCGAGGGAGCTCCTCGTGTCCCGCACCTTCGACCACCTTGCAGGGCTCGCCGAGCAGGGTGCGGGCGACCCCACCCTCACGCGTGACCTCGCTCTCGGATACCTGCGCCTCGCCTCGATCGCCGGGGACCCGACGGGCGCGAGCCTCGGCGATACCGATGGTGCCCTCCGCGCCCTGCGTGAAGCCGAGGCCCTCGCGGCCGGCCTGCTCGCCATCTCGCCGGATGATCCCGAGAACCTCGCCCTCATGGCCTCGACCGAACGGAGGCTCGGCGACGTGCTCCCCTGGCTGGGCGAGATCGAAGAGGGGATCGAGCACCTGGCCCGTTCGCTCGCCCATTACGAGGCCGTCGCGTCCGGAGCGTCCCCCGACGAGGAGGCGCCGCACCTCGAGGTCGTGATCGCGCACGTGAAGCTCTCCGATCACACGGGCCATCCGGTCTTCCCCAACCTGGAGGACCCGGAGGGAGCCCTCGCGGGCTACCTGCAGGCGCTCGAGGTCCTCGAGTCCCCGCCCCTCGCCGCGAGCGAGGCCTGGGGCGTGCGGCGGTTCCGAGGCCTCGTCCACGAGCGGATCGGAGCGATGCACCGCGCCGCCGGGGAGCCCGGGGAGGCGCTCAGCCATCTCGCCCACTCCCTCTCGGCCCGCGAGGAGATGGCTCGGGAAGACCCCTCGAACATGAACGCGCTCCGCGATGTCGCGGTCGGCCTCCAGCTCCTCTGCGAGGTGACATCCGAGGCCGGGCGGCCCATCGAGGGACTCCCCCACTGCGAAGAAGCGCTCGTCCGGTTCACCGAGCTCCGCGCGCGCGACCTCGAAAACCGCCAGGCCCACGTCGACATCGCCTTCTATCATGCAGCGCATGCACGGGTCCTCGTCCGGGCCGGCGACACGTCCGGTGCTCGAGCCGCCATCGCCGAGGGGATCCGGACCCGCGAGGCGCTCTACGAGGCCGACCCCTCCCACGCGCTGAACCGCCACCACCTCGAAGCGCTCAGGGAGTGGCTCGCCTCCCTCGAGGGCGGGTGAAGGGGATCGCACCCCGCCACCCGTGATACGGCGTCGGCGCCGCGCCCGCCCGATGGGCTGCGGCGCCGGCGTGGTTCAGCGCCCGACGCCCGCGCCGACGGGCTGCCTGTGGGTCTGCACGAGCCCCGGATCGAAGAGGAGCTCCGTCGGGAGCGGGGTCTCCTCGAGGATCTTGAAGATCGGGATCAGGGGCGGGGGCGGGGGGTCTCCGCCCGGTCCCCGCTGCCCCGCCTCGATGGCGGCGAGCCGTGCGGTCGGGAGGAGGTGGTTCATCTGTCCCCAGAGCACGAGGTTGTCGTCGGTCTCGGGCTCGAGGAGGTGGGCCACGAGCCTCCCCATGACCTGCGCGGTCGGAACGATGAAGGTGCCCCTCGGGAGGGTGCGCTCGATCTCGAGCACCTCGCCGACCTCGACCTGCACCGCCCCCTCATGGTTGTACTCGCGGCGGTAGTTCACCCCCGCGAGGGTATAGGCCTGGAGGTCCACACTCACCGGTTCGCGAAGGACCTCGACGGTGATGTTGTGGCGACGGAGAAAGGCCACGGCGTCGAGCGCGTCGCGCGGGAGCACGTAGGCCCAGGGGCGATCGCGCGAGCTCGTGACCTCCGGCTTCGTGCGGAGGCGGCCCTCCTCGACGAGGATGAACTCCCCCGGGTTGTCGGGGTCCGGGATCTCGTAGGAGACGGTGAAGTCGTGGTCGACCTGGCGCATGTCGACCATGACCTCGAGGCCGGGCGTCAGCCCCATCTCGATCGTCTCCCGGCGGGCGTTCTCGACGGTCGAAAGCACGGTGTCGCGGTTGTTCACGACGTACTCGAGCACCGCCCCGTACGTGACGACCCCGGACTGGATGCCGCTCTCCATCGACTGGGCCGGAGTCTCGAAGGTCATCCCGAGGCTGTTCATGAAGGAGGCGTAGGTCATCCCGATCCTCGGGTAGTGCGGGGCATTCCCCCAGAACTCGGCGTTTCCGCGCGGATACCAGAAGGCCTTGAAGCCCGCCTCCTCATTGCGCTCGCGCAGGTGCTGGAAGAGCCCGAAGTTGTTCAGGTCCATCAGCTCCTGGTTCACCGAGGCGTTCGAGGCGGTGATGTACATCATGTTGTAGGGGCGCGCGCCACCATTGTGCCCGTCGACGATGACATGGGGGTACCAGCGATGGTAGAGGTTCGTGACGAGGTTGCGGATCTCGGGCTGCTCGAGCTTGATGTAGTCCCGGTTCAGGTCGATGCCCCAGGCGTTGCCCCTCGTGGCACGCGGCTGTGCCTCGAAGCCGTCCGGGTTGATCTGCGGCACGACGAGGAGAATGAGGTCGTCGAGGTACCCGTTCATCTCGGTGCCGCGGGTGGCGAGCTCCCGCATGAGGATGAGCACGGACTCGCGCTGGGTGCGCTCCCCGCCATGCACGTTCGTCTGGAAGAGCACGATCGGCTTGCCCGAGGCGATCGCCTCCCACGGCTGCGTGATCATCGGCCGCGCGAAGATCGCAAAAGGCAGGTCGCGTCCCTGCCAGCTCTGTCCGTAGCTGGCGAGGCGCATGTCGGGCGAGACCGCCTGCATCGCCCTCAGGTAGTCCATCATCCCGTCGTGGCTCGTGAAGGACTGGAAGAAGGATTCCTCGGACTCGGTCCGAAGCTCCTGCTGGGCCTGAAGGGCCGGAGCGGTGAGAACGAGGGCGCAGAGGAGCGCCACCATCCGCAGGGGGTGAGCGAACCGGGGCTTCATGGCATGGACCTCACGGGGTCGGGGTCGGGGTCGGAGACAAGGCCGGGCCGGGTGCCCGAAGCTGCATCGGGCCAATTTGGGGCGGCGCCTCGCGCCCGGCAAGCAGCCGGCCACCGGACTCGACCCGGCCCCTCCGCCCGCTCGCGCGGTCCCCGTCGCGGACCACCCCGGGGAGCCCTCCCATGCCGCCGGGCCAAAAACATAACCCGCCCTATGTTTTGGCCTCGATGTAGCGGCTCCACCGATGCGCGATCACGGCGACGAGAGCGAGGCCCAGAAGAGCGCCGAGCCGGGCACCACCGTGGCCCGGATGCAGAAGCGGGCTGATGAGGGCGATCGCCCCGAGGGTTGCCGCCAACCAGGGAACGAAGGCAACCCCCCAGCTCCGGGCAAGCCGATGGACCCCAAGGAAGATGAGCCCCGCCGCAAGTCCCACCCCGGCCTGCATCCAGAGGGTCTCGGCGATCGTCGGCGCGGGAATGAACCCGAAGACGAGGAGCATGCCCACCCCGAGCGACTTGCGAGTGGTCCACCCCGCTGTGGCCCGATCGACCACGAGAAGGATCAGGAGGAAGATCATCCCCACCAGGAGGAGGGTGAACCCGGCAGAGAGCCCCACCGAGAGCCAGGGAACGAAGTCCCCCGCTGCGGAGGTCCCAGGCAGGGCCGGGGGGTCCGTCGGGCCGAGCGTACCGGCTGCCCTCGGGAGCCCGGCCAGGAGAAGGCCGAGCGCTCCGCCGAGCAGCGCAGGGTGGGGCGCCCCGGCGGGCCGGCCCCTGAGGAAGGGCCGCTCGGGGTCCGCACCGAGCCAGCCATGCGCGAGCCCCGCGGCGAGGCCGAGCGCCGCGGCGGCAAGGAGCATCCCGAGCGTCCCGATGCCCATCGAGATGAGGAGCTGCTCCCCGAAGCCCTGCGTGGTCGTGAAGCCGGCCCCCGCGACCGGCATCGCGTTCCAGATGGGGATCAGGAAGAGGATGGCCCCGACCCCGGCAAGGACGGCAGCGGCCCGGCGGTCGAGACCGCCGCGGGCCCAGACGACGAGCCCGGCGAAGGCGGCTCCCCCGAGGAGCAGGAAGCCAAGGAATCCCCGGAGCGTGGTGAGCGGTGCGAGGCGGGCCTGCTTTGCCTGCTGCTCCCGCTCCCACTCCTCGGGGACATGCACGAAGCGCCCGAGTCCGCTCACCCGGTCCCCGGCGATCCCGACCCGGAGCCGCGCCTCCCCGCGCTCGAGTTCCCAGGCCACCGGGTCAGACCAGATGAAGGTCCAGTCGAGCCGGTCGGGATGCTGGGTCGAAACGGCCGAGACCTCCTCGACGAGGGCCGGCGCGAGCCCGTAGACACGCTCGAGCTCGGCGGTGGCAAGGATGCGGGCCTCCTCCTCGGGGAGGATGGGCCCGGCGCGGCCCTCCGGGAGCCGGTGCGAGAATGCGCGGACAGTCCGGTCGGCCTGGAGTGAGACGCGGAACTCCTCGGCGCGCTCCTCGACGGGGCCGGTGAAGCGGGCGAAGCGCACCTCCCAACCGATCGTGCGCAGGTAGTTGCCGAGAAGTGCGCGGTAGGACTCGGGGCCGCCCTCGTCCCAGACGAAGCGGTGCGCGGGGGTCGTTCCGCCGATGGGCACGGGGAGCGCGCGCCACTCCTCGTCGAGGGTGAACCCGCGCTCGGCGAGCAGGGCACGGGCCGCCTCCACGGCCTCGCCCCGGTCGAGTTCGAGGGGCCCGACGTCGGCCGGAACCCTCAATCCGACTGCGAGAAGGACGATCCCGACGAGCGCGCAGCCGACGAGGAAGGGGCGCGCCGGAAGGGCGATGGGCACGGGGTGCGCAGGGGAGCCCTCCTCGTGGCCCGCGACCTGACCAGCGGGCACGCCCTCACCGGCAGGCGCCCCTTCTCCGGCACCCCGCCCCTCACGGGCGCGACCGGGCTCGGGCGGGACGGTCGCGGTGGGTGCGGTGGGTGCGGGCTCCGGGGTGTGTTCCTCCGGTGGGCGCCAGGCGGCGTGCGAGGCCCAGGCGGGGAGCTGGGGCCGGAAGCCCTTCCTCCCGACGTGCCAGAGGACGATCCAGAGGGGGATGAGGCCGATGGCGACGATGGCGATGCGGTCGACCCAGATGCCGGGGGTGTCGGCGACCCAGATGGGGATCGAGATGAGGGTCAGGTTATAGCCGGCATGCGCGATGATGACGGGGACGAGGCCGAACCAGATGTAGAGGACGCCCCAGAAGAGGGCGGGGAGGAAGAGTTCGGCGAGGCGGGCGTACGAGGGCTGCTGGGGGTAGTCGGCGTGCGCGGCGGCGAAGACGGCGGCCTGGAGGATGAGGGCGGCGAGGATCCACCAGCGGCGCCCCCCGTAGCGGGCCCCGATGAGGGCGGCGCCGGCGATGGGCACGGCGCGGAAGAGGGCTTCTTCCCAGAAGCCGGAGAAGAGGGCGATCGAGACGGCGGTGAGCCAGGGGAAGGCGGTGGCGAGGAGGTCGGGCTGGATGAGGGCTTCCGAGGGCATCCACCACCCTTCGCGGCGGGTGGCCCAGAGGTAGAAGGCGATGACGAAGCCGATCTCGATGGCGGCGACGGCGTACCCTCCGATGGTGCGGCCGAGGGCGGGGGCGCTGCGGGCGACGTCGGGGTGCCAGAAGCGCCACTGCTGGGGCTGGCGCGGGAAGGCGCGGCGGCCGAGGCTCTCGGCGACCATGAAGATGAGGGCCAGGAAGGGGGTGCCGGCGGCGAAGATGCCGATCGCGAGGGCAAACTGCTCGAAGAGAAAGGTCGAGGTGTCGAGCGCGGTATCGTACCCCATCCAGGCGAGGGGGAGCTGGTTGAGCGAGGCGAGGGCCATGACACCGGCCACGATGGCGCCCCAGGCGAGGGGTGTCTTCCACTCGAGCCAGCGGGTGCGGATGAGGTAGAAGAGGCCGCCTCCGCAGCCGACGACGAGGAAGAGCCCGATGAAGAGGAGGCTGGCGATGAGGGCGAGCCGCGTATTGGCGGTGCGCATCTCGGCATAGCGGAGACTGAAGGCCTCGGGGACACGGACGGTGTGGGTGAGCTCGGTGAGCTCGTCGCCCGAGACGCGCAGGCGGAGGCGGATGTCGGCATCGCCGAGGTCGGTGCCGATGCGTTCATAGACGAGGGTGTGGTCGACGCGGCCCGAGGGGCGGGTCTCCTGGGAACTCTCGACGCGCTCGAAGCGGGCGAGGTCGACGCCCCATGGGGGGGCGATGGCAGCGGCTTCGGCGAGGGCGCGGGCTTCGTCGGCGGGCAGGGCGGCGCCGGGGGCGTCCTCGGGGAGGGTGAGGCGGAAACCGTAGGGCGCGCCCGCGGGTGTGAACCGGATGAGGGCTTCGCGGGTCTCGCCCTCGGTGAAGTGACGGACCTGCCAGCGGTAGGGGTGGATCTCGCCCTCGGAGACAAGGCGGCCGATCGCGTCGTCCTCGCCGAGCTCGAGCTCGAGGTAGACGCGGACCTCGGGATCGGGATCACCGAAGCTCGCAGCCTGGCGGAAGGCATCCGGGCCCCAGCCACGCTCCTCGGCCAGGGCGCGTGCCTCGCCGAGGGCAGCGACGCGGTCCATCTCGAGCTCGATGTTCGCGACCGGGAAGGCCTCGGTGAAGTTGCGGACGGCGAAGGTGACGGAGCCCGCGACGAGGACGGCGACGAAGACCCAGAAGAGGGGGCGTCGGGTGAGGGTGCGGTCATTCATACGCAGGCGCCCTCCAGGCGCTGCCAGACTTCGCGGCGTCGGGGGGTCAGGGTGCCATCGTCCCGCGCGAGGTCGAGGACGACGCGGTCGCTCTGGATCGGGTCGCAGGCCCGGACGAGCTCCAGGACCACCGCCTCCCATCGGTCGAGGTGCTCGCGGACCCCCTGGTCCTCGTCGTGCCAGTGGTAGCCGTGCGCGTCCAGAAGGAGTACAGCCTCGGCGAGGGACCCGACGGGGCCGACGAACTCGGTGAGCCGTTCGACTGTGTCGATCGTGATGACGGCTCCCCGCGCATCGACCCCGACGATGTACTTGAAGCACCAGCTCGGGAGGCAGCCACCGGCGAATCCGCTGGGTAGCCGGACCTCGTCGAGGGTTGCGCGCGCCTCGGGCGGAAGGTTCCCACGGGGGAGCCATCCGCCGGTGCCGATCACTTCGTCCTCGCCATGCTCGGCACCCAGCGAGAAGCGGAGCTCCCAGTATGGGAAGGGCTGTGCGGGCTGGATCGTCGCGAAGTCGATGGCTGCCAGGGCGGGTAGCGGGTCGTAGAGCGCCATGTCGAGGTCGAGCCCCGTGATCGGCTTGCAGCCCGCGATGAGCAGGACGAGCGCGACGAGGAGTGCACGGGGACGGGCCGCTCGTGGGCTCCCGCCCGGTTTCCTTCGGAGGGCATTCATCGTGCTGTTCGGGGCGGAAGGGAGCGCACGGGCGGGGCCTGGTGCGAAAGCGACGGTGCGGTCGAGGACAGGATGAGCGTCATGGCCCCCGAAAGTGCGACGGCGGGGGTGCGCCACGCAAGCCGGAAAGGCGTGCGCTCCCTGCCTGGTACCCGGCCCCGCGCGCAGGCGAACTCGATCGAGGCGGCGCGGCGCGGCGTAGTGCGGCCCGGTACAGGGCGGCGCGGGGCTGGGTGGGCGCAGGGCGGGGCGGCGCGGGGCGGCAGGGCG